>VBOT01000170.1 GCA_005893225.1 Candidatus Eiseniibacteriota bacterium
CGCCTCCCACTTCACGTCGCTGACGTCGAAGTACTCGAACAGCGGGTCGGCCCCGGTTCGGGTGAGGAGGTACGTGCCCTGGATCTGCCGCGTCAGGACCGGGCAGGTGCACGGCCCGAAGCAGCCGATCTCGATAACGCTGTCCTTCAGCAGCACGTAGGTGGCGGTGCTGTCGCTGCTCTGGGAGTTCGCGGTGGAACAGAAGAGACTCAGCACGGCCGCGGCGATCACGACGCATCTCATGGCGGACCTCCTTCCTCCCTCACGGTCATCACCGAGATGAATGGACCGGGCAGCGCCCGCAGCGGGCGCGCAGCCCGTCGGCAGGTCTCGATTCTAGCTCCGGAGGCGGCCATCGTCACCGGCCAAAGCGGAGGGGCGGCGTCTCCCCTGCGCAACTCGACGAGCCTCATCCACGGCCGCGACCGATCGGGCCCCTCGTAGGACTCGAGCACCAGGCCATCTTCATCGGCCCAGAAGGAGTATCCCTGCTCCTCGGGCCCGGGGGGCAGGCTCACCACGTAACGCTTCGCGGTCACGGCGCCGAAGGGCGTCTCCACGCTGCCCTGTTCCACGCAGCGATAGAGCATGCGCTCCGGAGAGACCGCCATGAGCGGCGGCCCGATCCTGAGCACTGGAAACTCGTGCTCGCCGCCGATCTGGAAGTCCCGGCGGGCGAGCATCACGGTGTTGAACAGATGAGTCCCGTACTCGACTTCGCACAGGTCCGGAAAATCGCCCTCCTGCTCGCGCACCTGTCCGCCGTACTCGATCCGCACGCGCCACATACCGCCCTCGGTGCGATGCGTCGCGCGCAGCCGGCGCTCGCCCACGCGCCACAAGATCTCGAGCTTGGCGGGGCGCCAGTCGGGGCCGAGGGTGCCGCGATACTCCTGCCGGTTCGGGAACGGATGGGGCGGCACGACCTCCTGCTCTCCGGTAACGAGATAGCCCTCGGGCGTGGCGAGGATCTCCCAGCGCTCCTCGCCGCACTCGCGGCCGGCGTTGAAGATCACGTAGCGCCCGGCCGCGAGCAGCGAGCCGATCGCGCTCACAGGCTCACCAGCTCCTCGTAGGTCTCCGGCCGGCGGTCGCGGAAGAACTGCCACACCGCGCGCACCTCGTCGATCATGTCGAGATCCACCTCGGCCACCACCACCGCGTCGTCGCTTTCGTTCGCCTGCGCCAGGAAGTTGCCGCGCGGATCCACGAAGTAGGACGAGCCGTAGAACTTCCCGATGTTCCACGGCGCCTCGCTCCCCACCCGGTTGATGCAGCCCATGAAGTAGCCGTTCGCGACCGCGTGCGCGGGCTGCTCGAGCTTCCAGAGGTATTGCGAGAGACCCGAGACCGTGGCGCTCGGGTTGAAGACGATCTCGGCGCCGTTCAGGCCCAGCGCCCGGGCGCCTTCGGGGAAGTGCCGGTCATAGCAGATGTAGACGCCGACCTTGGCGTAGCGGGTCTGGAACACCGGATAGCCGAGGTTCCCGGGCCTGAAGAAGTACTTCTCCCAGAAGCCCGAGGTGTGCGGAATGTGATTCTTGCGATACTTGCCCAGATAGGTGCCGTCGGCGTCGTAGACCGCCGCGGTGTTGTAGAGGACGCCAGGCATGTCCTTCTCGTAGACCGGCACCACCACCGCCATGTGGTGCTTCGCCGCGAGCTTCGCCACCGCCTCCGTGGTGGGCCCCGGCACCGGTTCCGCGGCCTCGTACCAGCGCTTGTCCTGGCTGGGGCAGAAGTACGGTCCGTTGAAGATCTCCTGCAGGCAGAGGATCTGGACACCCTTCTTCCCCGCCTCCTCGATGAGCGGCACGTGCTTGTCGAACATCGCCTGCTTCACCTTGGAGACGGGCACCGACTCGTCGTTGATCGGGTTGCTGCACTGGATCAACCCGCCGATCAGCTTGCGGGGCATACGATGCTCCTCGTGACGATGGGACTGCGAGCCCGCGCGCGGCGAGGGCGCCGCGGGCGGTGAACCACGTGATGAGCGAGTGGGGGGATTGTGCCACCGATGCGGACCGCCTGCACGCCCGTGATGGCGATGCGCCGCCTGCCGACGTTCGTGAAGACTGAGCCCTCAGCGCCGGAAGAACCACCCCACGATCCCGCCGGCGATCGCCCCGATGAGCGTCGTCGCCACCGGGCCGGCGTAGAGGTTGAATCCCAGCACCGAATCCCCGGGGTTCAGTCCCTGGACCATGAACACTCCGGCCGCGAGGCCGATCGCGGCGCCGACTCCGGCGCCGAGCGCGGTAGCGCGTTTCGGCTTGACCTTGGCCGCCGGAATCACAGCCGGAGCAGGAGCCGGCCTGGCGACGGTGGAGGTCTCGGCCACCGCCGGGGTCGCCGCGCTCGACGTGTCTGGCGTGGCCGGCTTCACCGCGCTCGCTGTCTCGGCCGCGGCCAGGTTGAAGACGATCGGGAGAGCCTCGATCCCGGGCTCGCACGCCGCGGCCGAACACCCCCATCCTGCGAGCGCACCCATCACCCAGGCGGCAACCACCCACGACACCGGCAGCCGACGGCCCAGGCCCGAGTGCACGCTCAGAACCAGCGGCTGATGACGACCTTCTTGTCGGTGAAGAAATCGATCGAGTCCCGGCCATGCCCCTTCAGGTCGCCGAAGAACGAGCCCTTGGCGCCACCGAAGGGGAAGTACGCCATCGGCGCCGCGACCCCGATGTTCACGCCCAGCATGCTGGGCTCGACGCGATAGCGGTACTCGCGCGCCCACTTGCCGCTCGAGGTGAAGATGCTGGTCGCGTTGCCCAGCTCGTGCTGGCGCACGATCTGGACCGCCTCGTCGAAGTCCCGCGCCTTCATCACGCACAGCACCGGTCCGAAGATCTCCTCGCGGCCGATCACCATTTCGGGCTTCACCTCGTCGAAGATCGTGGGACCCAGGTAGTAGCCCTCGGGATGCTGCGGGTCCTGGTAGCCGCGCCCATCCAGCAGCAGCTTGGCGCCCTCGCGAATCCCCTGCTCGATGTAGCCCAGCACCTTTTCTTTGTGCTGCTTGGTGATCAGCGGGCCCATCGTCACGCCCGGCTCCATGCCGTCCCCGACCTTGAGCTTCTTGGCCTCCGAGACCAGCTTGTCCTTGATCTTGCCGTGCGCCTCGCCCACCGCGAGCACCACGCTGTTCGCCAGGCAGCGCTCACCCGCGCAGCCGAAGCACGACTCGGTCGAGATCGCCGCTGCCCGGTCGAGGTCGGCGTCGGGCATCACGACCACGAAGTTCTTGGCCCCGCCGAGCGCCTGGACCCGCTTGCCGTGCTCGGCCGCCCGCCGGTAGATGTAGCGGGCCACCGGCGACGAGCCCACGAAGGACACTCCCGCGATCCCCGGATGATCCAGGATCCCGTCCACGGCTTCCTTGGCGCCGTTCACCAGGTTCACGACCCCCGCGGGGAAACCCGCCTCGTGCATCAACTCGAAGATGCGCACCTGGGAGAGCGGCACGCGCTCGCTGGGCTTGACGACGAAGGTGTTGCCGCACGCCACCGCGTGCGGGAGGAACCACATCGGCACCATGGCGGGGAAGTTGAACGGGGTGATCGCGGCGAACACGCCGATCGGCTGCCGCACGGTATGGCAGTCGATGCCCGCGGCGATGTCCTCGAGCGAGGTGCCCATCATGCGGTCGTGGATGCCGAAGGCGAGGTCCACATTGTCGATCGCGCGGCGCACGCTGCTGCGCGACTCGTCCAGCGTCTTCCCGTGCTCGCGCGTGACCACGCGGGCCACGTCGTCGAGGTGCTCCTCGAGCAGGTTCTTGAGCTTGAAGAGCGGCTTGACGCGATGGACCGGCGGCGTCTGGCGCCACGCCGGGAACGCCTCGAGCGCGGCCTTGACCGCCCGATCCACGTCGGCGGCGGTGCCGAGCGGGACGCGAGCCAAGAGCTCGTCGTTGGCCGGGTTCCTCACCTCGCCGAAGCGCGTGGCGTCGGAGGCGACCCAGCGGCCGCCGACATAGTTCTGCACCGTGCGCGCGGCGGTGGCGGTCGCAGTGTCTCCGCCGTTGATCAAGGCGGGCGACCCGCTCTCGGATCCTCTCGCTGGGGTCATGTTCGAATCTCCTCCTGGGCTTGCATGGCCGGGTGCTGCGCTCTCCGGCGGTTCATGGCGAACGTCATAGTGCGGGGCGGCTCGCTCCCACCGACCGTCGCGGCCTGAAATCGGTCGTCAGCGCGTAAGCCGAAACCGGCCCCCAGCATACACCGGGGGCCGGGACCAGGGGGCGGGAAAGTTGGGGGCGCGGGGGTGTGGAGCTTGCACCCCGCTACGATCCGAGATGGGGCACCCCGGAGCACTGCGTGTCCCACTGGCGCCACCATTCCGACATCCAGGCCGCGCTCGCTCGAGGTTTCGGCCGCTCGGCTTGAAGCGGACGCGATGCTAGACTCCCGCCGTTTCCCGCCTCCCCGCCGACCCATCACCCGGACGACGCATGGGCCAGACACGTGTTGACCTTCTGCATCTGCTCGAGGATCTGCGCGACGCTTATCCCGGCGCCCTCGAGGAGACCATCCTCACCGAGATCGTCGCCAACTCGCTCGATTCGGGAGCGCGCCGCATCCGGCTCTGGACCGAGCCCGCGCAAGCGACCCTCACCGTCGCGGACGACGGGTCCGGAATGCAGCGGCGCGAGCTGTCGCGCTACCACGACATCGCCGCGAGCAGCAAGACCCGCGGGCAGGGTATCGGGTTCGCCGGCGTGGGGATCAAGCTGGGTCTTCTCCTCTGCAGCGAGGTCGTGACCGAGACGCGGCGCGGCAAGACGCACGTGGCCACTCGCTGGCACCTCGCCTCGCGCCACCGCGCGCCGTGGAGCTGGGTGCCGCCGCCGGGGCGGGTCGAGGGGCGCGGGACGGCCGTGACGCTCAAACTTGCGAACCCGCTCTCGCCGCTCCTCGATCCGGGTTTCCTGGAAGCCGCGCTCCTTCGCCATTATCCGGCGCTCTTCGATTCTTCGTTCGAGTCGGTGCTCGCCCAGCACTATCCGCAGGGCATCGAGGTCGAGGTCAACGACCGGAGGCTCGAGCGATCGGGGGTCGATGCCGCCGAGGTCGCCCTGCTCGAGGTGCGGCTGGCGCGCAAGCGCAAGCCCTCGGCCGCCGGCCACATGCTGCGCGAGCCGCTGCCGCTCCCCGAGGACCGGCGCGGCATCGCCATCAGCACCCTCGGCAAGGTCATCAAGCGCGGCTGGGACTGGCTCGGGGTGTCGCCGACCGCCCCGGAGCGCGTCGGCGGACTGATCGAGGTGCCGGCCCTGGCCGAATGTCTGACGCTCAACAAGGCGGACTTCATTCGCACCGGGCCGCGCGGCGCCACCTACCTCGCCTACCGCAAGGCGCTCCAGGAGGCGGTGTCGCGCCAGCTCGCCGAATGGGGCGACGCTCGCGATGCCGCCGAGGCCACTCGCCGGCGCGTGGCGCGCCCGGTGGAGCGCGACCTCGAGCGCGTGCTGATCGATCTGGCCGACGAGTTCCCGCTGCTCGCGACACTGGTGGAGCGACGCGAGGGCGGCCAGCGCAAGCTCCCGATCGGCCGCGGCGGAGAGGCGAATGCGCGTGACCTGGTCCTGGCCTCGCTGTCGGCGGCGACCGAAGCGGAGGCGGAGTCGCGCGCGAACGGAGAGCCTGTCACCGCCGTGGCGGAGGCGCCGCCGGCCGAGGCCGAGCGCGAGCAGGCGCCGGAGTCCCGGAGCGAAGGCATCGTGCTTCCCGGACCGAGCGGCCCGCGCCGCCCGGCTCGCTACGGGCTCAGCATCCAGTTCGAGAGCCGCGCCGCCGACCCCGAGCTCGGGCGCCTGGTCGAGTCCACGGTCTGGGTGAACGACGCCCATCCGGCCTACCGGCGCGCGGCGGCCTCGCGCTCTGAGGGTTACCACCTGGCCCTCGCGGTCGCTCTGGCACTCGCGCCGCTCGCGGCCGATCCTGCCAGCGAGCACGGCTTCGTCACGGCGTTCCTGGAACGCTGGGGCGCGGCGCTGGAGGAGCCGAGGCGCGGCCGCAGGCGGTGACTCGCGTGGTTTCCCGCTAGCGCGGGCCAAGGTCAAAGCCGCCGCTTCACTTCCCGGAGCACGTCGGTCATATGCTTCCACGCCAGCCGGGCTCGGTTGCTTCCCGCCCGCTCGATCGGCATCCACTCGGCGCTCGCCGCGTCGTCGGCCGCGCGAGGCTCGCCGGATCGCCACCGCGCCAGGTAGTAGAAGTTCATGGTCGGGAAGTGTCCGAAGCCTTTCAGGTAGTAGCGGTCCCA
>VBOT01000171.1 GCA_005893225.1 Candidatus Eiseniibacteriota bacterium
GATCCACGGCGTCCAGCCGGGCCGGACGGCCAGCAACGCGTAGAAGGCCCCCAGGGCGAGCAAGAGCACGCCGAAGACCTTCTTCACCCACACCATCCATTCGCCCGATCGCGGCAGGGTCTGGAGCAGGTTCGAGAACGTCCCGAGCACGAGGTAGGGAGCCCCGAGGCCGAGCGCGAGCACGAAGAACGAGAGGAAGCCAAACCACGGGTCGCCCTTGGCCCCGACCACCGCGAGCAGGGCCACGACCGGCGGCCCCACGCAGGGCGCGGCGAACACGCCCACCAGGAGTCCCGACCCGAACGTGCCCGCCACGCTGGTTGCCGTGGTGCCGCCGAGCCGGGAGAGGAGCTGGGGCGGGATCTGGAACTCGTAGAGGCCGAACATCGAGAGCGAGAGCACGGCGAGCAGGAGCCCGATCCCGATCTGGACCATGGGGCTCTGGAGGACGCCGCCGAAGAGTCCCCCGGTCAGCGCCGCGACCAGGCCGAGCGTGCTGTACATCACCGCCATTCCCAGCACGTAGACGCACGCCATGCCGAAAACCTGGAGCGGAGGGGCCGAGCGCCGGGCGCCGAAGATCGACACCGTCACACTCAGCATCGGGTAGACGCAGGGGGTGAGATTCAGCGCGAGCCCGATCAGGAACAGGGTGAGGAACGCCGACCACGAGCCGCGCTCGAGGGCGCGCGCGATCGGGTTGTCCGGCGCCACCGCCGCGGCGGCGCCGGGCGGAGGCGGAGCGGTGCTGAAGCCGCTGCCCTGGGGCGGCGCGGAGTCCGGTCCCGAGGGGTGAGCTGCTCCCGAGCCCTCGCGACCTCCGGCGGGCTCGACGGCGGGGCCGGAGGCTCCCCCCTCGGGGACCGGGTTCCGCGGAGCCGAGGCGACGGGCTTCACGGTCACCACCAGGTCGAAGGGGACGATCACCGGGGCGAGACACACCTGGTCGTTGCAAGCCTGGAACCGGACCCTTCCCTTGAGCGTGTGCGGGCCGGGCTGGGAAGCGATCCCGGCGGTGATCGGGACATTCACGACCACCGTGCCTCCGTAGACCAGGAGCACGCTCTCCTCGAAGCCCACCTTGAGGGGGCGCGGCGCGGGGTACCGGGGAGCGCCGACGCTGAGGCGCTGCTTGTCGCTGAAATCGACCTCGGTCGCGATCATGTAGTCGGGGGAGGGCGGGTTGGCGTTGATGTGCCAGCCGTTCTCGACCTGGAGCGTGACCGCCGCCTCGGCGCGGCTCCCGGCGTCGAGGGTGAGCGGGGCGGCGCTGACGCGGACCAGGTTCTCGGCGGGGGGCACGCCGGCTCCCGCGCCGAGTTGCGCCCATACCGGGGTGACGGCCGAGAGCGCCAGGAGAGCGCTCGTCCACGCGGCGATCCCGCGACCCGTGCTTCTGTGCCTCATCGTCTTTCTCCGTGGGTTGGGTGCTGGGGGCGTTCTTCGAGCTGCGCGGCGAACACCGCGCGATCGTGGGTGGGTAGCTTGCAGGCGTAGTTCTCGCACACGTAGGCCGTCGCCTTGCCGTCGTGCAGGGTGAGGCCGCGGGTGAAGGGGGCGAGCTTCGCGAGGCGCTCCTGGAGCTCGCCGCCGTCCACGAGCAGCACCTCGACGTGGGGCAGGAAGCGCCGGTTGAGCTCGGAGAGCAAGGCGCGAGTGTCGGCGGCGCCGGGCTTTCCCGCGATCACCACCTGGCGTGGCGCGGCCCGCTCCAGGTCCATCGCCACCAACATCTCCGGCATCGCCACCGGGTTGTTTCGGAGCCTGCGAGCGTAGTGGTCGAGCAAGTGACTCGCCTTCCGGCGCCAGTCGTCGCGATCGAGAAGCGCGGCGAGAGTGATGAGGTTCCTGGCCGCGATCGAGTTGCCGGCCAGCTCCGCGCCGTCGAAATCGTCCTTGAGGCGCAGGCTCATGTGCGGATCGCCCGCGGGGCTCTCGAAGAACCCGCCATCCCGGTCGTCCCAGAAGCGCGCGATCATCGCCTCGGTGACTCCCACCGCGCGCTCCAGCCACAGCGGATCGAAAGTGGCGCGGTAGAGATCGATCATGCCGAGCGCCAGGTCGGCGTAGTCGTCGAGCTGCCCGGGACCGGCGGTCTCGCCCTCTCGCCAGCGCCGGTCCAGGGTGCCGGTCTTCGGATCGTAGAGGTTGGCCCAGACGAACTCCCCTGCGCGCGCGGCGGCGCGCGCCAGGGCCGCGTCGTCGAGCACGCGGCCGCCCCGGGCCAGCGCCGAGATCATGAGCCCGTTCCAAGAGGCGAGCACCTTGTCGTCGCGGTGCGGGCGCACCCGGCGGGCGCGCGCCTCGAAGAGCCGCTGTCGCGCCCGCTCGATCCGTTCTCGCGCCTCCTCGGGGAGGAGCTTGAAGTGAAGCGCGGTCTCACCCGGAGCGTGCGCCTCGTGGAGGATGCTCCGGCCGCCCTCGAAGTTGCCGCGCGGCGTGACCCCGTAGCGGTAGCCGAAGACCGCCGCGTCCTCCTTGCCCAGGACGGCCTCGAGCTCGGCGGGCGTCCAGACGTAGAACTTGCCTTCCTCGCCCTCGCTGTCGGCATCCTCGGCGGAGTAGAACGCTCCCTCGGGAGAGGTCATGTGGCGACTCACGTACGCGAAGACATCCCGGGCGACGGCCGCATACTCGGGCTCTCCCGTCACCTGATACGCCTCGAGGTTGGCCCAGGCGATCTCGGCCTGGTCGTAGAGCATCTTCTCGAAGTGCGGCACCAGCCACTCGCGGTCGGTCGAGTAGCGATGGAAGCCCCCTCCCAGGTGATCGTGGATGCCTCCCGCCCGCATGGCGTCGAGCTGCCGGAGCGCCATCTCGCGGGCGTGGGCGTGGCGCTCGGGCTCGAGCGTCGCGTAGCGCATCAGGAAGTCGAGGTTCGAGATCGAGGGGAACTTGGGAGCGGTGCCGAACCCGCCGTGCTCGGGATCGTAGATGCGCTCCAGCGTCTCGTAGCCGTGCTCGATCAGCGCGGCGCGCGAGCCCGGCCCGGAGTCCGTCTCGACCGGCGCGGCGAGCGCTTCGAGGACCTGCCGTCCCGAAGCCTCGATCTGCGGGCGCTGCGCGAGCCACGCCTCGTGGACCCGCGCCAGCACGTCGGGGAGCCCGGGACGCCCGAGGCGCGAGTCGGGAGGGAAGTACGTGCCGCCGAAGAACGGGCGCAGGTCGGGGGTGAGGAACACGTTGAGGGGCCATCCGCCGCCCATGCCCATCGCCTGCATGGCCGTCATGTAGATGCGATCCACGTCGGGCCGCTCCTCCCGGTCCACCTTGATGGGAACGAACCATCGGTTGAGCAGTTCCGCCACCGAGTAGTTCTCGAACGATTCGCGCTCCATCACGTGGCACCAGTGGCAGGTGGAGTAGCCGATCGAGAGGAAGATCGGCTTCTCCTCGCGCCGCGCCTTCTCGAACGCCTCCTCGCCCCAGGGATACCAGTCCACCGGGTTGTAGGCGTGCTGGAGCAGGTAGGGGCTCTTCTCGCGGATCAGCCGGTTGGGCTTGCGGTGCGCCTCGACCCCGCCCAGCGTGCCGAGCGCGGCGGCGAGGGCGATCGGCCCCGGAGCGCCCGGTCGGGCGGGTCGCGAGGCGAGCCACCGGGCGGCGCTGGCTCCGCCCGCGAACAGGGCGCCGGCGAGGAGCCCGATCAGGGCCCCGCGCGACACCCGCCGGAGCCGGGACACGGTGACGAGCTTCATGGACAGACCAGTATACGGAGAAGACCGGCCACCCGTGTCAATGAGATGTGGTCGGGCGGAGGGCCCCATCCGGCGCGGCGGCGAGGCGGCAGCGCCGCGGCGTCAAGGCCCGCCGGGCGCAGGGGGGAAATCGAAACGGCGGGGTCTCGGGGACCCCGCCGCTGGATCGGTCCGGCTCGGGGACGAGCGGCCCCGAGCCGTCCCGTGATCTGGGTCGACTACTGTCCGGAGGTGAGCACCAGGGTCAGCGCGGCCGTCTTGCCGTGACCCTTGATGTTGTACTGGGTCGTGGCCGAGTCCGAGTAGCTCGAGATTCCCGAGGTCGTGGCGGCGGGGGCCGCGAACGTGCCGCGATCCTCGTAGGCGCCGGTGCCGGTCGCTCCGCTGAACGGGTTCTTGAAGCTGGCCGGCAGGCTGGAGGCAACCGTCGGGCTGCCGGAGCTCGTCATGTCGGCGCCCGTAGTCCTCGGCCGCGAGCTGCAGCGTGTGCATGTTGGCCTTGGTGCTGCCTTCCTTCGCGCGGTTCTGCATGGCGATGAAGTTGGGGATCGCGATCGCGGCGAGGATGCCGATGATCACCACCACGATCATGAGCTCGATGAGCGTGAAACCGCTGTTCTGTCTGAGACGCATGGCTGGCTACTTCCTCCTCGTTTGGGTCCGTGGGCGAGAACGGGTGCGCCTTGCGGGCAATCGCAACGCGCGTGCCAGGGGCGGGGGAGGCCCGGACTCGATGGAAGGGACGGCGCTACGGCATGCGTCGGGCGAGAGGCGCGGCCGCCCATCGTGCGCCACGCAAGATGGAGGTACTCCGGCCGTGCAATCTCTGGCCTTTTCCCATCGTGGACGGCCAGTTTCGCGACGGTGCGCGAGCCCCCCGGGGGGTGGCGCCGTCAGCGACCGGCCTTCTCGAGCTCCGAGGCGGCGTGCTCCAGCGCCTGAACGATCGGCGCGCCGCTTTGAGCCAGCACCCTTCGATCCTTGTCCAGGACCGCCTGACCGAGGCGCGGGAGCGGCACCGGCGCGTAGCCGGTGTTGAGCCCCGGCGCGTAGAGCTCGTGCCGGAACCACTCCCGGCCCGGGAGCCCCGGCCCGAGAAGGGCGCGCTCGGTCCGGATGAGCGCCGCGTTGGCCGGCCCCGGTCCCCCGCCCTGCCACGCACCTCCCTGGAGCGCGGCATCCGCGCGTGACTCGAGGGCTCGGGCCCGGTCGAGGAGATGCGCGGCCGCGGCGCGCAGCGGGGCGAGGTCGACCCTGAGGCGCAGGCTGTCGGTCTCGACGCCGGCGTCGGCGTCGTCGATCCGCTCCTCGATCGACTGGAGCTCGTCGAGCACGAACCGCCCGGTGTTCGAGTAGCGCAGCGGCAGGACCTCGGCCTCGGCGAGCCGCAGCGCCACGCGCCCCCAGAGATCCGTGATGCCGAGGTGGTAGGCGTAGCCCGGGTCCACCACGCGGTCGAGATACTCGAAGTCGTCGTAAATCGAGTGGTAGCTTCCCTGCAGTCCCTCGAAGCGCAGGTCGAGCGCCGGCACTCCGAGGTGGTCCACGAACGCCGTGTAGTCCGAGCCGCTGCCGAGCGGAGCGACGTTCATCTCGAAAGGCTGCTCGGGCTCGCCGCGCCAGCGCCGCTCGCGGTTCTGGCGCGCCCACTCGTTCTTGCCCTCCGACCAGGCCTTGTCCCTCCACACCTTGAACGTGCTGGCGTTGGTGCCCGGCACCGTGACCTCGCCCATCGCCTCGGTCAGAACGTCGCGCAGCGCGTGGCAGCCGTTGACGCGGAAGTCCTTCCCGGCGACGGCCACGTCGACGTTGAGGTAGGCCACCGCGTTGGCCGTGAGCTCCTGGGCGTGCCCCTCGCACCACTCGGTCGAGCCGAGCAGGCCGTACTCCTCGCCGTCCCACGAGCACAGGAGGATCGAGCGGCGGGGGCGCCAGCCTCCCTTGACCAACGTCCCGATCGCCCGCGCCATCTCGAGCAGCGCGATCGTGCCGCTGTGGGGATCGATCGCCCCGTAGGTCCAGGCGTCGCGGTGATTCCCGCACACCACCCACTGGCCGGGGGCCTCGCGTCCCTGGATCATGGCGATCACGTTCCAGATCGGCCGCACCGCGTAATCCTGCTCGGTCACGAGGTGGAGCTTCGCCGCCCCGGGGCCGACGTGGTAGGTGAGGGGGAGCCCGCCCTGCCATCCGGAGGGGACCAGGGGCCCGTCGAGCGCGGAGAGGACCTTCTCGGCCTCCGCCCAGGCGATCGGGATCGAGGGGATCCTGGGGATGCCGCGCGCCTCGGTGGGCTTCAGGCGCTTGCCCCCGGCGCGTGAGGGCCAGCCCGGCGTGGTGGGATCGCCGGGGCCCTCGGAGAGGAACTGGACGCTGCCGCGCTGGATCGCGTCGGACGGGCGCGCCGGGCCGCGCGGATAGGCGTCGGCCTTGGCAAAGCCATCATCGGCGGGGTCGCTGTAGATCACCACCGCCGCCGCCCCGGCGCGCTCGGCATTCCGCACCTTGAGCCCGCGGAAGATCTTCCCGTAGCGCGCGAGCACGATCTTGCCGCGCACGTCGATGCCGAGCTCGGCGAGCTTCTTCAGGTCGTCCACGTCGCCGTAGTTCGCGTACACCACCGGGGCCGTCACGTCGCCCGACGCGGCGTACCCGTGGAAGGCCCCGAACGCGTCGCTGTCGAAGGAGTCCTTGTCGCCCGCGATCCCGCGCTCGCGGGTTTCCAGGAACTCGGGGCTCGGCTCGACCAGCTCGAGGCGCGCGCTCTTGGGGTAGTTGAGGTAGACCGGCACCTCCTCGATCCGAGCCTGCCAGCCGTAGGCCTCGAAACGCCGGAGCACGTACTCGGCATTGGCGCGGTCGCCCGGGGTGCCCGCCACGCTCGGCGACTCGGTCAGGATGCGCAAATGCCTGCGCAGCGAGTCGGCGGAGGGGACCGCCGCCATCGCGGCCTCGCGCTCTAGCTCCGGGCCGACATCGGCGGCTCGGAAACCGGTGATCTTCGGCGCGGAGGGCACCGTCCCCGCCTGCGGCGCCGCCGGCGAAGGTGCCGAGAGAACCACGAGCAGAACCAGAGCCAGGGAACGGACGGTGTCACGGGGGAGAAGCATCGGGATCCTCCGAGGGTGCGCCGGTAGGGGTCGATTGGCACTTCGTCACGCGTGAATCGAGGGATAGAATCAGTTCATGCCGTTTGGCACTCTTGCACCGGAAAGTAGCTGGGGCAAGGCAGGAGGGGTCCCGATGTCACGGGGCTTGGCGTACTCACGTGGGCCGAAGGCGATCGCCCTGGCCCCAGCCCTGGCGATGGTGTGCGTGATGCTCTGCTTCACAAAGGGCGCCGCGACCCCGTGCGACCCCGAGACGGTCGGGGTGGATACCTCGCGGTCGCAGGGAGTCATCGCCGTAGTTCGCGGGAGTGCGGCGGGGCAGACGTTCACGACCAGCGACACCTTGATCCGCTCCATCACGGTCTGGCGCTGGCGGGATGAAGACACGACCGCAGCTCCCATGAAGCTGTGGATCACGGGTACCTACGAAGACGGATTACCCGACCTCAACAACATCATCCTTTCCGGGCCGGCTTTGGTGGCCTTCGGCGACGGGGTGCATCACGTCAAGATCCAGTATGTTTTCGACCCGCCGCTGGCGCTGCCGGGGCCGGGCAAGTACGCTTTCTACATCCAGATCCAGCCCGACTGCAGCTTTCCGTACATAGTTGGTCTCCTGGCCGCGACCACGGACGACTACCCGGGCGGCGGTGCGGTGGGCGCTTACGGGAACAAGTGCGATTTCGGCGGCCGCGCGTCCTATGTGGACCCCCTGTGGGATCTCGCATTCGACGTCGAGTCTTGTCGAACCCACTTGACGCCCGTGCGTCGTCAGAGCTGGGGGGCGCTGAAGGCGATTTACCGGTGATCGAAGCGCCCCTCCAAGTCAGCAGGGAGCCTCACCCCACCCAGCTCGGGGCCTTCACTTCGAGCCGGCACACCTTGTCGGCGTAAAGCCCGCGATCGAGGGCGGCGAACGCCTCGTGGCGGGCGCGGTGACACGTCGCGAGGATGACCTGGTGACGCGGCGCGAACTGCTCGATCAGGAGCTTCATCCCGGCGCGGGCCCGCTCGTCGTCGCTGGTGGCGAAGCAATCGTCCACGAGCAACGGCACCGGCTCGCGGCCGCGGGAGAGAAACTCGCCGATCGCGAGCCTCACCGCCAGGTGGAGCTGGTCCCGCGCTCCCGCCGAGAGCTGCATCAGCGCCTTCCCGCGAGGCTGTTGCCCGCCCCCGGGAATCCGCACCGAGAAGTCGAAGTCGTCGCCGAACCGCACCTGCTCGATCTGGGCGCCGAACGACCTCGCCAGCTCGCCGACCCTCTGGCTCAGGAACTGCGCCCACTCTGGCTCAGGAACTGCGCCCAGCGCCGGTGGGTGTCGAGAGCGACCTCGCGCAAGGTCGTGTTCGCCAGCTCGATCGCCTGTCGGAAGCGACGCGCCCGCGTGAGCGCGCCCTCCATCGCTCCGCGCTCGGCCGCCTTCGCCGCATGCTCGGCATGGTAGCGTCGCGAGCGCTCCTCGATCCGGATCCGCAGGGTACTCCTCCGCTCGACCAGGAGATCGATCACTCCTCGCAGCTCCTCGATCGCTTGCTCCAGCGCTGCCAGTGTCCTCGAGCCCGCCGCCGGCGCGGGGTCCGGGGCGGCATCGCCCGGGAGCGCCGCCAGCTCCTCCTTCAGGTTTCTCACCGCGGCCTCGTCGAGCAGCGCGCGCTCGGCGGCGGGGATGAGCTCGAGGGTCAGGAGCGCGTGGCGCTCGGCGCCTCTCACGCGCGCCGCCAGATCTTCGAGGTGATCCGCCCACCCGCGCCCGGGGTCGTAGGCGATGCCGGCGGACTCGAGCGCGTGAACCGCGCGCGCACGCAGCTCGGCCGCCGATTCTCCGGCGCGCCGCTGCTCCTCGAGCGCCGTCCGCCGCCGGAGGAGCTCCCCGTGGTCGTTCCAGTCGCGCAGCAGCTCCGCCGGGCTCGAGCAGCCGAGCTCCCGGGCCAGCGCCTCGAGGCGGGCCTCGTTGTCGGCGCGACGCCGGGTGAGGGAGTCCACGCGCTCGCTCGACTCGCGCAGCCGGTCCCGGGCGGCCTGCCGCTCGGCGCGCCGCCTGCCCGAGGCGACGAGGAGGAGCGCGATCCCGAGGACCGCGGCGGGAAGGCCGCCGAAGAGCAGGACCAGAGACTCGCCGGCCCTTGGGCCCAGCGCCAGCGCCGCCGCCAGGCCCGTGCTCGCGAAGCCGAGCGCCGCGAGGATCCAGCCCGGCACCCGGAGAGACCGGCGGGTCGCCTCGATCTCGCGCAGCCTCGCCCGGCTTTCGACGCGAGCCCGCTCGAGGGCCGAAAGCTCGGTCCGACACTCGATCTCGAAGTTGAGATAGCCGCGCAGCGTCTCTCTCTGCTCGGGAAGCAACGAGCCGAACCGCGCGAGCAGCGCCTCGTCGCGGGAGGGGTCCTCGAGGCCGGAGCGCATCTGCGCTTCGAGGTCGCCCGCCGTGGCGGCGGGGGTCTCGCGCTCGGAGCCCTCGACCGCATCGGGCGGTCGGAGGCGCCGCACCGTCTCGTCGAGCCGCGCCACGTCGTCACGGAATTCGGCCTCGGCCGCGGCCGGGACCCCGGACATCGGGGCCAGCGACTCGGCCTCCGCCCGGAGTCGCTCCACCTCGCGCCGCCGGGCGGCGTCCCGCTCGAGGCGGTCGCGCACCTCGGCCGCGCGCGCGCGGCGCCGCTCGGCCTCGAGCCGGGCGAGGCTCTCGCGTGCCTCCTGCTCGCTCTCCACGACCCGCGCCAGCTCCTCGAGATCCGGCGTCATGCTCTCGAGGTCGTGCTCCAGGGCGTGGATCTCGGCATCCAGCAGCTCGCGCTTGGTCTCGAGTCGCTGGATCGTGGTCTCGACCCGGAGCGTGGAACCGAGCTCGGGGCAGGCATAGGACTCCGCGGCCCCCTCCAGCGCCCGCAGCGCCTCGATCGCGTTGGTGTCACCGACTCTCGTGTCGGCGGCGTTCTCGAGCCGCGCCTGGAGCGTCGAGGCGCGCCGCGCCTTCTCGTCGCCCGGCACCACCTCCTCGAGCTCGCCCTGGCGGATGAACGCGCACTTCTCGAACTCCGACGCGTCGAGCCCCAGGCTCACCTGCCCGATCGCGAACTCGTCCTTGCCGAGGCGATAGGCTTCCGTCACCTCGCGACCGCGGTCGTTCCATACCTCCACCGTGCCGCGCTCGAAGTCGCGCGTCACCGTGAGCCGCTCCCCGGCAGCCTCGAGCTCGAGCTCGATCCGGTAGGGGCCGCCCCCCCAGGGGCGCCAGCGCTCGAGCGGGGTGAGAAGTCGATGGGTCCGCTTGTCGCCGTCGAGGCCGTAGAGCGCGGCCGCGATGGCGGCGAGGAGGCTCGACTTGCCGCTCTCGTTCTGGTCGAGTACCAGGTTGAGGCGGTCGGGCGCGAAGCGGTATTCGCCGCGCAGGGGCCCGAAGCCGTCGGCCTTGAGCCGCAGCAGCTTCACGCGGCCCGCCCCCGCCGCGCCGGAGCGATCGAACCCCCGCACCGGTGCGTCACTCGCCAAGCTCCTCGTAGCCGGGCGTGACCTCGCGAAGCCTCAAGGCGTCGAGCCCGTAGTAGAGCGCGCTCTCGATCACGGCGCGCTGGTCCGGGTCGTCCTCGCTCTGGATCCGCTCGAGCAGGGCCCGTGCGAAGCGCTCCTCCGTGGTGAGGCCGGAGCCGCGCCGCAGCGATTCGAGGTCGTGGTCGGGCCGCACGGCTCGAGGGTCGACGCGGAGGTGGAAGAGGCGCGCCGCGAGCTCGGCTCCCGGCCGGCCCCAGCGCACGCCGCGCGACAGCCGGCCCTGGAGCCGCACCGTCGCCAGGTCGCACTCCCGGACCCCGGCTCCATCGAGTGCCCCGAAGATTCGCCGGTCCACCTGGTCCTCGCTCGCAGCACCCGAGACGTCCACCGAGAGCTCGTGGACCCGGCGGCGGTCGAGCTCGACGAACTCGGTCTCGACCCGGTCCCGGTCGATCCTGACCTCGAGGGCCCCGTGGGCGCCCAGCTCGTCGGATGCGATCGCGATCGCCGAGCCGGCGTAGGCGAGCCGCACTCCCCCCGCATGATCGAGCCGCGAGCGCAAGTGATAATGCCCGGCGGCGAGATAGACGAACGGAGACCGCCGAGCCTCCTCATCCGAGAACGGCCCCGCCGTGACCTGGCCCGGCGGCAAGAACCCCTCGCGCGACCCATGGAACACCGCCACGCGCAGCGCCGAGCCGTTCTCCCTCGACGCGTCCCCGAGCATCGCGGGATCGAGCGGCCGCTCGGCCGAGGGGATGCCGGTGGTGAAGCTACGCCCCCACACCTCGACCGGTGAGCCGGCGAGCCGGCGAGCCGACCACCGCGCGGAGGTGAACACGTGAACGTGCTCGGGCCACGACCAGCCGCGGGCTCCGAGTAGCCGCGCGTTCCAGTAGGGGCTCGTGAGCGACCACGGATCGTGGTTGCCGGGGGCGATGAGCACCGGGGGGCAGCCCGGCGCCTCGAAGACGTGCACCGCGAAGGCGAGGGTCTGCGCGTCCACGCCTTCGCGGTCGAACAGGTCTCCGGCGATCAGGATCCCCTCGACGCGGCGATGGATCGCCTCGGCCACGGCGTCCTCGAGCGCCCGCTGCTGCTCGCGGCGCCGTTCCGCCCGGCGTTCGGGAGCAAGCCAGCCGAAAGGGGCGCCGAGATGGAGGTCTGAGATCTGGAGAAACCTTGCTGCCGCCACGCGGACCTGCTCCCTGTCGAGTTGCGAGTCCCTTCTGGGTGCGGGCTCCGAGCCCGCGGGGCCGCCGGACTCCGCGCCGACGATATCAGCGGCGATCGGCCACGCAAAGGATAAGCGCGGGGTGTGACGTCCGGCGCGTCGAGCGGGCTAGGGCAATACGACGAGCCGCGCCCGCTCCCGCTGGCCGCCGAGCTCGAGGTCCAGCCAGTAGACTCCCGGAGCCGGGGCGAACCGGCCGCTCCACGGCGCGCGCTCCCGCGCCATGCCCGACGCCTCGAAGCGGCCCGAGTTCACGCGCCTGCCCGTCACGTCCACCAGGTTCCAGCGCACCTCGGCACCCGGTGCGGGCGGCCGGGTCCAGAGGATGTCCACCTGGCCCCGGGCCGGGTTGGGCGCGAGCGCGATGGGACGAATGGGCTGCGGCTCGGGCAGCGTCTGGGCCACCGGGGCCGGCACACCCACCGGAGGCTTGATCTCCATCGATCGACGGCTGTAGCGAGTGAGCGTGGCGAACGGGTCGATCAGCACGCTCTGGATCGGGCCCGCGGGGTCAGCGATCAGATGGTCCCAGATCAGATGGTCCTGGTCCGGCGTCGAGTCGGGACTGACCAGGCCGCCCGGCGCTCCGGGAGCGAGGCTCGGAAGCGAGAACGATCCGCGGCCGGCTGGCGACCAGACCTCCCACAGCGAGCGCGACCTCGGCTCGAGCCGGAAGTTCGCAATTGCCCAGGTCGGATCCGTCGTGACTCCGGGTCTCGCGACAGGGGTCCAGGCGAACTGGCTGCCGTTCTGCAGGAGGTCGGGGATCAGGAAGAAACCCTCCATCGAGCGGGTTGCCGGCAGCGTGAGGGGCGTCCGGTCGATGCGCCCCGCCTCGTAGGACGCAGCCGGGGAGAGGTCGCGGAAGCGGGCCGCGACGTAAGGCACCGAGGTCGACAGATCCCCTGTCGGATTGAGCCCCGAGAGCGTGAAGTGGTCGAGATCCTCCGCCCGGGAGCTCTTCAGATCGTAGAGCAGGGTGCGGGTTCCTCCCGGCTCGGGGACGTCGGCGACCGAGACTGCCTCCACCGCCGAGCCGGCCGGCGCCTCGGGAACTCTCACGATGAGCGAGGGCGAGAGGTCGAGGTCGCAACTGGGGACCAGCGTGACGTTCCCGTTGACCGCGACCTGGCGCTCGATCCCGACCCGCCGAGTGGTCACGTCGTTGAGACTCGCGCTTCCCAGGCTCGACACCGGCGCCCTGCCCGCCAGCACGACGATGTCGTAGGTGTGCTGGTCCGGAACGAAGAAATGATAGTTCGACTTCTCGAAGGTGTAGAAGAGGTACTCGGTCTGCCTCGGGATCACGATGTTCCCCGGCACATCCTTCGCCCCGACGATCGGGAAGGTCACCCGGTCCGTGGGCACCTCGACCGGCGCGGTGCGGCGACCGAGCACGTCCGAGAGCTTGAGGGCCGGGTAGACGACTTCGACGTCGACGTTGCCGTCGTTGTCACGGGTCTGGATTCCGACGGTGGTGCCCGAGATCTCCGCCTTGGGTCCGAAGATCGTGTTTCCGAGGGTCTCGGCGTGGAGCGGAAGGGTGATCGAGTCGCTGGCGGCTTCGATCACGGTCAGAAGCGAGAAGCCCTCCGCCCCCGCGGTCACGGTCTGGGGGCCGACGAGCGCGGGATCGTCGAACGCGATCGAGCCGTCGGACGCGGTGGCGCCCGAGTTGCCCGCGAACGGCGAGCCGGGTGCCGGGCCGACCTGCACGAAGGCGCCCGGGATGGGAGTGCGGCTGCGCGCGTCCAGCACCACCACCCGCAGCGCTCCCGCGTGAGCCACGGGGCCGACCAGTGTGGAGAGAGCGACGGTGGCGATGACCGGGCCTCGTCCGGCGCGGTCCATTCGAGCGATGGGGGGCAACGACATCGTGTCTGCTCGCGAACTGAGGTCAGTGTCGAAGCGGAGCGGGCCTTTTCCGAACAGGCCGTTCGATTCACAGCGGGGTTTCCGGGATCCGAATGGAAATGGG
>VBOT01000029.1 GCA_005893225.1 Candidatus Eiseniibacteriota bacterium
CTCACACTTCGACCGGCTCGGCGTTCCTCGCCTGGCCGGCCGCTGAACCATCGAACCGCCGGATGCGGACCCGCATGTCCGGTGGTGTGGGAGGGGGTTAGCGGGACGAACCCGCTACCCCCTATCCCGATCTAACCCGACCATGAAGAGGGGCTAGTTCCGAGCGGCTCCGGCTGGCGCGCGCGGCGGGGCCGCATAGGTCTGGAGCGAGGGGGGCAGATGGCCGACGTCGTTCAGCCCCACGAGTTTCATCGTTCCGTCAGGACGGATCTGGATCGTGGTGAGGCTGCAGTTGGCGATCCACATCCGGTTCCACACGTGAGGCTCGATCCCGAGCGCGCGACAGCACAGGTAGCGGATCACGTTCCCGTGGCAGACCAGCACCTCGCTGCTGTCCCGCAGGGCCGAGGGCCGGAAGTAGCGAGCGAACGCCCGATCGATCCGGTCGCGACAGGCCACCTGCTCGCCCCGGAACAAGCGCACCCTGAAGTCGACCGGCCGGAAGGGAGGAGTGCACTCGCGAAGATCGGTGGACAGCCGGGGCCTGAGCGAGAGGGTCTTGGCGATGACCTCGGCCGTCTCCCGGGCGCGTGTCATGGTGCTCGCATGCAGGGCGGTGATTCTCACCGGCAGGGCGGCGAGCCGTTCGGCCACGAGGCGGGCCTGCTCGCGCCCCTCCGGCACCAGGTGTTTGCCCACGTCGGGGTCGCGCGGATCGACCTCGTCGTAGAGCCCGTGCCGGACCAGGTACAGCGTCCGCACCCCGGTGCCCGCCCGGGCATGCGCGGCGCCGGACGGGGCTGGCGCGACCGCGGTGCGTGGAGCGGGAGCCCCGCTCGAGGGTGCGGGAGCCGGCGCCGCGAGCAGCAGGGCGATTCCGACGAGGCAAGCGGCATTCCGGCGGCCCCTCGAGATCCACGTCGGCGCCGTCACCGAGCCTCCCTCGCCCCGCCGCTGCCCAGGGCGACCGCCTTGGCCCGGGCCAGCGCATCGCGTTCCTCGCGCGAGAGGAACGCGACCTCGAGTGCGTTCCTCTGGGCCTGCCGGACCTGCTCCGGCGCGAGTCCCGCCGCCGGCGCGGCGACCCGGTACTCGTGCGGGAGATCGATGCCGCTGATGCCGGGATCGTCGGTGTTGATGGTGGCGAGCAGCCCGCGCTCCAGCCAGCGGCGCAGCGGATGGCTGCCGTAGCCCGGCACCGTACGGGTCTGGACGTTGCTCGTGAGATTGGCCTCGATCCCGATCCCGCGTTCCAGCATGTAGTCGAGCAGCGCCGGGTCCTCCGAGGCGCGAACCGCGTGCCCGATGCGCGCCGCGCCGAGTTCGCGCAGCGCCTTCCACACGCTCTCCGGCCCGGCGGCCTCCCCGGCATGGACCGTGACCCGCCAGCCCGAATCGCGGGCGCGGCGGAAGTGGTCGACGAAGAGATCCGCCGGCTGGCCGGCTTCGTCGCCCGCGAGATCCAGCCCCACGATCCGCCCGCGATGCCGGAGCAGCGCTTCGAGCTCCCGGCGCGCGATCTCGGGCCCGTAGGTGCGGCTCAGGATTCCGATCGCGCCGGTCGGGAGACCGAAGTCCCGCGCGCCCGCCGACACGCCGTCGAGGACTGCTTCCACCACGCCCGCCGGGTCGAGGCCATGGGTCTCGGCCATGAACCACGGGCTGAAGCGGAGCTCGACGTAATCGATCCCTTCCTGCCGGGCGTCCGCCACGCTCTCGTACGCTACGCGGCGGCATGCCTCCAGGTCGACCAGCACGGCGGTCATCCACCGGAAGCGCGCGATGAAGGCCATCACCCCGGGCTCGGGCTCGGCCACCTGGACGTGGGGCCTCAGGCCCTCCACGTCCCACGCCGGCAGCTCGATGCCGTGGCGGCGACCCAGGTCTAGGATGGTCTCGAGACGCACGCTGCCGTCGAGGTGGCGGTGAAGGTCGATGAGCGGCAGCGCGGGATCGATCATGCGGCGCGAGTCACAGCTCCAGGGCCTTCACCGCCTTCTCGTAGTCGTCCGGTCTCACGTAGATGATGTATCCGTAGCTTCCCCTGCCGTCGGTCACCCCGCTCGAGGCGTACACGTTCACCTGCGCCTGGCCGAGCTTGGCGTGGACGCGCGTCAGCGCGCCCAGCTCGTCGTCGCCTTGTACCAGGAGCGCGCGGTGGGGTCCGTCCAGGACCAGCCCGGCGCGCTTGGCCGAGTCGACGAGCTTCGCTGGGTCCTCCGGAAACAGCGCCACCTGGGTTCGATCTGGCCCGAAGGGCACCGCCGTGAGCGCCATCAGGTTCACTCCGAGGCTGGCCAGCCCGGTGAGGAGCTTGTACGCCTCGCCGGGCTGGTCCTCGATCGTGGCATAGAAGTAGTCCACGCGCCGGATCTCGTATGCCATGGAACCCGCCCCCGCCGGCCGCGGCGCCTAAAGGTCGAACTTCACGCCCTGCGCGAGCGGAAGCTCCCGGCCGTAATTGATGGTCACGGTCTGCCGGCGCATGTAGAGCCTCCAGGCGTCCGAGCCGGCCTCTCGCCCGCCCCCCGTGTCCTTCTCGCCGCCGAACGCGCCGCCGATCTCCGCCCCCGAGGTTCCGATGTTGACGTTGGCGATGCCGCAGTCGCTCCCCGCCGCGGAGAGGAACTTCTCCGCCGCGAGCAGATCGCGGGTGAAGATGGCGGACGAGAGGCCCTGGGTGACGCCGTTGTTGACGGCGATGGCCTCGTCGACGCCCCGGACCTCGATCAGGTAGAGGATCGGCGCGAACGTCTCCTCCTGCACGATCTTCATGTCGGCCCGGGCCCTCACCAGCGCGGGCTCGACGAAATGGCCGGGCCGCTGGAGCCGCCGGCCGCCCCACAGCACCTCGCCGCCTTCGCCCCGGACCTGCTCGAGCGCGCGCATCATCGCCTCCACCGCGTCCTCGTCGATCAACGGGCCCATCAAGGTGTCGGGGTCGAGGGGGTCGCCGATCCGCACCGAGGCGTAGACCTTCTCGAGGCGCTCGGTCATCTCGGCGGCGATGCCCTTCTGGAGCAGCAGCCGGCGCGTCGAGGTGCAGCGCTGCCCGGCCGTCCCGACCGCGGCGAAGGTGACCGCCCGGGTCGCGAGGTCCAGGTCGGCGTCGTCCAGCACCGTCACCGCGTTGTTGCCGCCCAGCTCGAGCAGGGTGCGGCCCATGCGCGGCCCCACCACCTCGGCGATGCGGCGGCCCATGCGGCAGCTCCCGGTGGCCGAGATGAGCGGCACGCGCCGGTCGGCCAGCAAACTCTCGCCCACCTCGGAGGCCGAGCCCACCACCAGGTTGAACACTCCCGGGCAGCCCTGCGCCTCCATCACCCGGTTGCAGATCTGCTGCACCGCCGCCGCGCACAGCGGCACCTTGTGGGACGGCTTCCAGATCACCGGGTCGCCGCACACCGCGGCCACCGCCGCGTTCCAGGCCCACACCGCCACCGGAAAGTTGAAGGCGGTGATGACGCCCACCGGGCCGAGCGGGTGCCACTGCTCGTACATGCGGTGACTCGCGCGCTCGCTGTGCATGGAAAGGCCGTAGAGCTGGCGCGACAGCCCGACGGCGAAGTCGCAGATGTCGATCATCTCCTGCACCTCGCCGAGCCCCTCGGAGAGGATCTTTCCGTTCTCGATCGAGACCAGGCGGCCGAGATCCTGCTTGTGGCGGCGCAGCTCGTTCCCCAGTTCCCGCACCACCTCGCCCCGCGCGGGCGCGGGCACGAGCCGCCAGGTCTCGAAGGCTTTCTGGGCCGCCTGCATCACGGCCTCGTAGTCGCCCGCCGAGGCCATTCGGACGCGCGCGATCGGCTCGCCGGTGGCCGGGTTGTGCGACACGGCCTCGGGTCCGTGCGCCTCGAGAAAGCGGCCTGCGGCCACGCCGGATTGCGGGTCGCCGAGGCCGAGACGCCCGAGCACGCCGTTCAAGACCTGGGCGGTTGAGGTGGTCATGGGTGAAGCTCCGGGTGAAACGTCGAAATGCCTAGTGCGCTTAGTGCCCGTGCTCGTGCTCCTCGAGCGTCCGCTCCTGGCGCTTGAGGAGTACCCCGACTCCGAGAAAGAGAAGCACCCAGGCAGCGATCCAGAACGCACCGAAGATCATGAAGACGGTCGAAAGCGTCGAGTTCAAGTCGAGGATCATGTCAGGGACTCTCCCATGAGGTTCTCGTCCACGGCGGGCAGCGATCCCGGAACCGGACTCTGGTGTTCCCCCTCGGGGGGGTCACCGCCCGGCGGCGACCGCCGCCTTCTGCAGGCGCTGCTCGAGGGCCGCCAGGTCTTCCCTGAGTCCCTGGGGAAGACGCGGCTCGAACCTCGCCAGGTGGCTCTTGATCGCGGGCAGCTCGGCCATCCACCCCTCGACGTCGACCCGCAGCAGCTCGGCCATGCTCGAGTCGGGAATCCTCAGGCCCGAAAGGTCCAGGGCCCCGGGCGCAGGAAGTCTCCCGATCGGGGTCTCGACGGCCTTCCCCGTCCCCTCGGTTCGCTCGAAGATCCACTTGAGCACGCGGCTGTTGTCGCCGTAGCCGGGCCACAGGAACCTGCCGTCGGGGTCCTTGCGGAACCAGTTGACGTGGTAGATGCGGGGTAGCTGGGCCGGATCGGCGGAAGCGCCGATCCTGAGCCAGTGGGCGAAGTAATCCCCCATGTGATAGCCGCAGAACGGCAGCATCGCGAACGGATCGAAGCGCAGCCGGCCGACCGCTCCGGCCGCGGCGGCGGTGGTCTCGCTGCTCATGATCGAGCCCAGGAAGGTCCCGTGCCGCCAGTCGAGGGCCTCGTTCACGAGCGGCACGACGCCGGCCCGCCGGCCGCCGAAGAGGATCGCCGAGATCGGAACGCCCTTCGGGTTCTCCCATTCGGGAGAGATCACCGGACATTGCCGGGCCGGCGTGGTGAAGCGGGCATTGGGGTGCGCGGCCGTCCGCCCGTTGCCGGGCGCCCACGGGCGGCGCAGCCAGTCCACCAGCTCAGGCGGCGGCGCCTCGGTCATCTCCTCCCACCACACGTCGCCGTCGGGCGTGATCGCGCAGTTGGTGAAGATCGAGTTCTCCCGGCAGGTCCGCAGGGCGTTGGGATTGCTCCTCATGCTGGTCCCGGGAGCGACCCCGAAGAAGCCGGCCTCGGGATTGATCGCGTGGAGCCTCCCGTCGGCCCCGAACTTCATCCACGCGATGTCGTCGCCGATGGTCTCGACCCGCCAGCCGGGGAGCGTGGGGTTCATCATCGCCAGGTTGGTCTTGCCGCAGGCCGAGGGGAACGCCGCCGCCATGTAGGCCTTCCGCCCCTCGGGGTTGGTGATGCCGAGGATCAGCATGTGCTCGGCGAGCCACCCCTCGTCGCGCGCCTGGACCGAGGCGATGCGCAGGGCGTGGCACTTCTTGCCGAGCAGGGCGTTGCCGCCGTAGCCGGAGCCGAACGACCAGATCTCGCGTGTCTCCGGGAAGTGGCAGATGTACTTCGTGCCCGTGTTGCAGGGCCAGGGCGAGTCGGCGGCGTGCTCGGCCAGCGGGGCGCCGACCGAGTGCAGGCCCCGCACGAACTCTCCGTCCGGTCCCAGCGCCTCGAGCACCGGGGCGCCGACCCGCGCCATGATGTGCATGCTGGCGACGACGTAGGGCGAGTCCGTCACCTGGACTCCGACCTTGGCAATCGGAATCACGTAGAGGGTGCGGCCCTTCATGGCGCCGCTGAAGAGCTGGGTCAGCGTGCGCTTCATCTCGGCCGGGTCGCGCCAGTGATTGGTCGGCCCCGCGTCACCCTGCTGCCGCGAGCAGATGAAGATGAACTCCTCCACGCGCGCGACGTCGGCCGGGTCGGAGCGGACGAAGATGCTGTTGGGACGCCTCTCGCCATCGAGCCGGATGGCGGTTCCCGCCTGCACGAGCAGCCGCAGCATCAGCTGGTACTCGTGGTCCGAGCCGTCGCACCACACCACGCGCTCGGGCTGGCACATGGCGGCCGTTTCCTGCACCCAGACTTCGAGCTTCCGATTCTCGGTCATGCGGTTGGTCTCGATCAGGCGATGCCGTTTGGGCAAAGTGAAGCGCGCCACGAGCCTCGCGGCCGGCGCGTGATACTACCCGATCGCTCGGACATCGCAACCACCTCCGACGATCGGCATCGCCGGGCCATCTCTACGATCGCTTGACCCTGTTCCGCACAGCCGCGAGCACGGACCCGACTGACGGCAGGACGCCGAGGAAGCCGAGCGTTCCACTCTGCGCCACGACCTCTCCATCGACCAGCACCTTGAACTCCCCGTAGCGTCCGCTCACCATCTCGACCGCTTCACCCAGCTCCTTCCGGATTCGCGCCGCCGCCCGGGCGGCGAGGAGGGAAGTGACTCAGTAGGTGCAGTAGCGGATCGTGACTCGGTTCATGGGATCCTCCTTTCGTGGCCTGGAACGCCCTCGCGCACCCGTTCAGGAGGGCTCGAGGCGGGAGAGCCAGGCTTCCACGGACTCCGCCAGCTCGTCGAGCACCTGCTCGCCGGTCCTGCCCGAGCGCTTGAGCACCCCGAACGAGTGGTCCGCGCCCTCCACGACGTGGAGCGTGGGGCGATCGCCCAGGCGATCCAGGACCCCCCGCAGCAGCGCCAGGTCGGCGAAATCGTCACGCGTCCCCTGCAGGAACAGCATGGGCACGGTCACGTCCTCGAGGTGTCGGGCCCGGGTGACCGAAGGTCGGCCCGGCGGATGGAGCGGGAACCCGAGGAAGACCAGGCCGCGCACCGAGGGCAGCGCCCCTTCCGCGATGGCGGTCGAGGTCATGCGGCCGCCGAACGACTTTCCCCCCGCGACGAGCGCCGCCCCCGGGCAGCACCGGGAGGCTTCGGTCACCGCCGCTCGCACCGCGGCGACGGCCACCGGCGGCGGATCGGGCCGGCTGCCTCCCCGTTCCATGTAGGGAAACTGGTAGCGAAGGGTCGCGATGCCGCGTCCCGCCAGTCGCTCGGCCATCGCCGCCATGAACGGATGTCTCATCCCCGCACCCGCGCCGTGAGCGAGGACGTAGAGCCATCGAGCCTCACCGGGCACGAGGAGGAGCCCCGAGACCTCTCCGTGGGGGCCGGCGCTGAAACGGATCGACTCCGGTGGCGCCGGCGCCGGGACTCCGCGAGGCGCGGGATGGATACCCGAGCCGGGACCCTCCGTCGTCGGCGCGCCCATCGGGGTGCCAGGACTGTCGTCGCGAGCGTGCCGGGGCGGCATCAGCGTCGGACCCGCAGCTCGTCCAGCGGCCGCACCTCCCCGCCGCGGATCACGTAGCGGATCCGCCGCAGGTTCGCGACCCCGGCCAGCGGGTCGGCGGCGACCACCAACAGGTCCGCCGCCTTCCCCGGCTGTACGGTCCCGAACTCGTCGAGCTTCCCCATCGCCAGCGCCCCGCCCCGCGTCGAGGCCACGATCACCGCCATCGGGGAGAGACCGGCCGCCTGCATGGCTTCCATCTCCGCGTGGACCGACAGTCCGTGCAAGGTGAGCGGGTTTCCCGCGTCGGTTCCCATCGCGATCGGGATCCCCGCCCTGTGGACCCGGACGAGGTTCGCCGCCATGATGCCCCGCAACTGGGCCAGCCCCGAGGGGTCCGCGCCCCGCGACGGATCGAGCCGCCCGGCGCCGACCGCCGGAGTGCTCGCGATGTGCGCGAGGGTCAGGGAGTCCACGCAGCCCAGGGGATCGTCGATCGCGGGCGGCTTGCCGGTCCGGACCGATTCGTACACGCGAGCGTAGCCGTCGGCCACCGTCAGGGTCGGGCAGTAGATGGCGTGGCCGGCACGCGCGAGACGGATGAACTCCTCGTCCACCGGCCGGTCCCACACGCTGTGCACGAGCACCTTCGCCCCCGCCCGGAGCGCCGCCTTGGCCTCGCGAAGTCCGGTGGCGTGAACGATGAGCGGGAGCCCCGAACGCCGCGCTTCGTCTCCCGCCGCGGCCACCGCGCGGGCCATCTCGTCGAAGTCGCGACCCGGCGCGATGATGAACCACACCTTGACGGCCGCCGACCCCAGAGACTCGAGATAACGCACGCCGTCGCGCGCCACGGCCTCGTCCTTCAAGTAGATGAACTGCCGCTCGGCGGGAAGGTTGAGCCAGAAGTCGAGGGTCGAAAGCAGCGGGCCCGCGGCCGCCACGTGCGGGGCGCGCGGGTCCCCTCGGGCCTGGCGCTGCATCGCCACCGTCCACGGGTAGCCGCCGACGTCGAACACCGCCGTCACGCCCGAGCACAGATAGCTCCTGAACCAGGTTTCCGGATGCGAGCGCAGGCGCTCCTCGACCTGCTCGTAGGGGTAGACGTCGCGGGCATCGAGGGCGTCGGGCCGGCCGTCGACCCAGCCGGTCTGCGAGAAGTGGACGTGGGCGTCGACCAGGCCGGGCGTGATCCAGAGGCCGCCGAGGTCGAGCGTGTCCACTCCCGCCGGCACGCGGCACCGGGTGCGCGGCCCGGCGCATTCGATCTTCCCGTCGCGCAGCACCACCACCGCGTCGCGGACCGGGGGCTTCCCGGTGCCGTCGATGAGCGTGGCGCCGACCAGGGCCCGGGGCGGAGGCGGCGTCCCGGGAGGCGCCGGAAACGCGGTGGTGACGGCGATCCGCCAGCCGCGCGGCGTGCTCACGAACAGGCGCTCCGAGAGCCCCGACTGCTCGTCCTCTCCGTAACGCACGCGGTAGCGATAGGTCCCGTAGACGATGCCCTCGCGGACCGGGGCGAGCTTCAGGTCCGAGGCGTCGAAGAAGTCCGGCCAGTCGTTGGCGCCGGTACGATCGGCCAGATCCTTGAAGCCGAGCCTGAACCCCACGGGCCCGGTGCGGGCCAGGGAATCCGACTCGAGGTAGCAGGCGAGATAGGCGGCTCGGTCCCGGCGGCGGATCGCATCCAGGTTGGTCCGAAAGAGCGCCCGCGCGGCGCCGAGGTCGGGGCTCTGGCGCTCGACGCCCCGGGCGGCGGTGGGTGGAGCGGCGAGCACGCCGATCCCCACGACCAGCAGGCCCCGTTCGAACGCCGTTCGAAGGTTCATTTTCGGGCGGCCGCCGCCTCGCGACGGACCAGGACCAGCGTGATGTCGTCGGTGCGCGGAGCGCCCGCCAGGAAGTCGTCGACACGCCCGAGGATCCCACCCCGCAGCGCTTGAAGGTCCGCCGTCGCCCCCTCGGCCAGCAGCGCCTCGTGGAGCCTCCGGTCGTCGAAGAACTCCTCGCCGCGCTGCGCCTCGGGGATCCCGTCGCTGAACAGCGCCAGCAGCTCTCCGGGCGCGAGGGTCACGGTCGCAGACGAGTAGGGAAAATCCGGCAGCACTCCGAAGGGAACCCCAATGGCCGGGAGCTCGCGGAGTGTCGGGCCGAGCACGAGGCAGGGCGAGGGATGGCCGGCGTTGACGTATTCCAGGACACCCGTCGCCGGGTCGAGCCGGCCCACGAACCCGGTCACGAAGTGTCTCGCGTCGGTGCCGCGGTTGAGGATCGTCCCGAGACGGCGCGCGAGATCGGCGGGGTCGGGGCAGGTGTCGTAGAGGACGCGCGCCGAAGCCAGGAACGAGGACATGAGGAGCGCCGCCCCCATTCCCTTTCCGGTCACGTCCCCGACCACCATCAAGAGCTTCCCGTCCGCGCCCAGGTAGAAGTCGTAGAGGTCCCCTCCGACCTCGTTGCAGCTCTCCAGGAACGCGTCGATCCGGTAGCCCTCGACCTCGGGCGGTCGAGCCGGCAAGAGGCCGCGCTGGATGCGGGTCGCGGTCGCCAGCTCCTGTGCCATCCTGAGCCGCGCCTGCTCGGCCTCGAGCAGCCGGGCGTTGGTGATCTTCACCGCCGCCATGTTGGCCAGCAGCGTCAAGAGCTCGAGTTGGTCCTCGCTGAAGGAGACCGAGAGGTCCTGGCTGTCGACGTAGATCAGCCCCAGGACCCGCTGGTTGTCGAACAGCGGCACCGCCATCGCGGAGCGCACCGCCTGGGCGACGATGCTGTGCTGGGCCTGGAACCTGGGGTCGTGCGCGGTGTCCCCGGTCAGCACCGAGGTGCAGTCCTCGAGCACCGTCCGCATGATCGAGCGCGAAAGGGCCAGCGGCTGGTTCGCCCGGCCCTGGCGGGTGCGGGCCGCGACCTGGACCGGCTCCTCGCGGTCCTCCTGCTTGAGGAGCAGGACGTAGCGCGATGCCGGCACGGCCTTCTCGACGAACACCAGGAGCTCCTCGCAGGTCTCCTGGAGGGGCCGCGGCAGCACCAGCAGCCGCCCGGCCTCGGCGAGCAGGTGGACCATCTCGCCGGCGGCCTCGCCGGTGCGGGCGCGCCGGTCGAGGATGTGGTCGACGCGCAGCTTGAGCGACGAGCCCACCACGGCGGCGTCACTGAGGCGAACCTCCGGCCCTGGCTCCCGGTCGGTCACTCGCAGCAGCAGATGCCCCACCTCGATCTGGTCTCCGGACTTGAGCTCGACCGGCTCGCGCGCCTCGACGCCGTTCACGCGCGTGCCGTTGCGGCTGCCGAGGTCGCGGATGAAGTACCGGTCGCCGCGCCGGGTCACCTCGGCGTGCTCCTTGGATACCGTGGCGTCGGGAACGTGGATGCCGTTCTTGGAGGACCTGCCGATGCTCTTGATCTCGGCATCGAGCGGCCAGACCAGGTTCTCGTCGCCCACGGTGCCGGACAGGTAGAGGGTCATGGGCCGTCGCCCAGGTCGCGCACCAGCGTCCGGGCCGCTTCCTTGCTGAGCGAGATTCGCGGCAGGGCCAGCACCTCGAGCGTTCGCCGCCCGTCGACGCCGACCAGCGTGACGCGGTCGCCCGGCCGCACGCCGTGGCTCGGCTTCACCACCTCGCCGTTCAGCAGGACCGCGCCGTCCTGAACGGCCAGGCTCGCCTGGGACCGGCTCTTGAACAGCCTGAGCTCGAAGAGCGTCACGTCGAGGCGCATCGTTTCGGTTACAACCGGGTGCGGCCGGGCAAGTCTTGGCGGGCCCGCGGGGTTCAGGGAGACGCCTGGAGCTTCTTCTTGATCGAGGCGATCGTGGATTCGGAGCGCTGGCCCTCGGGCATCGCCTCGGCGGCGCTCAGCGCCTCTTCCAGCGTCCGCCTCGCCGACCCCGCGTCGCCGCGGCCCGAGTAGATGTCCGCGCGCGTCTGGAGGATCCCGAGACGGCGCGGCCCGTAGGCCTTGGAGAGTGCCCGGTCCGAGGCCGCCAGTGCGTCGTCCCAGCGCTTCATGGCCTTGAGCGCCACCGCCAGGCGGGCGGGCGGGTTGTAGTCGCCGGGCAGGTCCCGCTCCGAGGCCTCGAGCATCGGGATCGCGCGCTTTGGCTCCCCGAGCTTGAGGTAGGCGCTCAGGCGATGCGGGTCGAACACCGCGCGCTCCTCGGGAGTTCGGGCCCGGGCGGCCTCGCGCTCGAGAAACGCCGCCCACTCGGAGGCCACCTGCTTCGCGCCCTGATCGTCCTTGGCGTCCTCGCGGGCGTCGAGCAGGCTTCCGAAGGCCCCGGAGCGGTCGTCCGCCGCCATGGGCGCCGTCGTGTCCGCGACCACCTCGCGCGCGTCCGCCTCGAGGGCCGCGACCAGCTCCTGGCGCGCCGCGCTCTCCGCCGGCAACTCGAGAGCCGCGTCGAGACCGCTCGCCGCCACGTTCGCCGCGGACGGCGTGCTTCGAAGCCTGGGATAGGCCTCGCGGGCGAGCTTCGCCGCCTCCTCGCTGGCTTGGGTCCTCTGCAGCGCGAACAGCAGCGACTCGACCGTCCGGCCGTAGCGGCCCCACCCCTCGGGTGCGGCCGCCAGCGCCTCCTGATAGGCCTTGGCGGCGCCGGCGTTGTCGCCCTGCCCGTAGAGAGCGTCGGCGCGGAGCAGCAGGCGATCGGCCTCGGGAGGGCGATCTCCGGAGGATGCTCCCGCGCGGCCCGCGGGCTCCGGCCCGCCTCCGGCGACGGCGAGGCGGCCGTCGTCCAGCAGTCTCCTGAGCTGGGACGCGGTCGCTCCGCCCACCCAGCGCAACGCCACATTCTGCTCGGCGGGATCGACGATCAGGAACGTCGGCAGCGCCTCGATGGGGAACTGCTTACGGAACGGCGCGTTCCTGGACTTCTCGGTGTCGATCTCGAGCCAGACGAACCGCCCGGCCTCGCTCGCGAGGGACTTGTCGGTGAAGACGAAGGCCCTCATCGAGCGGCAGGTGTGTCACCAGGGCGCCCAGGCCTCGATGAAGAGAGGCACCTTGCGCGCTCGCGCCTCGGCGAGCGCCCTGCCGTAGTCGTCCTGGATGAACCGGAAGACCCGGGGCGGGGCCGCGACGCCGCCCGAGCGAGCCGGGCTCGCGAGGGCCGCGAGCGCCAGGGGGAGCAGGAACGCGGGATGCGACTTCACGCGCGGAACGCTACCAGATAGCCTGTCCGTGCGCCACCGCCGCGCCCGCGCGCCATCAGGGCCATGGGCGCGCCCTCGTGGCGCCCGTACCGATGGGGGCCGACCATGGCCGATCTGCCGGACGAGGAGCAACTCCTGAGGCACTTCGAATGGAACCGGGAGCTGCTCCGCGAGATCGCCGCGATGTTCGTGAGCGACGCTCCCGGGATGATGCGCGATGTCTCCGGCGCGGTGGACCATGGCGACGCGCCGCTCCTCCGTCAGGCCGCTCACAAGCTCAAGGGCTCGGTCGCGAACTTCCGGGCTCAGGCGGCGGTCGAGGCCGCGCTCCGGCTCGAGCGCATGGGCGCCTCCGGGGACTTGATGGGCGCCCGCGAGGCGTGTCGGGCGCTCGAGGTCGAGGTCATGCGACTGCGCGAGAGGCTGGGCGAGATGTGTGTGACGCCGGAGCGAGGGACGGCCGGGGGCGCCGAGGAGGATCGGGGCTAGTCCCGGCCGATCGGGCGCGATGCGCGGTTTGGCTCAGGCGCAGGGTCAAATTTTCCAGCGCGATCTCGCCCTGGTATCGGCTGCGCGCGATTTCACTCGCACGCGCGGTCAATTCCCCCCCGCGCGCGTGATTTATTTGGCTCTCGAGGGCGTTTCGTCTGATCTCCGCGCCCCCGCGGATGGTACGCCTGATGCACCACGCTTTCTCACCCGCCCCGTGCTCGGCAGATCGTTTTCTCCCTGGATCCACCAGCGCAGACGCACCGAGCGCGAAACTCGATCCGCGACCGCTAGTCGTTCGGATTCGATCGATGCTTGCGAGATCTGGCTTCCACACGCCCGATGCCCGAGCACCGCTCGCCCGAGCGAGGAGCGGCGACTCCAGACCGGAGGCTCGTGGTGTTCGTCGGCGTGGCTCGCCAGGGGGCGTGGGCGAGCGTGTGCGCTCTGCTCGCGCTGCTCGCACCCCTCCCCGCGCATGCGGTGACCGTTCCTCCGGGCTTCGTGGTCGAGAACGCGGTTCCCGGATTCGGCTTCAACGCGCCCGTCGCGGTGGCGTTCCTCCCGGATGGCCGCTGGCTCGTGGCCGAGCGGCGCGGCCGCGTCTTCATCGTCCAGAACGGCGTGAAGAACCCGACCCCCCTGATCAACATCGAGGCCGAGGTGCTGTATCGCGAGGATCGCGGGCTGATGTCGCTCGCCGTCGATCCCGACTTCAGGACCAATCGCTCGATCTATCTCCTCTACACCGTGGATCCCGACAGCAACGGCGTCGACGACAACGACGACGCGTTCGCCCGCCTCACGCGCTACCAGGTGAGCGCCTCCGACCCGGGCACGATCGATCCGGCCTCGCGAACCGTGCTGATCGGAAAGAGCTGGCACGAGGGGATCCCCTCCGGCTCGCCGTCGCACACCGCGGGGGCGCTGCGCTGGGGGGCCGACCGGAGCCTCCTCATCTCGGCGGGCGACGGGGCGCAGTTCAGCCAGATGGATGCCGGGGGTCTCGACCCGGGGCTGTTCGGCCCCGACCGGACCGACCCGGACCAGGACATCGGGGCGTTCCGCGCGCAGCACCTCGGAAGCCTGGCGGGCAAGATCCTGCGCATCGATCCCCTGACCGGCGAGGGCTACCCGAGCAATCCGTTCTACGACGGCGATCCGCGCTCCAATCGCTCGCGAGTGTGGGCGTACGGCCTCCGCAACCCGTTCCGCTTCACGGTCCGGCCGGGCACCGGCAGCACCGACCCGGCCGCGGGCAACCCCGGCTCACTCTACGTCTCCGACGTCGGCTGGCGGACCTGGGAGGAATGTAACGTCGCCTCGAGCGGCGGCAAGAACTTCGGCTGGCCGTGCTACGAAGGCCCCGCCGCGTCGACTGCCTATCAGACCGCCGCGCCGGCTCGTCAGGGATGCGCCTCGATCGGCACCGCCGACAATCCCGGTGTCCTGACCGCGCCGCTCATCACTTACCATCACAGCGTCCCATCGCTGAGCCAGCCTCAGGGCATCACCGGAAACGCCGCCACTGGAGGGGTCTTCTACACCGACAGCCTCTATCCGGCCTACTACCGACAGCGCTATTTCCTCTGCGACTACGGAGCGAACTGGATCAAGGTCGCGGCCTTGGATGCCGGCGACCATCTGGTCTCACTCGATCCGTTCGCGGCCGGCGCCGACGGCCCGGTCGACATCGCCACCGACCCGCAGACCGGCGACGTCCTCTACATCTCGATCATGACCGGCGAGCTGCGCCGCATCCGCTACACCGGACCGACCGGCAACGCGCCGCCGGTGGTGGCGGCGGCGGCCACCCCGACCTCCGGGGCCGCGCCGCTCGGGGTCCAGTTCTCGAGCGCCGGGAGCTTCGATCCCGACAACGACCCGCTCTCGTTCGGCTGGAGCTTCGGCGACGGAGAGGGATCGATCGCCGCCAGCCCCTCCCATTCCTTCGCCACTCCCGGCGTCTATCACCCGGTGCTCACCGTGACCGACGGGCGCGGCGGGCTGAGCCGCGACACGCTCGAGATCACGGTGCTCCCGAGCGTGGGCTTCCCCTCCACCGGGATCCTCGACGACTTCAACCGGCCCGGCGCCGCGCTTGGGGCGCCGTGGGTCGGACAGACCTCCGGACTCGCGATCGACCAGAATCAGCTGGTCCAGAGCTCGGGCGCCTACGTCTCGCCGGTCTGGGGCGGCGGCGTCTTCGGTCCCGACCAGGAGGCCTTCGTCACCCTCGATGCCCTGACGAGTAGTTCGCCCGAGCACGACCTGATGCTCAAGATCCAGGGCGAGTCCTGGAACGCCGGGAACATCAAGGTCGACTATGACGCCCGGTACGGCACGGTCTACGTGAAGACCTATACGCCCGGAGTCGGCTGGCAGAGCTACCCGGGGTCGATCCCGGTCGCGTTCCAGGCGCACGACGTATTCGGGGCTCGGGCGCTCTCGAGCGGCGACGTCGAGATCTACCGGAACGGCGTCAAGCTCGGTACCCTCTCGGTGCGCGGCTGGCCTTACGCCTCGCAGGGAGGCAGGGTCGGCCTGCTGCTCGGGAGCGCGCTCACCTCCCGGCTCGACAACTTCGGAGGGGGAAACGTCGTCTTCCCCTCCAACGCCCCTCCCGAAGCCCGTATCGTCTCGCCGCTCGATCGCGCCTTCTTCGCGGCGGGCGACACGGTGCGGCTCGTCGGCTCGGCCAGCGACGCCGAGGACCCGGCGTCGAGCCTGCTCTTCCAATGGGAAGTCGACATCCACCACAACAACCACATCCATCCCGACAGCTACGTGTTCGACGGGCCGAGCGCCGCCTTCGAGTTCGAGAACCACGACGACGGGACCGGCGTTCACATCGAGATCCGCCTCATCGTGACCGACACTGGTGGCCAGAGGGACACCGCGGCCGTCGACGTCTATCCCGAGGTCGACCTCGAGCCCGGCCCGGTCTCGACTCTCGCGGACCCGGTAGGGGCGGGTAGCGCGACCGAATATCGATTCAAGATCTTCAACCGCGGCCGCATGCCGGCGCCGATCTCGCGCTGGCAGCTCACGGCCGGCGGCGTGACACTGGCCGCGGGCGACACGCTCGTCGCGGCGCGGGACAGCGTCACGATCGTGCGCAGCCTGGCAGCGCCCCTGGCCCCGGGGGCTTACACCCTGCGCGCCACGGTGGACGCGCTCGCGCAGGTGATGGAGACCCACGAGGCCAACAACGCCTGGAACGGCACGCTCACCGTCGCCGGCCCGCCGGGCCCACCGGCCGGCCGGTTCCCGACCACGCCCGTGCTCGACGACTTCAACCGTCCCAACGCCCCGCTGGGCGCACCCTGGATCGGACTGACCTCGGGCCTCATCCTCGACCAGGACCAGATGGTTCAGGGCTCCGGCACCTACGCGTCGCCGGTGTGGGGCGGCTTGGCGTTCGGGCCCGACCAGGAAGCCTTCGTCACGCTGGATGCGATCACTCCGGGAGCGCCGGAGCACGACCTCATGCTCAAGATCCAGGGCGCGTCGTGGAACGCCGGTCACGTGAAGGCGATCTACGACGACACGTACAAGAAGGTCTACGTGATGACCTACACGCCGGGAGTCGGCTGGCAGAGCTATCCCGGCTCGATCCCCGTGACGTTCTCGGCCCATGACGTGTTCGGCGCCCGGGCCCTGTCGACCAGCGACATCCAGATCTATCGCAACGGCCTCAGGCTCGGGACCCTCTCGGTGCGTGGCTGGCCCTACGCCGCCCTGGGAGGAAGGATCGGCCTCCTGCTCGGCAATGCCGCGCTGAGCCGTCTCGACAACTTCGGCGGCGGAACCGTGACGCGCCGGCCGGCCGGGGGCGGCACGGCCTCGGTCCCCGAGGTCGTCCCCGATCCCTTCGGCGGCCCCATTCCAGGGACACTCTCTCTCTCGAGCCCGTTCCCGAACCCGAGCCCGGGCGGCGTGTCGCTGAGGCTCGACCTGCCGCGGGCGGCGAGAGTCGAGATGAGCGTGTACGACGTCTCCGGCCGCTCGCTGGAGCAGCGGACATCGGACTACCGGCCCGGGCGCTGGACGCTCAAGTGGAGCAGGGCGAGCGGCGGCGCGCCGGCCCCTCCCGGCCTCTACTTCGCGCGGGTTCGCGCTGGCTCGCGGGTCTTCGAGCGTCGCTTCGTGCTGCTGCAGTGACCCCTTGCCTCGGCCAGGGTGAGCCGAGGCGGGCGAAACCTACGGGATGCCGGCTCCGTAGTCATGCCCACACGCGGAGGATCCGGCATGCGCACGCACATCGCTGGCCTCGCGGCTGCAGGGCTCCTGTCCTGGGCGGGGCTCGCAGCCGCGGACCAGTGGGACCGGAGCTTCAAGGTCACGGGGAAACCCGCCGTCCGCATCGAGACCGACGAGGGGAGCATCCGCGTCTCGGCCTGGGATCGCCCCGAGGTGGCGCTCCACGTCGCGACCCGAGGCTGGCGCATCGCGCCCAGCGGGGTCACGGTCTCGGCGCGGCAAGCGGGCGAGCGCATCGAGCTCATCGCCCGGACGCCGCGCTTCGAATGGAACCTCTGGGGCGGCCGCTCGCTCGAGATCACCGTCCACGTTCCTCGCCAGTCCGATCTCGAGGTGCAAGCCGGGGACGGATCGATCCGGATCGAACCGGTGGCGGGCGAGATTCGGGCGCGCTCCGGCGACGGCGCGATCACGGCCTCCGGCCTGCGGGGGAGGATCGCGCTCCACACCGGGGATGGTCCGATCGAGGCGGTGGCCCTGGACGGAGAGCTCACCGCGACCACCGGGGACGGCCGCATCCGCGTCGCGGGCCGGTTCGTGGGGCTCGACCTCGGAAGCGGTGACGGATCCCTCGAGGCCGAGGTCACGGCGGGCTCGCGCATGGAACGGCCGTGGAGCCTCCACACCGGCGACGGGTCGATGGAGCTGCGGCTTCCCGCCGACCTCGCCGCCGATCTCGACGCTCACACCGGCGACGGCGCGATCAACCTCGGCATGCCGGTCGTCGTCAGCGGAGCACTCAGCCGCTCGCGGATCCACGCAGCCCTGAACGGAGGCGGGCCGCTCCTGCGCCTCTGGAGCGGTGACGGCTCGATCCGGATCGACGCGGCGCGGTAGCTCCGGCCCTCTGAACGGTTAGCTCTTCTGCTGGTATTGCCGGTCCAGCGCGTCCAGAACGTTCATCGACGCCAGGTGCTTGACCCGCGCGAGATCGATCAGGCTCTCCCGGTACCAGGGGATCTTGCCCGGACTCCAGCCCAGGTACTCGATGACCCTGAGGGCGCTCCGGCTGATCCCCGGCAGCTCTTTGACCTGCAGCAACCAGCCGGTCGGAAGATCGAGCTCCAGCGCGGTCCGATACTGGCTCAGGCGGGCGATGTCCTCGTCGACATCGGGGCGCGGCGCGAAACCGGTCTTCGCCTTCATGGCCTCGTAGCGCTGCGGAAGGGGATCCGCGTCCGTGCCCCTCCCCGGGTGGTCGGACCCGAAGTGCGGCTGAAGCGTGCGTTCCCCGGGCTCCACCTCCGGCGCGGGACGCCCTCCGTCGAGGCTCGCCACCACGAACGCGAGGACCGCGTGGTACAGGGTGATCAGGACCCACTTCCACGAATAGGGGTCGATCACGGCGCCGATCAGCTGCGAGTGAAGGGCCTCCAGGGCCCGCGCGGCATCTTTCTGCTGATCCGATTCCACCCACACGCCCGCGCGCTGCAGATGACCGGCCGAGGGAAATGGGCCTTGCGACATCAGAATCCTCCACGTCGTTGGTCCGGGGGGTTCATGCTGCGCCTTCGGTGAGGGTCACCGGAAGCTCGACTCGAACTTTGTCGAGGGCGTCGTAGAGCGGCGACAAGAAGGCTCCCGACGCCACTGCCGCGGCCAGCGGCTCGGCGTTGCCTACGATCAACCGCCCCGCCCACGACTCGCCGCCCGAGGCGACCGCACGAACTCCCAACGAGCGGCGCGTGAAAGCCAGCAGCACCTTCTGCGTGTGCCTGCCAAGACCCGCCACGTGGTCGAGGAAGAGGGTACCGTTCTCGGCCGCCCCGAGCGGGTCACCGCAGGGCGCGGCCAGCGTGGCCGAGAGCCGGGCATGCAAGGCCCCGAGCAGGCGATGCTGGTCGCGAACGCAATCCACGCACACGAAGGGGCCGAGGCGAAGCTCGCTCTCCCGGTGGAAGGCGTGGGCGACGTTCAGCCGTTGATCCACCGTCCCTCCGTGGATCAAGACGTTGAAGACATCGTGACGGTGCGACCGGACAAGCAACGCGGGGGCCGTCGATTGCAGCCCCCGCGCGAGCCAACCCGGTGAGAGTTCCACCTCGGTCACGACCCCAGACGGTGCCAGCTGGCCAGCGACACCCAACGGAGCGCCGGCGCGTGACCATCGGCGGGAGCCAGCCAGCTGGCGAGAACGAGCCTCGGCCAGAACGTCTTCGCGAACTCCAGGACCTGATGGAAGTCCTCGGTCGTGCTGGCCGGGAGACTGGAAGGAAGGTCCGGATCGACGGGAGTCATCACCGACCCGCCGGAGGGGTCGAAGGGCAAGATCTGCGCATGAGCGGAGCGAGGCGCTGCCGAGAGAACGAAGAGGCATAGGAACAGCGCGATGGGCAAGGCACGAAGGGCTTTCATCGGAGTTCTCCTGGGTTTGGTGTTTCAAAGCGTCAGGCTGAACCGCGGCCGTTCAGGCGAGGAATGTGCCGCTTTGGCACGCCAGGAAAACTTATTTGTAAGTCCATGTGCCAAAATTAATTAGCTTTACATTCCAGCCTCCATTCAAGTCTAGACCTGGGCTTTAAGCTCGTCAATTTCTACGAATGTGCGCCACGAAAATCAAGCAAGTGACTGCTGAAAAATGCGTTACATGACTATCGTAGTTTTCTACGAGTTCGTAGATTTCTACGAGATCCGCCGAATCCGTGCTTTCGCATGCGGTAGCGAATCGTGGGCTCCGGCAGACCGAGTTCGCGGGCGGCGAGGCTCTGATTGCCGCCGGCACGTCTCAGCGCCTCTTTGAGCAGGCGCTTTTCGAGATCCTCGACCAGGTCCGAGAGACGCTTACCCCTGGCGAGCCTCATCGTCCCGGCCCGCTCCTCGAGATCGCGCGGGAGCGGAGAGGGATAAAGCACCCCCCCGGGGTTCATCGCGATCACGCGCTCGATGTAGTTCTGGAGCTCCCGGACGTTCCCGGGCCAGTCGCTCTGCATCACGGCGGCCAGGAACTCGGGGGAGAGCTCCGGCATCTCGCGCTCGAGACCGCGCGCGAACTGGGCCACGAAGTGCTGTACCAGCGCCGGGATGTCGGCCTTGCGCTCTCTGAGCGGCGGCACCTCGATCGGGATCACGTTGAGCCGGTAGAAGAGGTCCTCCCGGAAGGCGCCGTCCTCGATCTGCCGCCTCAGATCCCGGTTGGTGGCCGCGATGATGCGCACATCGACCGGAAGCGACTTCCCCCCGCCCACCGGCGTGATCTCGCGGTTCGCGATCGCCGAGAGCAGCGCCACCTGCTGCTTGAGCGGCATGTCGCCCACCTCGTCGAGGAACAGCGTCCCCCCGTCGGCCTGCTTGAAGCGCCCCTCACGCCCGCGCACGTCGGTCGCCACGTTCGGCAAAATGCCGAACAGCTCGGTCTCGAGCAGCGTTTCGGGAATCGCGCCGCAGTTCACCGCCACGAACGGGCGCAGCCGTCGCTTGCCGCCGTGATGAAGGATGCGCGCGATCAGCTCCTTGCCGGTGCCGTTCTCCCCCGTCAGGAGCACCGTGCTACTGGTGTGGGCGGCCCGCTCGACCAGGGGCATGATGCGCATCATGGCCGAGCTCGTCCCGATCAGGCGGTGCGACTGGAACTTCACCACCGCCTCCTGCCGCAGCGAGAGGTTCTCGCGCACCAGGTTCTCGTTGGTCCGCTGCGCCTCCTCGTGACCCCGGGCCTTCTCGATCGCCACCGCCATGAGGTGCGCGAAGCCTTCGATCAGCCCCCGCTCGGCGTCCCCGAACGCCAGCGAGCGGCGCGAGTCGTCGAGATAGACCGCCCCGATCACCCGGCCGGAGAGGTACATGGGGACACACAGGATCGACCGGAGGTGCAGGTTGTCCACGCTCTCGAACGCCACGCGGGCGTCGCGCCGCGCGTCCTGGATCAGCAGGCTCCCTCGGCTCTCGGCCACGCGCTGCACCACCCGGCGGCTGTAGCCCACCGCGTCGCGGCGCATCGCCGCGTCGACCGCGCCGTGCTCCACCAGCGGGACGAGCCGGCCGCTCTCGTCATCGGCGAGCAGCAGCACTCCGCGCTCCGCATCCAGCTGCTCGACCACCATCTCCATCGCGCGCTGGCCGAGCTCGCGCAGGTCGGAAAGCGAATGCAGCAGCTCGCCCACGGAGCGGATCAGGTCGTGATCGTGCGGCAGGACCGACGTCCGCGCCGACGAGCGGCGCAGCCAGGTGACGAGCAACGTGAGCGCCCGCTCGCGCCCGCGGCGGTCGCCGAGGCGCTCGTAGGCCGCGACCGCTTCCTCCAGCCACTTCCCCACCGCGGGCTGCCGGTCCGCCCCCGATTCGATTGCCACCTGCCCGAGCTCGGTGGCCGCGGCCGCGCGATCGGGCGGGGCGGGCAAAGCGAGGAGCCGCGCCAGGCATTTCTCGCCCGCGCCGATCCCCTCGGTGAAGCGCCCCGCCACGAAGGCTACCTCGGCCCGGAGCTGCTGGACCAGCGCCTCCGCGTAAGGCCGGACGTCCGATCCCTCGAGCAGTCGCTCGGCATCCTCCAGCCTCCGGGCGCCCAGCTTCGCGTCTCCACGTCTGAGAGCCGCGCGGCCCGCCAGGGAGCGGATGACGGCGCCGACGGAGCGCTGCCCGGGCGAAGCCTGGCCGGCGCGATCGCACACCTCCTCGGCTTCCTCCCAGCGGCGCTGGGCCATCAAGGTGCGGGCGAGCTCGACACGACACCACTCCAGCTCGTTGGAGAGCCGCGACGCGGTGGCGAGCTCCAGGGCGCGGCGCGCCGTTCGCTCGGCTCCCCGCAGGCGCCCGGCGCACCGGCAAGCTCCGGCCAGGGCCCGCCAGGCCGAGGTCTCGAGGGCCGGCAGGTGCGCGCGCGTGAGCCGGATCGCGGCCCGCGCCTGGCGCGCGGCGTTCCGCGGGCGCCCCGTCATGGCATCGGCGTGCGCCAGGTTCGTGATCGCCGCCGCGGCGTCCCGGGCCCGCCCGTCCTCGAGTGCCATCCGGGCCACCTCGGCGTTGGCCTCGCGCATGCCCTTCCAGTCGCCGGATTCCCAGAGCAACACGCCCAGGTTGATGAGCAGCTCGCCGGCCGCGAGCCTGAGTCCGGCCGCCCGGGCGCGCCCGAGCGCCTCGCGATAGAGGCGCTCGGCCTCCGCGGGCCGCCGGCACGCGTGGGCGGCGACTGCCTGCACGCCGATCGCGCGCACCTCGCCCTGGAGCTGTCCGGCGCGCTTGAAGGCATCGACCGCTCGCGCCGCCATCGACTCGGCGGCGTCGAGGTCGCTGGCCAGAAGCGAAAACGCGAGGGAGGTCGCCGACATCCCGAGCGCCTCGGGGTCCTGGGCCTCCTCGGCCAGGGCCAGCGCCTCGCGCGCGGCGATCGCGCCGGCCTCGACCTTCCCCAGGCTCTTCAGCCGCGCCGACTCGTTGGTGAGAAGCCGCGACCGAAGCCCGGGCGCGGCGTCGGCGAGCACGATGCCCTCCACGCCGGCCCGCTCCAGCAGGCCGGCGCGGAGACCGGCGGTGGAAAGGAGATAGCGGCGCTCGAGCCACGGTCCGGCCTCGCTTTCCAGCTCGAGAGCGCGCTCGAGATGGGGAATCGCGTCCGAGTAGCGACCCTGGGCGAAGAGCTCCCGGCCGGCCCGCTCGTGCCAGTGGGCCGCTTGCTCGGGAACCTCGGTCTCGGCCAGCGTGGCGGCCGCCTCGGCCAGCGCGGCGTTCCCACCCGAGCCCAGCGCCTCCGCCGCGGCCGAGAGCGCCGCCCTCGCATCTCCCGCGCCACGCAGGTGCCTGAACCTCTCCTCTGCCCCGAGCCCGGGCTCGGCCAGGATCGCGCGGTGGAGGGCGCGCCGCCTCTCGTCGCCAGCCGCCCCGAGGACCCGATCGGCGAAGGTCTGCGAGGGGAGCGCGATCTGGCCCGGGGCGGGCGTCCGCGCGAGGCCCACCCGGACCAGGAGAGCGAGCGTCTCGGGGCAGGCCGCCGACTCGATGCGCAGCGCCTTCTCGGGATCGACGGGACGCCGCCAGGCGGCCAGGGCTTCCGCCGCCCGGCGCGCGCTCTCCGGGAGCTCCAGGAATCTCTCGAGCAGCATCGGCTCGAACCCGACGGCGGCGGCCAGACCCTCGAGCGCCCTCATGTCCACCACCAGGCCCGCGCCGACCTCGGCGAGCGTCCCGCGCTCGGCGGCGAGATGCAGAACCTGGACCGTGAGCCCCGGATGCCCCGACGCCCGTTCCCACAGGAACGAGACGAGGCGATCCGGGGCCGGGTCGCCGAGACGGGCCGAGGCCAGCCTCGCCACATCGTCCTCGCCGAGGAAACCGAGCTCGACCGTGTCGGCCACCCCCGCGTCGCTCAGGAGTCGAGCCTCATCGTCGAGCTCGCCCGGGCCGGGCCGAGAGGCGATCACCCACGCTGCCGCTGGAAGGCCGGGCTCGAGGACCCAGCGGCGGATCAGAGCGCGAGCCAGTGGGTCGAGGCGATCGCCATCGTCGAGGAGGAACACAGGTGCTCGGTCGCCGAGGACCGAGACGCAGTCCGCCATCGCCTGGAGCATCGCTTCGAGATCGTGCTCGGACGGGGCGCTCGCGGTCGCCGGGGTTCCGGCCGCAGGCTCCCCGACATCCGTTCCGGCAGGGGGCGCGGGGTGCCTCGCCTGCACTTCCAGCTCCAGCCTGCGTAGCAGCGCCCGGGCAACGCCGCCCGGTCCCTCGAACCCATCGCAAGAGACGTGAACTGCCGGCCGGCCGGAGAGACTCGCCCGCGCGCTCAGCTCGCGAAGCACGGCCGACTTTCCGACCCCCGCCTCGCCCGAGATGACGACCAGGCGCGACCGCCGCCGCGCCCCCCGCTCGCTCGGGCCGGGAGCGACGAGCCGCTCCAGCGCGGCGAGCTCCCGCTCGCGGCCCACCACCACTTCGGTCCCGAGCCGCTCGCTCAGCGGCCGGCGCACGGCGGGATCGATGCCCTCGATCTCGCGGCGCACCTCCCGGGCGTCGCTCGGCCTCTCGCGGGGCTCGGGCGCCATCAGACGCAGCACCAGCTCGACCCAGGCCAAGGGCGCCCCAGCCTCGGCCAGCGGCAAGCCGGACGGGGGACCCTCCTGCTGCAGGCCGAGAAGCCGCTCGGTCGATTCCGCCTCGAAGGGAGGGCGGCCGCAGGTCAGGGCGTAGAGGCACGCGCCCAGCCCGTAGAGATCCGAGGCCACGCTCGGCGGCTCGCCCCTCACCAGCTCCGGCGCCGCGAAGCCGGGCGTGCCGCGGTGACCGCGGCTCACCGCCTCAATCGAGGCGCAGAAGCCGAAGTCCACGAGCCTCACGCCGCGAGGACGCCGATCGCCGGCCTCGCCCTCGAGGACCAGGACGTTCGAGGGCTTGAGGTCCCCGTGCAGCAATCCGGCCGAGTGCAGCGCCTCGAGGCCGTGGGCGACCTCGTGGCCGGCGGTCAGCAGTGCGGGCCAGTCGCCCCGGCGGATGGCCTTGTCGGCCGGGGCGCCCGGCACGAATTCCATGGTGTAGAAGGGGGTCCCGTCGGGGGACGTGCCGAGCTCGTAGACCGCGACCACCGAGGGGTGCCGGAGGCGCGTGAGCCCGGCGAACTCGTTCCGGAGCTCGTCGAGCGCCCCGGTGGGGCTCCGGAGCCGCTTGAGCGCGCATTCCTTTCCGGTCGCGAGGTCTCGCGCCCGGAACACTTCGCCCCTGCCACCCTGCCCGAGTCGCTCCATCAGGACGAAACGCCCGGCGAAGGCTTGATCCAAAGCCGCTCCTCCTCCCGCCCCGAGACCGGCGGGCCTAGCCCGGATCATTCATGAGCCTGCTGCTGCAAGGACGACGCGGGGTCATGAATAACCCGGGCTGGCTGGTGGGATCTCCGTCCCTAACGGATATCACCCTCGAGCGCGGCTTGTCCCGCGCAAAAAACGCCCGGCCGGTGGGTTCGAGGCTCGCCGTGACCTGGATCGTCCCGACCGGGGCTCGCGCCGCCCCCCTCCGGAGCCACCCCCGTCACTGGCGGTTCGCGGATCCCTCTCCTACATTCAGGCGCCCCGGGAGCCGGGTCGCGCCTCTCCAGCGCCTGCGGTCTTCCGGGTCTGGAAGGAGGTCGCCGCGATGTCGATCGACTGGAACTGGGCGCTGGTCGTCGTGGGCGCCCTGCTGGTGCTGATCGAGGTGGCGCTCGGCGGGTTCACCGGCTTCGATCTGGTGCTGATCGGCTCCTCGATGGCGCTCGGCGGAACGCTGGGATTGATCTTCGGCAGCGTTCCGGTCGGGCTGGGCCTGGCGAGCGCGCTGTCGCTCGCTTACATCGCGCTCGGCCGGCGCTGGGTGCGGGAGCGCCTGCGCCACCGCCCCGTCGCCTCGAACGTGGACGCGGTGGTGGGGCAGCGGGCGCTGGTGACCGCGTGCGTGGCGGAGCACCAGCCGGGGCAGGTCAAGGTGCGTGACGAGGTGTGGCGGGCCGTTCCGGCACCGGGAGTCAGCGGTCCGTTCGAAACCGGCGCCGTGGTCACGGTCCAGGCCATCGACGGTGTCACCCTTCAGGTGAGGTAGCCCAAGATGATCGCTTCGGTCGGGGTTTTCCTGCTGCAACGTCGAGCCCCAGAAGGTGATCACCAAGGACAACGTCTCGGTGACGGTCGACGCGGTGATCTACTACCGCATCAGCGACCCGGTGAAGGCGACCTTCGAGGCCCAGAACTTCGCATACGCGGCCACCACGCTGGCGCAGACCAACCTCGCAACCTGATCGGCGACAAGACGCTCGACGAGACGCTGGTGGCGCGCGACACGATCAACGCCAACCTGCGCAACCTGCTGGACGAGGCCACCAACACCTGGGCGTCAAGGTGACGCGGGTCGAGGTCCAGAAGATCGATCCGCCCGCCGACATCACCGAGGCCATGTCGCGCCAGATGAAGGCCGAGCGGGACAAGCGCGCTGCGATCCTCGATTTCGAGGGCGTCAAACAGTCCCAGATCCTGCAGGCCGAGGGAGTGAGGCAGTCGGAGATCCTCAGGGCGGAGGGCGACGCCCAGGCCAAGGTGCTGCGAGCCACCGCGGACGCCAAGGCCATCGAGCTGGTCTCCCTGGCGGCCGAGCAGTTCTTCAAGGATCGGGCCGAGGTCAGCAAGAAGCTGGACGTGCTCCGCGAAGTGCTCGCCCAGCAGAGCAAGTTCATCGTCCCGGCGGGATCGGATCGGCCCTCGGGCGTCCTCCCCCGTGAGACCTGACCGACGCTAGCCTACTGGGGCTTCCAGGCCAGCCGGCCCTGCGCGGTCAGGCTCGGCGTCGTGAGTCGCGCCAGGTAGAGCCCCGCCGGTAGCGACTTCAGGGCGCCGGACTCGATGGCCAGCCGCTGCGGCCCCTCGCGCAGCGCAAAGGGCACTCCCCTCCAGACCCTGCGACCCGCGAGGTCGAAGAGCTCGAGGCGACCCGTCTCGGCGCGCTCGAGCGTGAAGGTGATGGCGAGGGGTCCGCGCACGGGATTGGGCCAAACCCCCAGGCTGGCGCGATCCGGCGCCGCGCCATCGAGCCGCGGGGAACCGGCCTCGAGCCACGCCCGGCGGACCAGCTCGCCGGCCAGGCTCAGCGCCGCGTTCAGCCGCTCCAGGCGCAGCTCCGCGAAGCTCACCTCATCGCCGACGAGGAACCGATCCTCCACCATCCCTCTCGAGGACACGCTCTCCCCTGCCAGCTCGAGGCCGGCATCGCCCGCGTCCGGCGGCCACGTACGGGGAGAGATGGACAGCCCGGCGAGGTCTTCGGCGCGCACGAGATCGCCGAACTCCGCGCGCGCCCCGGGAGTCTCCTCGAGATTCGGCGCCGTCATCTGGAAGGGGTCCGCGAGGTCGCTCGCCGCGATCGCGAGCGCGGCCAGCGATTCCACGATGTTCGCCGCCTGGCGCGTCCTGAATGCCCCGGTGAGAGACTGCGAGGCTCGCTCCAGCTCGAGCGGCGCGGTGCCGCTCACTCTCAGGCGGCCGGCCGCCACGGCGTCCGGGTCCGCGGCGGGCAGCGGGTTCCCCGGCTCCCAGCGATGCCGGGGGACGGAGGCCTCCGGGTCGGTTTCCTCGAAGTCGAGCCGCCGCTCCACCTCAGCGGAAGCGCCGGCGTTCCATCGCGGATCCCAGTGCGCGGCAAGGGGGAGCGCACCGGGGATCCGCGCCGCGACCATGGCCGCGGCCTGTGGGGCAAAGGCATGCCCCTGCTCGGCGCGCGTCAGGCCGCACACGCCGAATGTCAGGGCGATCACGATTGCGGACCGCGTCCTTGGGACTTGTATCACGTACCGACCGCCGACTCGCGCCGCGACCGGGACGCTCCGCCATTGGCCTGCCTGGGCGTTCCTCCCGCGGAACGAGCGAGAGGCTCGGGATGGAACTCATCGGGGGAAAGGAAACACCGGGCGGGAACCTGCCGGGCCCATCAGGAAGTGGAATTGATTCTACGCTGCGGGGGGTGGTGGGTTCAAGAACTTAGTGCGCCGCCGGCTCGGGCGGGGCGGCAGCGAGGCTCAACCTCCAGGTGGCGGCCGAGAGCAGCATGAGCACGATCTTGAATTGCTCGCCGTACAGCGTGGACTCGAACTGGTTGTGGATCGCGAATCCCACGAACGCCGCCCAGACTCCGAGCCCCAGGGCGCGCTCGCGGCTCGAGCGGGCCGCGCAGCGCGCCCGCCAGGCGGTCACGCCGAGCGTTCCGGCCCACAGGATCGCGAGCAGAGCGCCCGGCAGGCCGAGCTCGGAAAGGAAGCCGAGCTCGAAGTTGTGCGGCACCGTGTCCACCCCGGTGAGACGGTGGGAGATCACCGAGAAGTTGTTGAGCCCGATCCCGAGCAGCGGATTCCGGCAAAAGGTCTCCCACGCCAGAGAGTAGAGGTCCATGCGGGCGCCCACCGAGTACTCGACCGCCGAGGCCTGGAGACGGTACAGGAGCACCTGGCGCAGCGGCCCGAACTCGAAGATCGCGACCCCGATCCCCAGGATCGCGGCCGTGACGGCGGCGCCGGCGCGCCCGGCCCGGCTCCCGGGCGCGAAGCTCACCACCAGGGCCGTCACCAGCGCCACGATCGCGCCCTTGGAGGCCGAGAGCACGATGCCGAGGGCATTGAGGGCCAGGACCACGAGCCACAGGGCTCGCCCGCGCCAGCGCGAGGCGTGCCCGAGGAGCCCGAGCGCCACCGGGAAGCCGATGGCCAGGAGCCCGGCCAGGTAATTGGTGCGGCCCCACGGCAGGTCGACCTGCTTGAGGAGCACCGCCAGCGCCGGACCGAGCGGCGAGGTGAAGGCGACGCAGGTCATGTGCAACGCCACCAGGCTCCCGGTCACGGCGATCGTCCCGAGGAGCAGCCGCGCGCGAGCCGAGTCGGTGGCAAAGCACGCCGCCGCCGCCGCCGCCAGCAGCGCGACGCACCACTCCTTGAGCTCGGCGATCCCGGTCAGCGGATCGGGCGAGACGAGCAGGCTCAAGGCGCTCCAGGCGAGGAGCGGGATCATGGCGATCAGGAACGGCGCGCGCGGCACCTCGACCTTGAACCCGTTCCCGAGGAGCGCCCACGCGAGCCCCAGGCCGAGCACGAGGTCGGCCCAGAGCAGGCGCCCGCTCTGACCGCCGAGGGAAACCGCCGAGAGCTCGCCGGCCAGGATCGAGAGCGAGAGCAGCGCGATCCACGCCGCGAGACTCCCGTGGCGGCGCGCGAAGCGGACGGCGAGAGCGAGGACGGCGGCGGCGAGCCCCGCACCCACCAGGAGCAGAGGCGAAGCCCATCGCGTGACGGCGGCGGCGAGGGCCACCGCGCCGGCGGCGATCAGGGCGCCGCGGACCAGCTCGCGGGACCCGCGCTGCGGCGCCGCGAGCGCCGCGCCCGCCCCGGGCCTCACGCGGCTGCCTCCGCGGCCTCCGTTTGCTCGGCCCCGAAGGCGCGGTCGTAGACACGCTGGAGCTCGAGGCTGCTCCGCTGGAGCGAGAAGCGGCGGGCGCGCTCCGGCGCCGCGCGCGCCCAGGTATCGAGCAGGCCCCGATCCTCGGCGAGCCGGATCAGCTCCTCCCCCCAGCGTCCCGGCGCGTCGGGCGGCAGCAGCAAGCCACACACCCGATCGCCGACCACCTCGGGGATCCCACCCACCCGGGAGGCCAGCACCGGCAGGCCCGCCGCCAGCGCCTCGATGATCGCGATCCCGAGGCCCTCGGTCCGCGAGGGCGCGGCGAACAGGTCCATCGCGCTCAGATGCTCGTGGACCCGCGTCTGGTGATGGACGAAGCGGATCCGATCCCCCAGGCCGCGGATATGCGCGAGGGATCTCAGGCGCGCGCGCTCCGGCCCGTCTCCCACCACCAGCAGTCTGAGCTGGGGGGCCTGGGGGGCGGCCCAGGCGACTGCGTCGATCAGGGTGTCCAGGCCCTTGCGCGGATCCAGTCGCGCCACCACGCCGATCACCAAGTCGTGCTCGTCCGTGTAGCCGAGCGACTGGCGCATCCGCGCGCGGCCCGCGCGCGCTGCCCACAGCTCGTCCACTGCCACGCCGTTGCGCACCGTGATGGTCCGCTCGGCGAGCTCCGGGAGCGCTCGCACCAGCGCCCCTCGAACCGCATCGCTCACGGCCACGATGGTGTGGGCGAGCGGCAGGGTGAAGCGGTCGAGCCAGCGCACCGGATCGGCGCGCTTCTCCTCCCAGTCGGTGAGGTTATGGAGCGAGGTCACGATGCGCGGCACGCGATGGCGGCGCGCCGCCGGCCTCCCGACCACTCCCGAGGCGGCGAGGTGCGTGTGCACCAGATCGGGGCGCAGTTGCTTGAGCAGCGCATCGAGGCGCGGCCCCACGCGCCAGGCGGGCTCCTTGGGGCCCCTCAGCCGGTGGACCCGGATCCCCGCGCTCTCGAACGCGGGGACGAGATCGCCGGCCGGGCCGAGCTCGAGGCTCGCCACCTCGGCCACGAAGCGCCTGCGGTCGAGGGAGGCGGCCTGGCTCAGGACCACGCGCTGGGCGCCCCCGAGCGCGAGGTCGTTGATCACGAACAGCACGCGCCGCACGGCGTGGGGGCTCTGCCGGCCTATGTCGGACATCGCGTGCCGCCGCGCCCGCTCAGGCGGCGCGGCGCTCCCCGGCCTCGTCCGGCTCGGCGTGGGCCAGCATCACGCCGGCCACCGACATCGCCCGCGAGGGCAGCGACCCGGCCACCTTGAGGCGCAAGACCCTGAACGCGCGCCAGGTCGCGATCGAGAAGATGACCAGCATCGCGAGACCGACCCAGGGGACGCGCGAGAGGATGCAGCCCGCAACCGCGAACGTCGCGGCCGCGCCCCACAGCATCGCGACCGCGCGGCGAGTCGAGAACCCCGCCTGGATCAGCCGATGGTGCACGTGCATGCCGTCGGGCTCGAACACCCGGGTCCGGACCTCGCGCACGAACTGGAGCATGGAGCTCGACTGGTGGGCGGCGGCGAGCGTGCGGCGCCGGATCGCGTCGCAGGTGTCGTAGAGCGGCACCATGAGCAGCAGGGAAGGCACCAGCGGGAAGGCCTCCGGCGAGGAGAGCTGCCCGGCGCGCAGCGTCATCGCCGAGAGCACGAACCCGACGAACAGGCTGCCCGCGTCCCCCATGAAGATGAGGGCCGGGTTCAGGTTGAACCACAGGAAGCCGAGCAAGGCCCCCGCGAGCGCCGCAGCCGCGAGCAGCAGCAGGCCGCCCTCGGGGGCGAGCAGCGCGCAGGCGGCCAGCGTCGCCACCAGCGCCACGCCGCACGCCAGGCCGTCGAGGCCGTCGATCAGGTTGATGGCGTTGGTGACGAACACCACCCACATCACGGTGAGCGGCAGGCTCAGGAGCCCCACGCGCCAGACCCCGACCCCCGGCACGCCGAGCGACTCCACGCGCCATCCGAAGCGGTAGAGCAGGAGCGCCGCGACGAACTGACAGACCAGCTTGGCGGTGGCTCGCAGGCCGTAGACGTCGTCGGCCACGCCCACCAGGAGAAGCAGGCCCGAGCCGAGCATCATCCCGATCATGCCGACGTCCTCGCCGTGGAACGGGTCGCTCCAGGATGGATGCCCGTAGGTGGCGAGCGCCATCGCCACGTAGAAGCCCCAGTAGATGCCGAGACCGCCGAGGCGCGCGGTGGGACGGCGGTGAACGCGGCGGCCTCCGGGGCTGTCGACGGCGCGCAGTCGGTGGGCGAAGACGCGGACCATTTCGGTGACGCTCAGGGTCGCGATGAGTGCGACCAGAGCGAAAACGATCCACGCGAACGGCACGTCCATGGCCTCCCCGGACCGGCCGAGCGGGCTCGGATGGGATATGGGATGTCAGCCGGGGCGGCGCCGAACCGAGAGGGAACGAGAGGGGCTCCTGGTGGTTTTCATCGGCATTCAGGCGGCCCTCCTTGAGGTCCAACGCTGGTAAAGATCGTCGAGCCGCTCGAGCATGGTCTCGACGGTCCACCGCTGGGTCACCTCGCCCGGACCCGCCTCCCCGAGGGCTCGCGCCCGGGCATGCTGGCTGAGCAGGATGTCGAGCCGGACGGTGAAGGTGTCGACGTCGCGCGAGGGCACCACGAACCCGTTGCGCCCCTCGCGCACCACCTCCCAGGCGCCTTCCACGTCGAAGGTGAGGATCGGCTTGCCCGCCGCCGCCGACTGGACCAGCACGCGCGGCAGACCCTCCCAGAGCGACGTCAGCACCGAGATGTCCGACGCCGCCAGCACCTTGGGCAGGTCGTGGCGATGCCCGAGGAAGCTCACGATGTCGGCGATGCCGAGCCGGCCGCAGCGCGCCTCCAGCTCCGCGCGCATCGGCCCGTCTCCGAGGATCAGCACCCGCAGGTCCGGGTGGCGGGGCTTGAGCCGTTCCAGCGCCTCGAACAGGTAGACGTGTCCCTTGCGCTCCTCCAGCCGCGCGGCCATCACCACCACCCGGTGGCGAGGCTCGAAGCCGAGCTCGGCCCTGAGGCCCTGGCGCTCCGTCTCGCTCATCTGACCGGCCTCGAGATACTCCTTGAGCGGCATGCCCGAGTAGATCGTCTCGTACGTCTGCGGCGTGCCCACGCCCGAGCGCAGGTAGATGTTCTTCACGTCCTCGCCCACCGCCACGAACTGGTCGGTGAAGCGCGCCGCCGTGCGCTCGAGCGCGAGGTAGAACCAGCGCTGCGCGGGCGACAGGTGCTCGTGGAACGTCACCCCGTGGACGGTGTGGATGATGGTCGGACCGCCGACCAGGGCGGCGGCGACCCGGCCCAGGAACCCGGCCTTGGCGGTGTGGGTGTGCACGATCTGGTAGCCGCCACCCCGGATCAGGGCGGCGAGCTTGAACAGGGCCATCAGGTCGTTCCACGGGTCGGGATCGCGCTTGAGCTCGGGCACGACGTGCACGCGCACGCCGTCCAGCGGGCCCACCAGGTCGAGCTCCGACCCGCTGCCCACGGCCAGGTCGACGACGTAACGGGTCTTGTCCAGCCCCCTCACCGTGTACAGGGTGTTCTCGTCGGCCCCGCCGCGGATCATCCGAGTGATGACGTGCAGCATGCGGATCGGCGGGTAGGTGCCGCGACGCCGCTCGCTCGGGATCTGGGACGGAGAGGGAGACAGGCTCATGGCGTGGCGTTGACCTCGCGCAGCGCCCGCCAGTAGTCGTCGGGGCTACCCTGGAGGATATAGGGGCCCTCGAGCTGGGACGGGTCGATCCACAGGCTGTAGGTCGTGAACACGAAGTATCCATCGGCGCTCGAGGCGATCGACCGCAGCGCTTCGGGAAGCTCGTGGGGAGCGAAGCGCTTGAGCCATACGCCCCCGATCAGGGGAGCGTCGGGGAGCCCCAGGCCCGCCAGGCGGCCGCGCGCCCCGGGGAGGACCGAGCCCCCCTCCGAGTACGATCGCTCGCAGTAGTCGGCGGCCGGAACGCCGCTCCTCGCCAGCGCCCGGGCCAGGGCCCGGTGAACGAAGGAATCCAGATCGAGATCGAAGACCCCGATCTCGACGTCGGGGTGGCGTTCGTGGAACTCTTCCAGGAGGCCGCGGAGGATGTGGAAGACGCGGGACTCCTCGAACGACAGGAGCCCCTTCAGCCTCCTCGCGCCGCTCCCCATGTAGCTGAGGCCCGAGGGCCCCGCGTACTCGGTCAGGCACCAGCGGCAGCGGCAGGGTCCGGCATCGTAATGGGTTCGGGTTGCCGAGTGCAGCTCCAGGTCCACGGCCATCCGCTTCACCGGGACCGCGGCCAGCACCTCCTCGGCGCGATCCAGCAGCGCGCTCCTCCAGAACAGCGAATCGAGCGGGCAGGCCACGTCGATCTCGTGGTTCCCGTCTCCCCAGGTGTAGCGCCTGAGGCCCGGGAGCGCGCTCAGCCTCGAGTCGGCCTCGAGCGCCCACTGGGGCACGACCTCGACGCCGATCGAGTCGCCGTGTGCCTTGAGTGATCGGAGCCTCGCCCCGCCGTCGAGCGGCAGCGAGTCGCCGATGGCGTGGACCAGGGCGCGGTTGAAGCCGGCCCCTCGCAGGAGGTCGAGATGATCGTTCCCCATGTACTCGTAGAAGTAGGCTGCCCGCACCGCGGGAGCGCCGGAGAAGGCCGGGGCCGGCGCCGCGGTCGCGAGGAGGACCGCGAGCCCGAGGGCCTCGCCGCGGCCGGTCATGCCGCCCATACCGCCTCCAAGCCGGCCGCGTAGATGCCGGCGCTGGCACGGCCAGTGCGGCCCGCCATGCTGGCGCACCACTTGAGCGATAGGCTCAGGAGAAGGATCAGCTTCGCGCACCACGCGGCGGGGGCCCCATGGTGCTTTCGGAAATAGTAGACGCGCGACCGAAGGTTGTGGAGATAGGTCGCGCCGGGAACCTGGCGGGAGGACCGCTGGCCGTGGTGCACGAACCTGGCCTCGGGGACGTAGCGCACGCCGAGCCCCAGGCGCGCCGCGCGCTGGCACCAGTCCACCTCCTCCATGTACATGAAGATGCTCTCGTCCAGGCCGCCGACCCGCTCGAAAGCGGGGCGTCGGATCAGCAGCGCGGCGCCCGAGGCCCAGTCCACTCGGTCCAGTGAATCCATCGCCCGGCCGCCGTACTTGTAGCTCCCGAACCAGCGCGACTCGGGAAGCGCCTGGGCCATTCCCAGGTGGTCGCAGAGCAGGGCCCAGAGGTCCGGAAACCGCCCGCACGACCGCGCCACCAGGCCCTCGCCGTCGATCAGCATCGGGGCGGCCGCGGCCAGGTCCGGCTCCTCCTCGAGCGCCGCGATCAGACGCTCGAGCGCGCCCGGGCGGATCTCGCAGTCGGGATTGAGGACCAGCAGGTGGTCTCCGCGCGCGCGCGCGAGGCCCTGGTTCACACCGCGCGTGAAGCCGCGGTTCTCGGAATTGGCGATCACCTCCACCTCGGGATGAGCCTGCTCGAGCCACTCCACCGTGCCGTCGCCCGAGTCGTTGTCCACCACGATCACCTCGAGGGCCAGAGTCTTGGCGCAGCGCTCCAGCGACTCGACGCAGGCGGACAGGGAATCGAGCGAGCGAAAGCTCACGATCACCGCCGTGACCCGGGGTCTCATGCCGCCTTCTCGAGCGGCTCGATCCGCCGCCCGCTGCGCATCGCGCGGCGGTCGGCGCGCAGCGTCCCGACCACCAGGCCGGAGGCCACGGCGAGCAGCGCGAGCGCCGGGCCGGAGAGCAGCGAGCCGGCCAGCTCGAGCGCCCCGAACAGCCCCAATGTGAGCGTCACCGCGAGCCAGCGCGGGCCCTCGTGCAGTCGCCCGGCCCGCACCCTGAGGGCGAGCCACCCCACGATCGAGAGCGTGATCCAGGCCAGCCCGGTGCGACAGAGGTCGTGCGGGGTCCAGGCTCGGCCGGAGAGTCTCAGGTCGGCGAACACCCCTCCCCGGGCGAGGTGGATCCCGAGCCCGGCCGCCCCGGCCACGGCCGCCAGCATCCAGACCACGCGGGCGCGCGACTGGCCGGCGGAGAGCGCCAGACCGGCCGTCACCGGCAGCGCCACGAGCAGCGCGTTGAACACGCCGTGCCGGGATCCCCACACCAGGTCGGCGACCCGCACCGCGGCCCCGAACCCGTTGCCGCCCCGGCCCAGCTCAAGGATCGCGTGGAGCCCGATCAGGGCGCTGGCGAGCGGGAAGGCGATCCACACCCATCGCGAGCCCCGCGGCCGGCTGGCCACCGTGGTGGTGGCGTAAAAAACCACGACCAGCACCAGGAACTGCTTCAGGTCCATGAGCGTCCGCTCGCGCGCCCCGGGCAGGAACATGCTCACCGTGAACCCCGCCAGGGTCGCGATCACGAGACCGTCGACCGGAGTCCGCGGCAGGAGGGGGCGCCCCAGCCCCACCGCACGCACCACCGACACCAACACCACGCCGATGGTGAGGAGATCGATGTAGACCAGCGGCCCGAATCGGCTTCGCATCGGCAAGGGCGAGAGCGGCTCGAGCATCGTCGCCACCACCAGCACCGCCGGGAACCACCACAGCCACTCGAAGTGCCGCCAGCCCCAGAGCGCCAGGAGACCGGCCAGGAGCGCCCCGGGAAGCACCCAGGGGCTGCCGAGGTAGCCGAGCCACAGGCAGGCGAGGGCCCACAGCACGCCCAGCATCCAGACCCCGAACGCCTCGCCCGCGTCCGGCGAGGCGTGATGCTCGATGGCGTCGGGCCTCACGAGAGTGCGCCAGCGGTGTCTCATGCGGCCCTCTTCCCCTCCCGGAGTTCCCCGGCACCCTCCCGGATGTGGGGCGTCCCCGGCAGCGAGGCCACGGTGTTCCCGCCCCGCCACTGCAGGTAGCCGAGCGAGGCCGCCATCGTGAGCACCAGGGCGAGCGCCACCGTCATCGCGCGCTTGGGACGCGAGTGGCGCTCGGGGAGGTCGGCCGCGTCGAGCAGCGAGAAGCTCGGCACCGGGTTCGCCTCCTCGACGCGCGCCTGCTCGTACACCCGTCGCAGGAGCTCGCTCACCGCGGTCAGGCTCATCTGCTCGCGCGTGAGCTGCAGGTACTCCTGCTTCAGGGCAGGGAGCTCCTGGCCCTTGAGCAGCATCGTGCCTCCGTGGCGCGCCAGGCGGTCGATCTGGCGATTGAGCTCGGCGATCCGGTCGCGCAGCTGGTTCACCTGGGGCGCCTCGTCGGTGAAGTAGCGACGCGCCGCCGCCAGCTCGGTCTCGAGCAGCGCCACCTGGGCCTCGAGCGTGCCGGCGGCTTCCATGGTCTCCTTGGTCTGCTCGGGCAGCGCCACCGCGCCGTGCTGCTCCTCGAACACGCGCACGCGGTCCGAAGCCTGCGAGATCCCGCCCTCGAGCTCTCGGAGCCGGGCCTCGAGGTAGAACCGTCGCTGGGTGGCCAGGCTGGTCTTGAGCCGCACCGCCTCGCTGGCCGCGAACGTCGCGTAGGCCGCCGCCATGTCGCGCGCCAGGGCGGGGCTCTGGGCCTCGACCGCGATCACCAGCTGGCCCTCCTTGGGAGTGGTCACCGTGGTGTGCTCGGCGAGCTTGTCGCGCGCCTGCTCGCGGCGCTTCGCCTTCCAGCGCCGCACCAGGTCGAAGCGCTTGACGATCGAGTCCGCCACCGCCCGGCTCGTCGCCACCATCTTGAGCTGGTCCTGGGGAGTCGGGGCGCCTCCGAGGCTCAGGGAGGCGCCGCCCAGCCCCTGCCCGATCCCGGAGAAATCGAGCGCCATGCCGTCCGACGGCGCGGGCACGAGCGTGACGCTCGACGTGTACCAGCGCGGCAGCAGGAACACGACCGCCACCGCGAGCACGGCCACCGCCCCGTGGAGCCGCAGCAGCCGGAGCCGCTCGCTCCAGGCGGCGCGGAGAAGCCGGGAGAGATCGAAACTCCACGCCCCGTGCGGGCCGGACGGCGCCGACGGCCCGGGCGGCTGCGACTCGGAGGGCGCGAGGTCCGGATCGGCAGCCCCACGAGCGGAGACCTCGGGGCGGCGAATCTCGAACTCGGCGGAGCGGTCGCTCCCCTTCCCGGCCGTCACCGCGTGGCCGCCATCACCAGCGCCGCGGCCGTGGCCATCTCCATCAAGAAGCGGGTGCTGCTCGTGAGGGCGCGACCGACGCTGCCGGGATTCGGCGGGCGCGAGGCGATCACGATGGCGTCGCCCGCCTCGATCCGGCCGGCGTGGCCCTTGCTCACCGCCTCGCCGTTCGCCCGCAGCACGTAGCTGCGCCCCAGGTCCGCATCGTGGGAGAGCCCCCCGGCGAGCTTGATGTAGTCCTGGAACGAGCCGTTCTTGCGCGCCATCAGCGTGCCGGGGTTCATGACGCTGCCGAGCACCGTCACCGTGGCCGGACGGAGCGGCACGATCAGCCGGTCGCCGTCCTCGAGCACCGGGTCGCGCGCGGTGTTGACCCAGCGCCCGCCCTCGTCGAGGTCGAGCACCACTCGCCCGGTGTCGGTCTGGCTCTCCATCTGCGCGGTGAGCTGCTCCTGGGCCCTCACCATCTCGTTCGCGGCGGTCGAGTCTCCCGACTGGGCGAGACGGGCCTGCTGCTCGGCCAGCTCGAGCCGGCGCCGCTGCACGAACTCGCGCAGGAACGCCCGGCCCTGCTCCGCCGCGCTGCGCCGCACGAAGACCGCCGCCGGGAGGTAGCCGTTCGCGGTGATCCCACCGGCGCGGCGCAGCACCGCCGAGAGCCGCTCCCCCTGGCCCGCGGTGTACGTGCCGGGGCGCACCACCTCGCCCTCGAGCGAGACAGCGCGTGGGAACCGCGCGCTCGAGAACACCGTGATGGCATCCATGGCCTGGAGCTCGAGGTCGTCCTTGCCCGACCACACACCCCGGACCGAGAACGAGCGGACGTCGACCCGGAAGGTCGAAGGATCGATGCGCCTGAGTTCGGCCTGCTCGAGGGCCGCCTCGGGAAGCAGGCGGCTCGGCGCCAGGAGCTGGGACAGCTTGAGCCCGGGCGTGAGCTCGTACTCGCCCGGGTGCCGCACGAAGCCGTCCAGCGTCACCACGTTCCGCACCCGCTCGTGCAGGGGCAGAACCGTCACCAAGTCGTAGCTCGAGAGCATCAGCGAGTCGGGATTGATCCCGTGTCCGTGATCGAGGGGCAGATCCTGGAGCCGGAACCCTCCGTTGGCGTCGACGCGCTCTACGTTGACGCGGCTCAGGTCCGCGAACGGCGAAGGGCCGCCCGCCATGGCCAGGAGCGAGCCCAGGCTCAGGGGGCCGCCGCCCTCGTAGACTCCGGGGCGCACCACCGCGCCCTGGATCCCCATCTGCGAGAGGACGAGGCCCACGAACACCACGTCGCCGGCCTGGAGCCGCTCATCGTTGCTGCGGTCCCCGTCGAGCAGGAAGCGGTAGAGGTCGAGCCGCGCGACCTCGCGGTTGGCCCGCAGCACCCGGATGTCGCGCAGGCTGCCGAGCGAGTCGGGCCCGCCGGCGGCGACCAGCGCGTTGAAGGCGGTCGAGAGCCCCGTGAGCGTGTACTTGCCGGGGCGCGCCACGCTGCCCAGCACGAAGACGTCGATCGCCCTCAGGCGCCCCATCGAGACCTGGACGCGGGCGTTCCGGAGCACGGTGGCGATGCGCGCCTTGATCAGTCCCTCGGCGTTCGCGAACGTGAGGCCCCAGAGGTACGTGCTGCCGACGCGCGGCAGGAACACCTGACCGTCGCGATCGAGGGTGAGCACCAGGCTGGTATCGGAGAGGCCGGACACGAACAGCGACAGGTTGTCGCCCGGTCCGAGCACGTAGCCGGGCCCGACGGGACCGTCCTCGATCGCGGAGAACTTCTGGTCCGCGCCGCGGAACAGGTCGCGGCCGAACGGCGTCAGACCGCGCCAGCGCGTGGCCGCGGATGGAACGGAGAGCGTTCGCTTGAGGCTCTGGATGGTCTCGCGGCCGGGCAGTTGGTCGCCGAGCACGTCGGTGACCGTGGGGTCGGTCGACGCCGCCACCGGCGGCGCATCGACCATCCCGTGGAGCCCCAGCATCAGCAACACCGCCATCACTGGCGCTGCAAATGCGAGGCACGCGGCCGGACGCAACCCCTGCGCCCAGCGCCGAGGGGTTGATTCGCGTGACATGGTGGATTCCCTTGAACTCGGCTCGATGCCGGTGGTCTTGCTCGAAGACCCGGGGCAGCCTGCCCTTCTGAGGGAGAGATCGGCCTCCGCGGCTAGGCGCTTGAGTCCGGGCGAAGAGGTCGAGCAAGGACAGTGCCCGGGGGCGGCGCAGGATCGCGCCTCTCCGGCGGCGCGCTCGCGAGAGCGCCTTGGGCCAGGGCAAGTTACATGGAAACCGTGGGCCGGATCTCGGGGCGCCCACGGGGGCCGGGGCTCTCGAAGTGGGCTTGTGGCGGCCAGTTGCGGCCGGAACGATCCCCGGAGCGCTCAAATCTTGTCCGGAGTCCCGAACCTCACTCGCCCCTGAGCGTCGCGCGCACGTCCGCCACCGCCAAGGCCGCGGCTCCGAACGCCACGGTGATGCCGAGAAGTGGGGGGCGCGTCACATCGCCCGCGGCCCAGACGGCCGGCCGCGAGGCGCGATGCCTCGGGTCGACCCGGATGAATCCCTCCCCGTCGTGATCGAGCACCGCCCGGCACCACTCGGTGTTCGGGATCACCCCCACCTTGATCACCGCGCCCGAGGCCTTGCGGACGAACGGTCCGTCCGGGCCCTCGAGCTCCACGGCCTCCAGCCGATCCGCGCCGAGGAAGGCGTTCACCCGCACGCCCTCCACGACCTCGATGCTCCTCTCCCGCGCCACTCGATCGCGGAACTCGCGTCGGGCCCGCGGCTCCTCCAGCAGGGCCAGCAGCACGCGGCAGCCCGCCCCGGCCAGGATCAACGCGTTCTCGAACGCCCCATCCCCGCCTCCCACGACCACCACGTCGCGCCCCGCCAGGCTCCGGAGATCGCGAGTGGCCGAGTAGGAAACGCCCCGGTCCTCGAGCTCGCGTTCGCCCGGCACCTCGAGACACCGCCGGCGCACCCCGGTGGCGACCAGCACCGCATCCGCCTCGAAGCGCTCGCCCGCCGAGCTCTCGACCCAGGGTCGCCCCCGCGGATCCGCCGACCCGAGCGATGCGGCGGCCGTGTCGCAGCGCACCGGCACGCCGGAGTCCCGGAGCTGATGGGCGAAGGTCGCGGCGATCGCCGGCCCATCGCCGGCCGGGAGGCCCGGGAGCTCGCGCGGGTGGAAGTGGACATGATGGAGCTGTCCGCCCGGCGCGGGGCCCGCCTCGATCACCGAGACACCGAGGTCTCGCGAGAGCGCCCAGAGCGCCGCCGAGACGCCTGCCGGGCCCGCGCCGACGATCAGGAGCTCGGTCTCAGCGGCCAGCCTTCCTCCGCCCGCCGCTCCAGAGCTCGGTCCACGGGGTGTCCCGCAGCGCGCCGCGCACCACGCGCGTCTCGACCCGCCCGAAGCGCCGCACGCCGCGCATCTCCATGCACAGGTGCCGGGCCTCGAGCAACACCGCCACGCCGCGCGGGCGGAGCAGCTTCTCGACGTGATCGGCGATCTGCGCCGTCATCCGCTCCTGGAGCTGCGGGCGGCGCGCGTAATGGTCGACCAGGCGCGCCACGCCGCTCACGCCGATGATCCGCTCGCCCGGCACATAGACGAGATGGGCGCGCCCGAAGAAGGGGATGAAGTGATGGACGCACAGCGAGTGGAACGGCAGATCCCGCACCGCAACCAGGTCGTCGCTTCCCGAGTGCGGGAAGGTCACGAGGTCGGGCTCGGAGTCGGGCTCGAGGCCGGAGAAGACCTCGAGATAGAGGTCGGCGACGCGCGAGGGGGTTTGGGCCAGCTCGGGATCGCGTGAAGGATCGAGGCCCAGGCCGCGGATCAGCTCGGCGACCGCGCGCTCCACCGCGCCCCGGTCACGGCCCCGCGGCTGGGAGCTCACATGCACCTCCGAGGCCGGACGGCGGCGGGGCCGACCCCAGAGCCGGCCCCGCGGAAATGGAGCGGAAGACGGGATTTGAACCCGCGACAACCACCTTGGCAAGGTGGGGCTCTACCGGGCTGAGCTACTTCCGCTGAACGGGGACGGACTATATCCAGGCCCCCGAATGAGCGTCAAGGAGTGGCGCGGTTTGGCACCCGCGCCGGCAGCCTCTATAAGTCCCTGGATGCCCCTTCTGGTCCAGAAGTACGGCGGCACGTCGGTGGACGGCCCGGCTCGCATCCGCGCCGTGGCCGAGCGCGTGGCGGCCGCCCACCGCGCCGGTAATCCCACGGTCGTCGTCGTCTCGGCGATGGGCCAGACCACCGACGAGCTCCAGTCGCTGGCCCGCCAGGTCTCGGCTCGCCCACACCCGCGCGAGCTGGACATGCTGCTCACCGCCGGGGAGCGCGTGGCCATGGCATTGCTGGCGATGGCGCTCCACGACCTCGGGGTCGAGGCGATTTCGTTCACCGGCTCGCAGAGCGGTATCTTGACCGACGGGGCGCACAGCGCGGCGCGCATCGTGGCGGTCAAGCCGGAGCGGATCCTCGCCGAGCTCGAGCGCGGGCGCGTGGTGATCGTCGCCGGCTTCCAGGGGGTGAACCCCGAGACCAAGGAGATCACCACGCTGGGACGCGGCGGCTCGGACACCACGGCGGTGGCGCTCGCCGCCTCGCTGGGCACCGGGCGCTGCGAGATCTACACCGACGTGGGCGGGGTCTGCACCGCGGACCCGCGAATGGTGCCCGGGGCGCGGGTGCTCCCGCGCCTCTCGTACCGGCTGTGCTCGACCCTCGCCCACCTGGGAGGCCGGGTGCTCCACGCGCGCTGCGTCGACCTCGCGGCCGCGAACGGGGTGCCGCTCACGGTGCGCTCGTCGTTCGACGAGGAGCCCGGGACGTCGATCGGAGGAGAGGAGATGGAGCGGGCGCGCGTCCAGGCGGTGACCCACCGGGACCAGGTCTCGATCGCGATCGCCGAGGGCACCGCCGGGGGCCGCGGCGAGGCCCGCGGGATCATCGAGGCGGTGGCCCGGGCGTTCCCCGAGCTCGAGCTGATCGCCCACGAGCAGGCCACCGACGCGCACGGCGCGATCGTGTGGATCGGAACCCGCTCCGACGCCGAGGCGCTGCGCCGCGGCTTCCGCGACCTCAGGGGACCCGGCGGCGAGTGGAAGCTCCAGGTGGACGACGGCGCGGCGTTCGTCTCGGTGGTGGGGCTCGGCCTCGGCGCGCAGGAGACGGTGCGGGCCGAGCAGGCCCTCGAGCGCGCCGGGGTCCCGCTGGTCGCGCTCCGGACCACGCCGACGGCTCTGATCTTCCGCGTCCCGGGCGAGCGATGCGCGGCCGCCGTGCAGGCGCTGCACGCCGCGTTTCTGGAATAGCAGCCGAAGCCCGGGTCGGGACGCCCAAGGGCTTCTGCGAGACTCTCGCAGCGCGCGGAGGCAGGAGTCGGAGCGCGCGTCGCGAGTCAGCGAGCCGGGGACAGGATGTCGGAGGCCGCGGGTCTCGCAAGAGGCCCTTGGGCGTCCCGAGCCGGGGTTGCGGCTGCCCGTCAGATCATCGAGCGGGCGGCTTCGAGAGTGATCGCCCGGCCGGAAGCGACCCGCTCGCGAGCCTCCTCGTACAGCTCGTCGTAGCGATCGGCGCTCTTCCGCCACGAGAAGTCGTGGCTCATCCCGTTCCGCTGCAGCGTCCGCCACAGCGCCGGCTGGCGGTGGATCGCCAGCGCGCGGCGAAGCGCGCCGATCATCTCGTCGGGATCGAAGCGCTGGAACAGGAAACCCGTGCCCTGACCGGTGAGCGGGTCGAACTCCTCGACGGTGTCCGCCAGCCCTCCCACCGCGCGGACCACCGGGGGCGTACCGTAGCGCAGACTGTACATCTGGTTCAGGCCGCATGGCTCGTAGCGCGACGGCATGAGGAACAGGTTGCAGCCGCCCTCGATCCCGTGCGCGAACGCCTCGTCGTGCGCGGCGCGGTAATGGAATCGCTCCGGATGGTCGACCGCCAAGCGGCGGAGCAAATCCTGGTAGCGCGGCTGGCCGGTGCCGAGAAGCACGAAGCGAGCCTCGAGTCGAACCAGGTCCTGGCGCGCCTGCTCGATCAGATCGAAGCCCTTCTGCTCGGTGAGCCGGGAGATCATCCCGATCAGCGGCCACGAGGGCTCCCTCGGGAACCCGCACTCGCGCGCCAAGAGCCGCGTGTTCATCAGCTTCTTCTCGATCTCGGCGAGATCGTAGCGATGGGGAAGGTGAGCGTCTCGCGCCGGGTCCCACTCGCCGTCGTCGATGCCGTTCAGGATCCCGCGCAGATCGTCCCCGCGGCGGGCCAGCACGCCCTCGAGGCCGCAGCCGAACTCCCCGCTCGACTGGATCTCCTGCGCGTAGCGGGGGCTCACGGTCGAGATCATGTCGGCGAACACGAGCCCGACCTTCATGTAGTTCACGCGACCCCAGTATTCGAACGGGCCGGAAGGATAGAACAGCTCAATTCCGATCCCGACCAGCCCCAGCACCCACGGGTCGTGAATTCCCTGGTAGCCGAGGTTGTGCACGGTGAACACGGTCGCCGTGTCGCGGAACGCCTGAACGCAGGGTTCGTGGGTGCGGGCCAGGCACAGGGCCCACGCCGCCTGATGGTCGTGGCCGTGGAGGATGTCGATGGGCTCGCCGAGCCGTGTGAGGCCCTCCAGCGCCGCGCGCGCGAAGAACAGGAACCGCTCGGCGTTGTCGGCGTAGCCCTGGCCGCTCTTGGGGTCGTCGTAGACGCCGGGCCGGTCGAAGAACTGCCGCTCGCCGGCGTGGCCCACGAGCAGGACCCGGGGGCCGGCCTCCGGGACGCACAGCTCGAAGCTCGCCGGCTCGCGGCCCATCCCCCACGGAACCCCGCCATCCTCCAGCGTCCGCCGCTGCCATTCGTGGGGAACCTGCAAGGTCCGGTAGGCAGGAATCGCCACCGTGACCCGATGGCCCCGGCGAGCCTGCTCGGAGCTCAGCGCCCCGACCACGTCGGCGAGCCCCCCGACCTTGACGAGCGGGCCCATCTCGCTCGCCAGGTGGGCGATCGACCAGCGCCTCCCGCTCATCCGCGGAATCTCCGGGCGGTCACGCCTCGACGGCGATCTCGCGCAGGTACTGGGCGGCGTCCTCGGGCGGGGTGGGGTTGATGTAGAAGCCCGAACCGATCTCGAAGCCGGCCACTCGGGTGAGCTTGGGCATGATCTCGAGGTGCCAGTGGTAGTACTCCAGCGCTCCGTCGCTCACGGGCGCGGTGTGGATGACGAAGTTGTAGGGCGGGCGGTCCAGCGCCCGGTTCAGGCGCTGGAGTGTGTCCTTGAGGATCCCGGCCAGATCGCGGAGCTCGTCCCCATCGCCGAGGGTGTCGTACGAATCGTCGTGACGGCGCGGCAGGATCCAGGTCTCGAACGGGAAGCGCGGGGCGAACGGCTCGACGGTCAGGAACCGCTCGCTCATCGTGACCACCCGGCGGCCGTTGTTCTCCCCGGTCTCCTGCTGGACGATGTCGCAGAAGACGCAGCGCTCCTTGAGCTCGTAGTAGCGGCGGCTGCCCTCCAGCTCCTCCTGCAAGATCTTGGGAATGATCGGAGTCGCGATGAGCTGGGTGTGAGTGTGCTCCAGCGTGGCGCCCGCCTGGGCGCCGTGATTCTTGAAGATCAGCACGTACCGGAACCGCCGGTCGCGGTGGAGGTCCAGCACCCGCTCGCGGTAGGCCCCGAGGACCTGCTGGATGTGCTCGAGCGGGAGGTCGGCGAGGTCCTGGTCGTGGACCGGCGACTCGATCACGACCTCGTGCGCGCCGATGCCGTTCATCTTGTCGTAGAGCCCCTCGCCGCGCCGGTCCATGGTCCCCTCGATCTGGAGGGCGGGGAACTTGTTGGGCACCACGCGCACCTTCCAGCCCGGCGTGTTCGGGGCCTCGTGCCCCGGCCGGCAGGCGTACACCTCGGGTGGAGTCTTGTCCTCGTTGCCCGGGCAGAAGGGGCAGAACGTCATCGCCCGGCCCGGCGAGGCGGGCGCGAAGCTGGTGGGCCGCAGGCTGCGCTCGGTCGAAATGATGACCCAGCGGCCGACGACCGGGTCCTTTCGGAGCTCGGGCATGCGCCCCTCGCGCTTGACAAGGTCGGGGTGCCCGGCCGAGAGACCGCGCACCCAGTGCACAAGAGGGGCAGTTTAGGGACCGGGCGGAGCGCCGGTCAAGGCGCGGACCCGGCAGGCACTGGACAATCCCGGCGGTCTTCCTCCGTCCCCGCGCCGCGCTCACCCGCTCGGGAGACGACGCCCGCTGATCCTCTCGGCACGGATCACGCACGCGGCGAAGAGCGGTGCCAGGAAGAGCGGCTTGGTGGCGTGGTGAAGCACCGAGACCAGCAAGGACCAGTGATGCTCGGGGTCGTTGCCGCCCGGCGGCAGCGCCACGTCGTAGAGCGCGAACGCCGTGGGCAGGGCGAGCCCGATGCTGCAGCCGAGGAGCAGGCGCGGGGGCACGAAATCGGAGGCCCACAGGAACGCGAGGCCGAGCACCAGGATCGAATAGCTGTGCTCCCAGACCTCGCCGAAGGCGAGCAGGTAGATGCACGAACCGAGGAAGACTCCCACCCCGAGCCGCTCCCGGGCGCGCCAGGAGGCCCGGAGGGCGAGCACCGCCACCGCCGCCTGCGAGGCCACGAGCAGCGCGCGCGCCGCGGCCGGGAGCTGACTCAAGGAAGAAAGCTCGGCGGTCGAGATGCCGCTCGCCCGGGTGAGGATCGCGGCGAGGAGCCCCTGGAGGCCCTGGTTGCCGGCGTGCACCACCCAGCCTTGGGCCCGCCCCTCGAGGTTGGCGGTCAGAAAGAGGCCGAGGTCCAAGGGGTGCCGGAAGAAATAGGGCACCGCGAGGGCCGCGGCGGCGGCCCCGATCCCGAGCGCCGCGGCGGCGCGCCCGCGCATGAGGAGGAGCGGCAGGAAGACGACGCCCACCGGCTTGACCACGATCGACGCCACGAACAGCAGCACGAGCGCCCAATCGCGCCGGCTGTCCGCCGTCCGCGAGGCCTGCAACACCGGGCCCCTCTGCCGGTCGAGGCAGAAGGCGAACAGCAGGAGGCTCGCCGCCACGAACGAGGCGTTCCCCATGTAGACCTCGAGGTAGTAGGGCGAGAAGAGGAGCATCAGCGCCGCGAAGGCGCGGCGGCGGAGACCGTCGGGGATCAGGATCCGGAGCGCCCACAGGTCGCCTAGGAGCAAGAGTTCGTGCAGCACCACCCAGAGCGCGAACGCGGCCCGGATCGGAAGGTGGCAGAGCCCCGCCCCCGCCGTCATGGCGAACAGGGGGTGATAGCGGTATCCGAACCCGTAGCCGCCCCGGTAGATGCTCCGGCCCTCGAGCCAATTGTGCCCGGCCACGTAGTAGGTGGCGAAGTCCGAGGCCGGGCCCACGCGGTGCATCGCGTCGTTGAAGAGAAAGTCGAGCCGGCGGGAGAGCATGAGTCCGAGCAGCGCGGCGTGGGTCAGGAGCAGCAGGACCCAGACGCGCGATGGCCCCGCGCGGCGGCGGGGCACCGCGTGGGGACCGGGTTCGGGCTCCGGGGCGAATTCTCGGGCGAGCGACATGGCGGCGCCGCAGGTATCGGCACGCGCCTCGGGATGCGTTACGGCGTGGAGAACCTCATCTCACCGCTCGCCCCGCCGCGGCTCCGAATGTCGCCGCGCGCTCCTCCGCGGTGACCTCGAACCAGCGTCTCAGGGTCTCCTCCTCGGCGGCCGAGAGCGACCGCTCCCTCCTCCCCATCGCCGCCCGGGCGGTCTCGAGGAACGCCTCGAGCCGGTGCTCCTCGAAGCGCTCGCCGTCCCACCACGAGAAGGGCGGGACGACCTTGGGCACGAAGCGACCGCCCCCGAACAGGTTCGACCCCACGCCGATCCACGCGCCGGTCGGGAGCAGCGTGCCGATCCCCGTCTTCACATGGGCGCCCACCAGGGACCCGATCTTGCGCGTTCCGCTGTCGACCGTTCGCCCCTCGACGTGCATCCGCACCACGCCGTAGTTGTTCTTGAGGTCGCTGGTGGTGGTGAGCGCGCCGAGATTCACCCACTCGCCGATCGCGCTGTGGCCCACGAAACCGTGGTGGCGCTTGTTGGCGTAGCCCTGCCACACGCACTCCTCCACCTCGCCCGCCACCCGGCACTGGGGCCCAAAGGTGGAGCGGCCGATGACGCCGCCGAGGAGCTGGGTCCCCGCTCCCACGGCGCAGGGGCCCACCACCACGGTCTGAGCCAGCACCTCGGCGCGGGGGCCGATCCACACCGGACCCGCGCGCCCGTCGAGCACCGCGAGCGGATCCACCCGCGCCCCCGGCTCGACGGTCACCCGCCTGGGCTCGACCACCGCCGCGCGCGGATGGACGTGACCGAAGATCGCGCCCGGCTCGTCCGCCAGGTCCGCGGCGATCGCTTCCGCGTTCCAGCCAATCAGCTCCCACGGATAGGTGATCATCCGCGCCTCGATCGGCTGCGACTCGAGTCCGGCTCCGAGGAGGAAGGTCTCGAGATTGCCGCCGCGCGCGAGCACCGGCTGGAGCTTCGAGTGCTCCACGAGCGCGGCCGCCACGCGACCGCCGGCGCTGAACAGGACCCCTGGCCCGTCCTCGAGCGCCCGCTCGACCCAGGGGCCGGGCAGCGCCGCCGCGTTGGCGACCACGACCGTGTCCCCGCGTTCGGGTGAGCCCACCTCGTGGGGGCCCAACGGCCGCGCGGAGAGGCCGGGACGGGTCAGGACCGCGAGCACCGGCAGCCGCGTGGCGCGAGCCCAGCGAGCCGCCAGGTTGGAAGAACCGAAGACCAGCGAGGGGACCGGCACGAGGTCGGTGAGCGGCCGCAAGGATCGCCAGTGGGAATCCTCGAAGATCAGGAGCCACCGTCTCACGGTTTCCGCCCCGCGAACCGGAACGCCCGGGTGAACCCCGCTGCGACCGCGCGCTCCTTGAGGCGCTGGGCCGCCACGCGATCGAGGCACGAGGAGGACCTCACCTTGAAGAGCCCCTTCTCACGCTCGATCGCCATCGGCGCGAGAAGCTGGGACTCGGCCGCCTCGCGCAGGCGCTCGGCCTTCTCGCGCTGGTTGGGGGCGCCGACCTGGACGCGCCAGCAGGTGTCGCTCGCGGCACTCCCTCGGGGTGATCCGGGCGCCGGGCGCGCGGGCGGGCTCGAGCCGGCGGGCGGCGTTGCAGTGGGAGGCGGGCGTGAGCCCTCGGAGACGCCGCTCGGGGGAGACGGCTGGGAGGCCGCGGTGTCGGCGGGCGGCGTTGCAGTGGGAGGCGGCCGCTGCCCGAGCGGCAGCGTGGGCGAGGGAACGGGAACCTCGGGTCCCGAGGTGTCGGCCGGGGCCTCAAGCGCCACCCCCGTGCTGTCGGCGACGCTCGGGCTCGCCGGCGAGCCCGTGGTGTCCGCGGGTGCCAGAGCAGGCGACACGCCGGAATCGGGCCGCGCCTCAGCCCGCCCTTGCGGAGGGGTGCCACCACTGCTCGCCAGGGCCCGCGGTTCGGGCGGCGGCACGCGCTGGGCCGCCGGGATGGGCTCGGGAATCGTCCCCAGCACCTCGAGCGCTTCCCTGGAGGGCGTGCTGTCCACGACCGCGGCTGGAGGAGCGCCCGGCCGGGCCGCGGCTCCCGCGGATGAGCCGGGATGGGTGCCCGAGGCTGGGCCGGCGGGAACGGCACCCGCCGATCGGGGCGGCTGCAGAGGCGCGGCGCAGCCGAGGAGCGGCGTCACGGCCGCCATGATCCAGAAGAGGAGTCGAGCCCGGCTCACGGCGTCCCCCTGGCCCGGACGGCCTCGCTCACACGGCGCACCTGGTCGCTGTCCGAGATCCGGCAGGTCAGGGTCGCTCCATCGGCATGCACCACCACCATGTCCCTGAGCCCCATCGCGGCGGCGGTCCCCCCGTCGCCGACCACCACGCAGCGCTCGCAATCCAGGGCGAAGGCGTCGCCGAACAGCACGTTGCCCCGCTCGTCGTGCGGCTGCCGGCGCGCCCATGCGCTCCAGGACCCCAGATCGTCCCAGTCGAACGACGCCTCCAGCACCAGGACGTTGGGGGCATGCTCGAGCACCGCGTAGTCCACCGAGATCGACTCCAGCGAGGGAAAGACCTGCTCGAGCTGCCGCTCGAACCCCTCGTCGCTTCCGGTCCAGGACAGGTTCCCAAGGGGACCCGCCAGAGCCGGGCGGCTGGCCTCCAGGGCCGCCATGAACGTCGCGCAGCCCCACACGAAGATGCCGGCGTTCCACAGGTACTCACCGCTCGTGAGCCACTGCTCGGCCAGCTCCCGGTCGGGCTTCTCGGTGAAACGGGCGACCCGGGACAAACGCTCGGCCAGCGGCGCGCCGCGCCGGATGTAGCCGAATCCGGTCTCGGGAGCGCGCGGCCGGATGCCGAAGGTGATGAGCACTGCCTCCCTCTCGGCGACGTCGTAGGCTCGGCCGAGGTCGGCCCCGAAGGCGGCCGTGTCGTCGATCGCGTGGTCGGCGGGAAGGACGGCGAACGACGCTCCGCGCGCCTCGCCCTCGAACAGCACCGCCGCCGCGCCGATCGCGGCGGCGGTGTTCCGGGCCACCGGCTCGCCCAGGACGCGCACTCCCGAGCCGCCGCATTCCCGGCCCACCGCGGCCGTGAGCCGGCGCGCGGTCATCACCACCACCCGCTCCGGCGGTGCGAGGACGAGCGCGCGCTCCAGGGTCGAGGCCAGCAGCGAGCGACCCCCGCGGGCCAGCGGCAGGAGTTGCTTGGGACGATCGGGGCGGCTCCACGGCCAGAAGCGCTCGCCGAGCCCTCCAGCCAGCACCAGGACGAAGCGCTCAGCCATGCGTGCTCCAGCGGTGAGGGACGAAACGGCGAAGCACTAGCACAGGGCGGAAGCGAGCATCAAGCGCGGGGCGCTCCGGGGCGGCGGCCGGGGCGTGCCGCCGCTTCTTCAACCGCGCCCCGCCACGAGCGGCGTGAAGGTGGCGAGGCCCAGGACGTCGTCGTAGACCGACTCGTAGGCCGCGACCACACGGGCCCAGGTGAATTCCTCGCGCACCAGAAGCTCGCCGTTCTCGCCCAGCCGGCGGGCGGCATCGGGCGCGCGGTGGAACGATTCGAGCGCCGCGGCCAGGGCTCCCGGATCGCCGGGCGGGACCAGTCGTCCGTGGATCCCGTCCTCGACGACCTGGCAGATTCCCCGCGTCCTGCTCGCGACGACCGGCCGGGCGCGCCCCAGCGCCTCGAGGAGACTCGCGGGTACCCGCTCGTCAAGCAGCGGCAGAGCCACGGCATCGGCCGCGAGCAGCAGCGGCCCGAGATCGTCCACCTCGCCGAGGAACCGCACCGCGTCCGAGAGCCCGGCCTCGAGCGCTAGCCGCTCCAGCTCCTCGCGCTGCGAGCCCTCGCCCACGAACGCCGCCTGGAAGGGGAGGCCGCGTCGCCCGAGCTCGGCAAGCGACTCGAGGAGGATCGCCTGGCCCCTCGCCGGCTCGAGGCGCGCGGGGCAGAGCCACAGCGGTCGCGCCGGGCCGGCGCCGAGCCGCTCGCGCTCGGCGCGCGCCGCCGGCCACTCGTCCTCGGGGTCGGGGATGTCCACGCCGTGCGGCACGAGGTGAGTCCTGCATCGCAGGGCGCCGCACATCAAACGCTCGGCCGCTCCGGCGTGAGGCACGGTGATCGCGTCGGCGCGCTCCAGCGGGCGGGCTCCGATCGGGGCGGGAGCCGACTCCAGCGCGGCATGCTCGGTGATCACCACGTGGGCCGCGCCCGCCGCCTCCCCGAGCAGGGTTCCGAAGTGCTCGGCGGCAGGGGAGCCGCAATGGAAATGAAGAAGCGTCGGGCGCGTCCGGTGAAACCTGCGCCAGAGCTCGAGCCGCCTGCGCCAGTCCCACGGCGAATCCACCTCAGGCATGCGCTCGATCTCGAGGCCGCGAGCCGCAAGGGCTGCCGCCAGCTCATCCAGGGCCGGGGCGGTGGAGAGCCAGACCTGCACCGTGAACCGGCCGCCGTCGAGCCGAGTCGCGATCTCCCAGATCGCGCGCTCGGCCATCCCGGCCGCTTCGGAGCAAGCCGCCAGCACCAAACCCGGCCGTTGACCCGCTCCGTTCGTGCCTGCCGCCGCTCTCCGGGGCACGCCTCCGCGTCGCATTCCCTTGCGTTCCCTCTCCGACCTTGTCCGCGCGGGCCGACCTCCGATGTCGGTGCCCAGTCGAAGCTATCACAGGCCTGCGCCGATACGGCCCATTTTCGAGCCGGCGAGCGTCGAGAGGATCGAGGTGTCGCGACGCTGCGGCTGATCCGGGCGCGCGACTCGAGCGGAGGAGCGAGGCGCGGCATCTGGCGGTGGAGCGGCGCGTCAGGCAGCGGTGCGCGCCGCGAGCCATTCGTGGAGAAGCCTGCCGATGCCGGTGCCGCGACCGAACCACAGGAGCACCGGAGAGTAGGCGATCGTCACCGCGGCGGAGCGCAGGAGCGAGGCGGGAACGCTCTCGCTCGTTCCGACCGCGCAGGCGGCGAGCGCGGCCGCTCCTCCCCAGAGCGCCGGGGCGAAGCTCGAGAGCACGAGTGCCGCGCGCTCGCTCGGGGTCGCGAGCCACTCGCGGCCGGCGAGCAGCACCAGCCCCACGCCCAGCAGCGAGTAGCCGAGACCCTGAGCCGCCGCCACGGGAAGGGGATTCGGATCGCGCGCGGCGACCGCGAACACCAGCGCCAGATCGAGGACCGCGCCGGCCGCTCCGATCCCGAACAGCATTTTCCCCCTTCCCGCGGCGAGCAGGTAGTAGCCGGGCAGCACGGCTCCCGAGTACATGAGAGCCCCGATCGAGAGCACCCGCAGCGCCGCAACTCCGTCGCGGTAGCTCGGGAGAAGCCATCCCACCACCGGGCCCGCCCATACCAGCGCCAGGGCCACGACGAGCGGCAGCGCGACCATGAGCGCTCGGTGCGCCCTCAAGGCTTCGGAGCGCACGGGACGCTCATCGCTCGCCTCGCGCGCCGCGGCGAAGCGCGGATAGAGAACGTAGGCCGCGGCCTCGGGGACGTACAGCACCAGTCCGGCCGCCATCAGGGCGAGGCTGTAGAGCCCGAGCGCCTCCGGGGTGCCGTGGCGGACCAGCGCCAGCCGATCCGCCGACCTCAGCACCAGCATGGCGGCGATGTACCCGAAGACCGGGAACCCGACGCGGGCCAGGGACAAGGCGGTGGAGAACGAGCCGGGGCGGAGCGGCACCTCGGGGCCCGCGTTCCGCATCACCGCGAGCGCCGCGATCCCGCCCGCGAGCCACGCCGCGAGCAGCCCGCCGACCCCCCAGCGCCACACCAGGGCCGCGCCGAGGGCGCCCCCGAGGCCGGCCTGGACGACGTAGGCCAGGCTCACCGCCTGGATCCGCCCCAGTGCCCTCAGAGCGGAGGCGAAGTACTGGAAAGGGAGTTGGAGCAGAGCCGCCGCCAGCATCAGCAGCGGCAGCCCCCACCCCGGCGTGGCCGCGAAGGCCCGCCCGCCGCTCTCGACGTAGAGCAGGACCAGAGCGGCGAACGCCGCGCCTCCGGTGACCACGGCCGACACGGCCCCGCCCATGAGCCGTCGCTGCCGCGCCCCGTCGCCCTGCGCGACCGCCGGCGGAAGCTCGAGGTCGAGGCCGTGGAGCGCGCCGCCGGCGGAGTAGACGCCGTAATCGAAGATCAAGTTGAGCGCGTTCCAGCCGCCGTAGCCGTGGGGCCCGAGCGCCGCCGCCGCGGCCAGGCCGCGCACCACCAGCGCCGCGCGCGACAGGTACTGGCTCGAGGCCATGGCCAGCGCGTCGCGGACCAGCTTGCGGGGGTGCCTCACCTGGGGTTCGCCGCCGGGCGGTGGAAAGGCTCGGCGCCGCGGGCTAGAATGCGCGCTTCCATGCGTGCCTCCTCGGCTCGATCCGTCCCCCGGCCATGAGCGTGCGTGGCGCGCTCGACCCGCTGGCCTCGCGCGGCGGGTCGCCGGTCCGCGAGTCCTTTCTGCCGCTCGCGGTGCCGTCGATCGGCGAGCGAGAGAAGCAGCTCGTCCTCGAAACCCTCGATTCGGGCTGGATCACGACCGGGCCCAAGACCCACGAGCTCGGGGCCAGGATCGCCTCGCTCACGGGAGCACGGCACGGCGTCGCCGTCAACTCCGCGACGGCGGCGCTCCACCTCGGCCTCGTGGCGCTGGGTGTCCGGCCCGGCGACGAGATCGTGACCTCGACCTACACGTTCGCTGCGTGCGTCAACGTCATGGAGCATCTGGGCGCCCGGCCGGTGCTGGTGGACGTCGAGCCCGACACGCTGTGCATGGATCCGGCGCGGCTCGAGGCGTCGATCACGCCGCGCACGCGCGCCGTGATGCCGGTGGATTACGGCGGCCACCCCTGCGACCTCGACGCCATCGCCGCGATCGGGAGCCGTCACGGCCTCCCGATCGTCGAGGACGCCGCCCACGCGCTCGGCGCGCGCTGGAAGGGCCACCCGGTCGGCTCGTTCTCCACCGTGACGGCCTTCTCCTTCTACGCCACCAAGAACCTCACCACCGGCGAGGGAGGCGCCGCCGTCACCGACGACGGGGAGCTGGCCGAGCGCATCTCGCTGCTCTCGCTGCACGGCATGAACCGGGACGCCTGGAAGCGCTACACCGACACCGGCTCCTGGTACTACGAGATCACCGCGCCTGGATTCAAGTACAACCTGAGCGACGTGCTGGCGGCGATCGGGCTCGGGCAACTCGAGCGCTTCGAGGAGATGCAGCGCCGGCGCGCCGAGCACGCGGCCCGGTACCAGGCCCTTCTCGAGGACGTGCCCGAGGTGCGGCGCCCGCGCACCCGCGCCGACGCGCTCCACGCCTGGCACCTCTATCCGATCGCGCTCGAGCTGGAGCGGCTGACCTGCGACCGGGCCCGGTTCATCCAGGAGCTGCGGGCGGAGAACATCGGCTCCTCGGTCCACTTCATTCCCATCCACCTCCACCCGCATTTCCGCGCCACGCTCCCCTATCGCGAGGGCGACTTCCCGGTCGCCGAGGACGCCTACCGCCGCGCCGTCTCGCTGCCGCTCTTCCCAGGCATGAGCCCGCGGGACGTGGAGGACGTGTGCGCCGCGGTGCGCAAGGTGGCGGGGCACTACCGGCGATAGCCAGGGTCGGGCTGCTGAGAACGCCCGATGGAGGACACCCGAGGGCCTCCGCGAGACCCGCGGCCTCCGACATCCTGTCTCCGGCTCGCTGACTCGCGACACGCGCTCCGGCTCCTCCTCCGCGCGCTGCGAGAGTCTCGTTACGGCCCTCGGGTGTCCTCCATCGGGCGTCTTCGACAGCCTGTCAGGTCACGCTCTCGCGAGCCTCTCCCAGCGATCGCAGCGTGAGTCCCTCGCGCCGCAAGTAGTAGAGCCCCACCAGCGAGACCGGCAGCCACTGCCCGGCCCAGTAGAACCACGAGAACGGCACCGCCCGCTCCTTGCCGACGGAGAACAGCGCCAGCCCCGCGACGCACGCCAGGTTCAGGGTCCCGACGTAGCCGGGGGCGGCCGGCACCATGATGCCGATCGCGGTGATCACGAGCATGATCAGCCCCCCGTACCACGGCACGCCGAGGCCCAGAGCCCACATCCCGACCTGGAGGCCCATCGCGAAGGCCAGGAACATGACGAACGACAGCAGGAACACCCACAGCAGGCGCGGCAGGTCGCGGAACAGCCCGAGCCCTTCCACGAACTGCTGGAGCGCCTGCACCGCGCGGCGGCCGAAGCGCTCGGGCAGCGGCCGGGTGATCTTATCGACCAGGATGCCCAGCAGTCGCGGGCTGCGCTCGATCGCCACCAGGAAAGCGGTGAGGCCCACGCAGCTCAGCACCAGCAGCCCCGCGCCGGCGCTGGTGAGGCGCCCCGCCTCGGTGCTCGCCGAGATTGGGTGGAGCAGCAGCGCGACGCCGAAGATCGCGAGCAGCGTGATCATGTCCACCACGCGCTCGACCACCACGGTGGCGAACACCGTGGTCTTCGACAGGTTCTCGCGCCGGCCGAGCGCCCAGGCGCGCACGAACTCGCCGACTCTCAGCGGAAACAGGTTGTTCGCCATGAACCCGATCATGGTCGCGCTGTAGAGGCTGTCGAGGCTCACCGGCCGGGGAGTGGAGAGCAGCCAGCGCCAGCGGAACGCCCGGATCCAGAACCCCAGCAGGGTCAGCCCCATCAAGGCGATGAACCCGCGGTAGTCGGCGCGCCGGAGGGCGTCCCACACCTCGGCCGGACGCACCTCGCGCATCGCCCACCACACGCACGCCGCGGAGATGACGGTGCCGACGACGAGCTTGATCCTCGCGCTCACGCCCCCTCTCCCGGCCCGCCCCCTCGCTCGACCTCGTGCCTCAGCAGCGCCAGCTCGCGGACCACGATCTGGTGCTCCACGGTGAGCCGTGACAGCTTCACCGAAAGGTAGAGCAGCACCGCCACGGCGAACGCCAGGCCGACGGCGAACACGGTCGAGCTCTCGAACAGCATTCCGAGAATGCGCGTGATGAGCCGGAGGAGCGGCGTGGAGAAGCCGAGCGCGGCGATCACGACGCTGGCAGCCATCCACAGCACCGAGAATTCCTCGCCCAGCCGGCGCCGGCGCACCAGCTCCAGAACGAACACCGCCAGACCGACCGCCGCGAGGGCGACGATGATCTGGGTACGAGAGATGAATTCCACGGGAGCCTTCCTTGGGTGCGGGTCAAACGGGGCGCTGGATCCACGCCATGAGCGAGGCCAGCAGGTTCTTGTAGGGGTAGTAGATCGACTTGCCGAGGGTGTAGAAGGAGCGGCCGGCCGACCGCTCGCGCATGGAGACCGGCACCTCGCGCAGCCGGAAGCCGCGCCTCGCCAGCGCAATGAGGAGCGGGGCATCCGGGAAGTCCTTGGGAAAGTCGCGCTGGCACACCTCCATCACCTTCATGGCGTAGGCGCGAAGCCCCGAGGTGGTATCCGCGATCTTCTGCCGCAGCGCCAGCTTCACCACGCCCGAGAACACCAGCATCCCCAGGCGGCGCATGAGCGGGGCGCGGTAGCCGCTGGCGGTGACGTAGCGCGAGCCGATCGTGACGTCGCACTCGCCTTCCAGCACCGGCGCCACCAGCGCGTCCAGGAAGCGCGGGTCGTGCTGGCCGTCGGCGTCGAACTGGACTCCCACCTCGTAGCCGTGCTCGACCGCGTAGCGGAACCCGGTCTGGAGCGCCGCCCCGACCCCCAGGTTGACGGCGTGCCGCACCACCTCGACGCCCCGGTCGAGGGCGAGCTTCGCGGTCGCGTCGCGCGATCCGTCGTCCACCACCAGCACGTCGTGCTCGGGCGCGTGGAGGCGCAGCTCGTCGAGCGTGCGCGGGAGGCTCCCCTGCTCGTTGAGCGCCGGGATGATGAGGAGCACGCGGCCGCGGCTCCTCCGGGTCGCCTGGCGCTCCGATCCGGGGCCCGCCTCGGGCCCGCTGCGCGGCCGGCGCGGGCTCATGTGCCGCGCGAGCCGGCGGTCCGGCCGCCCGAGGTGTGGGGAGAAGCCGGCGTCGCTTCCAGCTCGGCGAGCACCGCCCCGGCGAAGAGCGGTATCAGGATCTCGTGGTGGCCCGTGAGGGCGTAGCCCCTGGCGCCGGCGGCCCTGGTCGGCCGCTCGACCACGTTCACGCGCGGGCGGTAGTGCTGGATCTGGTCGAAGTTGACGGTGGTGAGGTCCGAGAGGTCGGCCCCGAGGTTGCGCGCTACCGAGAGCGCCTTGAGGAACACCTCGGGGAGGAGCACCGCCGAGCCCAGGTTGAGCACCACCGCGCCCCGCACCTCGGCCAGCGTCCGGGCCAGGATCCGGAAGTCCCGCATTGCGGTCTCGCCAAGCGCCGCGCCGTCGCAGCGCGGATGATGATGAACGGTGTCGGTTCCGATCGCGACGTGGACGGTGGCGGGGATGCTGAGGCGGTACGCCGCCGCGACCAGGCTCCGGGCGCGGTGAGGGGCCGGCTCCTCGTTCAGGGCGCGTCCCCAGCACTCCCCTAGCCCCTCGCCGCGCCGCGCCCCCTCGAGCATCGCCCCGTTCATGAAGTCACCGGTCTCATCCACCATCCCGAAACGTCCCTCGTGGAGGTGCGCCTCGACGTCCTCCGAGGTCCGGCCCATGCGGGCGATCTCGACGTCGTGCAGCGCCGCCGCGCCGTTCATCGCCAGGTGGGTGATCACTCCGTGCTCCATGAGCGCCAAGAGGCAAGGCGACACGCCGACCTTGACCACGTGGCCGCCGCACATCGCCACCACCGGCCGGGAGGCGCGATGCGCCCGCACCACCCGCGCCACCACCTCGGGGAACGCCAGCCCGGCGAGCTGGCGCGGGAGCGACTCCAGCACCGCGCGCGCCGCCCTCGGATCGAGCGGGCGCGAGAAGTCCTCCACCCGGACCTTGGTCGGACGTTCGGCCGCCGGTCCGATCGCGAGGCGCGAGAAGTCGGCCTCCGGGTAGCGCCCCATGGCTACGCTCCGTTCCGCGCTTCCTGCAGCACCACGCTGATCGAGCCGATCGCCACCTTGCTCTTCATCAGCACCGGCATGCGGCGCTCGTCCTCGGTCATCCAGATCACCAGGCGCCCCTTGTTCTTGAAGATACCGCCCGCCTTGAGAAGCGGCTCGATCGCCACGCAGTCGAACGTGCCGGCCGGGGTATCCACCCGCTCGCGGCCCAGCACCTTGACCTCGAGAGGCTGGCTCTTCCGGCTGGCATGATAATCGAACACGATGCTGCCGCCGAGGGGCAGGGCCTGGAAGCGCGTGTAGTAGAAGGCCGAGAGGGCGTCCTGGACCTTGGAAGGGATGGGGAAGGTCTTGCCGTCCGCGTAGCGCGCCTCGTGACGCTCGTTGTCGAAGAGGATCTCGCTCTTCGTGCGGTAGCCGCCTTCGCGGCGGTTCTCCTGGTAGCGCCAGCTGAACCGCCCGTCCTTGTCCCACAGCGACTCGATCCGGTTCCGCACCTTGTAGAAGCGGCTGATGAAGGAGTTCGACTCGGCGCGCGCCACCAGCCGGTAGACGTTGCGGCCGTTCCAGTCCGAAAGCTGCGGGACCTCGAGGTAGGCGGTGCCCGCCTTGATGATGCCCCATTGCACCGAGAACTTGAGGGATTCGCCGGGCCGGAACGGCTGGCTCACCGCCGGCAGGACCTCGTGGCTTTCCGGCTGCGGCGTCGGGATCAGCGAGTCGGCCTCGCTCGTGTCCGCCGGCACGAGCGGCAGCGAGTCGGCGATCGGCGAGGCCGAGGCGCAGGCCGTGAAGGCGATCCAGGCCCCCACGCCCAGGACATGAAGCAGCGGGGCCCGGCTCGGGCGAGGGACGGCGTTGCGTTCCATCAGCCGGCTAGATTACGCAAGGGCGGTGCCGCGTTTCCACGAGCGGCGGCGACGGCCCGCAAGCTTCTCGGACACGCTCGATTGGGGACTCGCGCCGGCTCGGGCCTGCAGCCTTTCTTCCGACCCCGGGCCGCGACCCGAGGGCCCGCCGCCTCGGTGCGTGGCGGCTCGGCCACCGGCCTTCCGCACGTCGGACGAGTGGCCGCGAAGCGCGGGCACCCCCTCGCTTTCCTACGCCGCCGCCCCGAACGCGCTGCCGACAGGCCAGTGCTCCTCGGTGATCTCGCCTCCCGGCGCCGGCCCGAGCGCGGTCAACACGAAGCCCTCCGGGTCGAGGAAGCGCCGCGCCAGGGCGGCGACCTGGTCGTGAGACACCGCCTCGATCTGCGCCGCCTGCTCGTCGGGAGGCGTGTAGCCGCCGCAGTAGAGCTCCTCGTGGGCGAGGTGGTACATGCGGTTCGACACGCTCTCCTGGCCCATCACGACGCTGCCCTTGAGCTGGGATCGCGCCGAGGAGACCTCCTCCTCGGTCGGCCCCTGCTCGCGCAACCGGATCAGCTCCTCGCGCACGCGGGCGAGCGCCTCCCGGCCCCGCTGCGGCGATACGCCGAGGTGAATCGAGATCATCCCCGCGTCGCGGTGGAAGTCGGTGGCGGAGTAGACCGAGTAGGCGAGCCCGGCTTCCTCGCGCACGCTCTGGAACAGCCGCGAGCTCATGCCGCCGCCGAGCAGGGTATTGAGCACCACCAGCGGGTAGCGGTCCGGATCCCGGTACTGGAACCCCCGGGTGGCGAGCGAGAGGTAGAGCTGCTGCAGGTCGGTGCGCACCACGTGCTGGACGCTCGGCCGGAACGGCGGAGGGGACTGGGAGAGCGGGAGCGGCTCGCCGTCGGGGGCCGCGAAGCTTGCCCCCGCCAGATCGACGAGCTGCTGGTGCTCGAGCGCCCCCGCGGCCGAGATCACCAGGTGCTCGGACCGGTAGCGGCTCTGGAAGTAGCTCCTGAGCGCCGTCGTGCCGATCCCCTCGAGCGTCTCGACGGTGCCCAGGATGGGCCGGCCGAGCTCGTGCCCGCTCCACACCTGGGCGGACAGGAGCTCGTTCACCTTGTCGTCGGGACTGTCCTCGGCGGCGTAGATCTCCTCCCGCACCACCGACTTCTCGCGCACCACCTCGGCCTCGGCGAAGCGCGAGCAGCAGACGATGTCGGAGAGCACGTCCACCACCGCGGGGAGGTGCTCGGACAGCGTGCGGGCGTAGTAGCACACCTGCTCGCGGGCGGTGAAGGCGTCCAGGTGACCCCCCAGCGACTCGAGGCTCTGCGCGATCGCCCGGGCGTCGCGCCGCTCGGTGCCCTTGAACATCATGTGCTCGATGAAGTGCGAGATGCCGAGCTTGTCGGCGGGCTCGTCGCGCGCCCCGTTGCGCACCCACACCCCGGCCGCGACCGAGCGGCGATGCGGCAGCTTCTCGGTGACCACGGTGATCCCCGAGGGAAGCACGGACTTGTGGAAATCGAAGTCGGTCATCGACGATCCACGCTCGGAAGTCTTCGCCGCGCGGCGATCAAACGCCGAGTGGCAGGTCGCCCTGCCACTCGCGCCGCGCGACCCCTACCCATGCGCCTCAGCGCCGCCGGCCCCGGTCGCGGTCAC
>VBOT01000030.1 GCA_005893225.1 Candidatus Eiseniibacteriota bacterium
GGTGTTGGTATCGCCGGCGATCTTGGTCATCAGGTCGCCCGACCGCGAGCGATTGTGGAACGACAGGGAGAGCTGCTGCAGGTGCGTGAATAGCTCGCGGCGGAGGGCGTAGACCATCTTGTAGCCGATCGACGAGGTGATGAAGATCTGGAAGTAGGAGAACACCCCGCCGCACAGGGCGATCAGGACGATGGCGACGGCGGAGTCGACGAGCAGCCCCGTCCTGCCCGCGGCGGCGATCCCATGGAAAAAGTGCCAGGAGCGCGGCAGCGGCTTGTCGAGAATGACGTGATCCAGGATGAGCTTCAGCGGCCAGGGCTTGAGGAGCTCCATGGCCGCCACGCCCACGGTGCAGATCGCGGCCACGAACAGGCGCCAGCGGACCTGACGGAGGTGGTTCACGAAGATCTGACGGAACCGCAGGTTCTTCCTATCCGGCATGGCGTTCTCCCAGGTCCCCCTCGTCCCGCGCCTCGGCGGACAGCTCTCTCACCAGCCGCATGGCCTCGGTGCGGCGTTGCCGCAGCGCTTCGGGCTGCTCGTGCCGGGTGGTGTTGGAAGCGAGGAAGTGCGCCTTCCTGAGCAGCGCGAGCCGCTCGTACCAGCCGACCCGCCGGGCCAGTCCCGGATCGGGGGCCGTCCAGTATCGATAGGCGTCCAGGAGCCCCGAGCGCAGGGAGGCGAAGGCCGGCAGCTTTCCCGGGCGCCGCAGCGTGATGCGACGGAGCTGGGTCAGCAGATTGCCGAGATCCGAAGCCGGATCGCCTCTCGTCCACTTGTCGAAATCGAGGATGACGACCCTGCCCCCGCGCCACAGGATCTGGCTGGGGCCGAGGTCGCCGTGCAAGAACGAGGGCCTGGCGGGCAGCGGCGGGGCGAGCCGCTCGAGCGCGGGCAGGACGCGCCACAGAGGGGCCTCGGCACCCCGGAGCCGCGCGGCGAGGTCGACGATCCTCGGTCGCAGGTCCTCCAGCATGGAGGCGGGAGACGTGATCGGGGCGTCGCCCACCTGGGCCCCGTGCAAGGCCGCCACCACGCGCCCGAGGGTCCGGACCACCGGCCCGTCGCCGTGCGCCAGGGCGGCCACGATCGACTCGCCCGGCTCGTACTTCGAGAGGAGCAGGCGGCGCGCCGGGTCGTACGCGATGAGGCTCGGGACCACCAGCGCCCCGCGCGCACCGCGGTCCGCGGCGGCCACCTGTCTCAGGACGGTGGCGACCCTGCAGCCGTCCGCGGCGCTGGCGTAGAACTTGCCCGCCCACTGCACGTGATGGACGCGCGGGACGCCCGCCACGCGGAGCTGGTAATGGACCGAACGGTGCTTCCCGCGCTTGGAGAGGGGGAAGGCAGCCCAGCCCTCGAGCCGCGCGCCCTCGCCGTAGACCTCTCGCAGCGCGGCGATCAGCACCGCCTCGGTCTCTTCCCGGGCCAGGGAGACGATGAGCTCGCTCATGACGTGCTCAGCGGGGACATCGCATCCTCGAGCGCCGCCTCGGCGCGGGCGGCGAGCTTCGGAACCAGCTCCGGGCCCTCGGTCGGGAAGCGGCGACACACGGTGTACATCTTCCGCATCAGGGTGAGCCCGCAATAGAAGGTCACGTTCCGCGGCGACACTCCCGGCATCTCCGCCAGGTAGGCATCGCGGAAGCAGTCGACCCAGCGCGAGGCGTGCGCCGGCAGCTCGCGATCGAAGAGCCGCCGCCGCTCGAGCTGGGCCACGAAGTGGCCCGCGTCGTAGGCCGGGTCGGCGTATCCGAACATGTCGAGATCGAGCAGGACCAGCCGGCGCCCGGTCCACAGGAACTGCCCCGCCGCCATGTCGCCGTGGATCGGGGCCGGCTCGGCGGGATCCAGCAAGGGCAGGGCCCGCTCCAGGGCCGCCATCAGCCGCTCGGTGAGGGGCGTGGTCTCGGGCCTCCGCTCCCGCAAACGGTCGCACCACCCCCGGGTCTCGTCGACGAACATCCGGGCCGTGGTCGGCGACTCGGGAACGATCTTCAGGCGATGCAGGCTGGCCGCGATGCCGGCGGCGTCTCGCAGGAGATCCAGCTTCAGCTCGTCCACGATCTCGGAAAGGAACACGCCTTCGACCCACGGAAAGACCAGCATGCGCTCGCTCGGCAGGTAGTGGGTCGGCAGGCAGAGACCGTCGTGATTCGACGGGTAGTAGGCGGCGAGGGAGCGGGCGTGCGTCCACACCTTCTCGCTGAAATCGTCGGAGTACACTTTCAGGGCGTAGCTCCGCTCCGCGGCATCCGAGGTGAGCTGCACGCGCACGACGAAGCGGTCCGAGTGGACGCTCTGGACGGTAGGGACGGCCCGGCTCGGCTGGAAGTCGGCCGCCGCCGTGGAGCGGAGGATCTTCAGCGCGGTGGCCGGCTGCTGCGCCCGCACCAGCTTCCTCAGCAGCTCGGCGCGTTGCTCGGCGGTGGGCTTGAAACGGATTCGCATGGCCTCTCCTCCGTGCTCAATCGCCGTCGAGCCAGCGCGAGAGGAAAGCGGTGAGACGAGCGGCTCCGTCGAAGGACGGGATGGTCTCGCGCACCCGCCGCGCGTGGTCGTTCCGATCGCGGCGCAGCGCCCACTCCAGCGCCTCGGCGAGGTCGCCGTTGCTCAGGTCGCGGGGATGAACCCACCGGGCCAGACCGTGCGCCGCCAGCGTCTCGGCCCGGATCTGCTGCTCGACCTTGTGCGTGGCGCGCGGCACGATCACCAGAGGTCGCCCGAGGACCAGCGCCTCGCACAGGCTGTTGTAGCCGCCCATGCTCACCACCGCATCGGCGGACGCCATGAGCTGGAACGTGTCGGCGCGCTCGCACACGCGGCAGTGGGGGGTGGCCTGGGCCCGCAGCGCGGCCTGCTGGTCGGCCGGCATGTAGGGCCCGGTCACGAGGACTGCGACCAGGTCCGGGATGGCGGCCCGGAGCCGCTCGATCGCCACCCGCGCGGCTTCCAGAACCGGGTAGCCGTCGCTGCCGCTGCCGACCGTCGCCAGCACCAGGGGCCCGTTCCGCGGCAGGCCGTGCTGCTCCCGCAGCTCGGCGGGGTCGGCGGCCGGAGGATGGCGGACGACGAAGCCGCAGTAGTGGAGCTTGTGCCGGACCGAGTCCGGTATGGCATAGGCCTCCGCCACGTCGTAGAGGTTGGGCGAGCCGTAGACCGCGATGCCGTCGTACAGGTGCTCGAGGGCGTCGTAGACGCCGAGCTCGCGCCAGTGGGCGCGGATCTGGACCGGATCGTCCATGATGTCGCGCAGCCCGAACACGAAGCGGGTGCCGGGGCTCTGGGCCTTGAGCGCGCACAGACCCTCGCGAAACTCCCCGCCCGAGCCGAGCGGCTCGTGATCCACCAGCACCAGCTCGGGGCTCAAGCCCAGCGCGGCTTCTCGCAGCAGCCGGCCACGAATGCCCCGGAAGCGCAGGATCGCGGCTTCCTCCTCCCCCGGGGTTTGCTGGATGGAATCCGGCGTCAGGCGGGTCGGCAGCTTGATGTAGTCGCATCGCTCCGGCAGCACGAAGTTCTCCGCGATCGGCGACTTGGTCGTGATGTAGACGACCAGGTCGGGATAGCTCGCCAGGACCTGCCGGGCGACGGTCAGGGACCGGGTGATGTGCCCGAGCCCCCGGCTATCCTGCGCGTAGAGCAGAAGCGTGCGAGCGTGCGTGGACATGGTTGCCATTGAGCGAGTCCGGCTCGGCCGCCGGCCCAGGGAGGCCCAGCAGCTCGGCGAGCAGGGATGGGATGCGAGTGAGGCCGCCGACGTCGACTCGACTGCGGCTGGGCGGAGGCGGGCCGAGGTCACGCGCCAGCCATCGGGTCAGCGCCCGGGCGCTCAGCTCGTCGGGATGGAGCACGTCGACCAGGCCCAGGTCCCGGACGCGCTGAGCGCGGATCCATTGCTCGGGCTTCGGCTTGACGCGCGGAACGATCAGGGCGTGCTTCTCGAACGAGAGCACCTCGCACATGCTGTTGTAGCCCCCCATGGCGATGACGCGGTCGGCGCGGTCGATCAGGGGAGCCGGATCGGGGACGAACTCGAACACCTGCAGGTTCCGGCGGTGACGCTCGCACTCGTGCAGGTAGTGTCGGGCCTCCTCGGGCATGAACGGTCCCGTCACGATCACGCCGGTGGTGCCGCGGGGCAGCTCGGCCTGCGCGAACGCCACGGCCAGGTCGCCTCCGTCGACTCCCCCTCCCACGATGCAGAGGGCGAGCTTCCCCCGGGGCAGCTTCGCCAGCAGCGGCTCGGCCTGCCCGTTGACGAGCTCGAGGCGCGGGCGCTGGTCGAGATAGCCGGTGAAGCGCACCCGCTCGGCCACCTGATCGAAGACGCCGTACTCCCGGACCGGGTCGACGATCGCCGGATCGCAGTAGATCCAGATGGCGTCGTAATGCTTCCTCATCGCCTCCAGGCCGTCCCGGTCCGCCCAGACGTTGTGAACGGTATCCACGTCCTGCAGCACGTCGCGGACGCCCAGCACGCAGCGGGTCCCGTGTCTCCGCAGGCGCTCGAGGGTATGACTCAGCTCCCGGGCGGCGCCCAGGGGCAGGTGGTCCACGATCAGCACGTCGGGCTCGAAGGCTTCCATCGCGCTACGAATCACATCGGCGCGGAGCGCCACCAGCTCGCCCTCCGTGACCTCCAGCGACCGGGGGGTGCAGTGACCGTCGGCCCCCTTGCGGAGTCCCGGCAGGGTCACGCAGTCCACGCCCTTCGGCAGCGGGAGCGCGCCCGCCTGCCACGCCTCGGCCACCAGGACGATGACCGGCTCGAGAGGCGAGCCGCGCAGCGCGCAGGCGATCGTGGCGTTGCGGCGGATGTGGCCAAACCCGACCATCCCCGGGGAGTAGACCGCGATGCGGGGCGACGTCTCGCGGGCGTGACCGTTGCTGCGCGGGCGCATGGGAAGTCGTGCTGTCCGTATCGAGGACATGGTCACCTCAAAGCGAATCCGTGGGCGTTGCGTACCGAACCAAGACCGCATGGTTCAGAGGCGCCCGGGGCTCGCCGGCCGGGGAGTTGTGCGCGGCTCGTCGAACGGAACCCTCACGGGCGCCGGTACTGGCTGCGGATGCATAGGTGTCGTGCACGGAGGTCCTCCGCTAACGCCGGATCAAGTAGCTGATCTTGAAGAAGAACTGCCGGCCGGTGGCCAGGCCGGGGTAGTCGGTCCGCCTGAGAATCGACGGCGGGCCGGTCTCGAGCGCCAGGTTCTCCTGCCGATTGGTGTACCCGACGTAGAGGGCGGTGCCGGGGTTGAGCAGGTAGGTGGCGAGCGCGTCCCCCGTGACCTGCTGCTCCCGGTCCAGCTTCACGAACGACACGTTGGGCCACACCGCCTCGTAGTCCACGATCGCGCGCAGCGAGAGCGCGCGGCTGACCTGGTAGTTGAGCTTCCACCGCACCAGCGGGTTCTCGAAGATGCGGGACGAGGTGGAATCGATCGGAGGCCCCGATCCGGGACGCGTGATGAGCCGGTTGTAGATGAACGTCTGGTCGAAGCGGAGCTGAGGCGAGGGTCGAAGCGTCAGGGTCGCCTCGGCCTCCTGGGCGTTCCCCAGGAACGGAGCGAGCTTCTTGGCGGGGTCGTAGTTGATCCCGGTCCCGAAGTTCGCGGCCGCATCCAGCGCCAGCCACTTCAGCAGCTCGGTGCTGAACTCGATCAGCGTCGTGTACTGGGTGAACCCGAACCCCTCGTAGCGCTCGAAGGCTTCGATGCGCCCGACTTGGAGCTTGGTTTCCCCGGTGAACTTGAGCTCGAAATCGCCCTCGACGCTCCAGTCCTGGATCCTGCCGGTGTGGTCGTTGGTGCGGGTCATGGTCAGCTTCGGGCCGAATTTCACCAGCCCGCTGTGGTCGGGACGCCAGTAGTACTCGGCGGACTGCTTGAACTTGGTGATATCGACGCGCTTTACGTGTCCGAGCGAGGCGCTGAAGTCGGGCCTCAGGTCGTTCACGTAGGCGTCGTAGCTGAAGTGCCTGCCGTCGCGGATCAGCTCCGCGTAGTAGCCGCGGCCATTCCGTCGCGGGCCGCTCGAGGGCTGGGTGAACGAATGCATGGCCTGGGCCGTCAGCGACCAGGTCGGATCGAGCTGCAGCCGGGTGTGAAGCGAAAAGACGCGGTTGAAGCTCGGGCCGAAGTCCCGGCTCGTGGCCAAGAGGCCCAAGCTCGACTGCTTGCCGATGTCGCGCTGGATCCCCACCACCGCGTCGACCGCGCGATCGCCCCGCAGGCGGTCGCCGAGTGGAACCTTGAGCCCCGGCGCGCGATCGTCCATGGCCAGCCCACCCACCGTCCACCGTCCCGCCTTTCCCGTCAGGCGCATGCCGAACTGCGGGTCGGCGATCCGGCGGGAGAAGAACAGCTCGGTCGGGGTCTGGAAGAAGCTGGCGTTCTCGATGAAGAAGGGCCGGCGCTCGGGGAAAGTGACCTCGTACCGCTGGTTGATGGTCACCTGCGGCTCGTCGGACTCCACCTGGCTGAAATCGGGGTTGAGCGCGACGTCCAGGGCGAACTGATCGTGGAGCACGAGCTTGGAGTCCAGGCCGCCCCGGAGCTCGTCGCGGTTCCTGAAGCCCGGCAGCTTCGACTCCATGTCGAGAAACCGTGAGCGGGTCGAGATGCCGTAGGGAATCAGCTGGACGTTCTGGCCCGGCGAGATTCCCTCCAGGCCCCGGGCGGCGGTGATGTAGGGCCAGTAGGACTCCTCGTTCCGGCGCTGGATGATCCGGCCCAGCGCGATCCCCCAGGTCTGCGCCCGCCGGTTGTCGAACCGGAGGCTGCGGAAGGGGATGGTCATTCGCACCACGTAGCCCTGGGGCGTGAGCTTCCCGTCCGAGTACCAGAGGGTGTCGAAGGTGTCGTCCTCGTCCTGACCCTCGACGAGCACGCCGTCGAGCTGGACGCCCAGCGGATTGCAGGCGAAGAGGTAGGCCCGGTGGCCGTCCTGGAACGTGTCCAGGTAGACCTCGACCCGGTCGTCCCCGAGGATGTCCTCGCGCCTTGCCAGGTGCGCCCGGACCTTGGCCGGATCGTCATCGGCGACGAACAGCACGTAGAGGTTCTCGTCGTCGTAGGAGACCGATGCGCCGGTCTCGAGGCTGCACGGAACCCCGTCGCCGGGGTCACGCTGGCGAAATCCCCTTACCACGCCGGGAGGAAGCGTCGCCAGACTGTCAGGAGCCGGCGGAGTGGCGAGACTGTCACGGCCAGGCGGAATGGCGAGACTGTCACGGGCTCGCGGAATGGCGAGGGCGTCGAGGGCCGGGGCCCCGGAAGCACGCGGTATCACGAGCTCGAGCCCGCTCGCGGCCACGGCCGTCCAGAGGAGCAGAGAGAGGACGAAAACCAAACCAAGAGCTATGACTCCGGGAAGAACTCGACCTCCGAGCAGGATTGCCGCCATCACTGCCTCACTGAAGAAAGGTCTGCACTTCGCCCGGCGCTCGACCGCTCATGAGCGCGTGGAGGGCCCGAGCGCGCGGCCAGCCTGGTGCCCGAGAACGCATGTCACCCGCCCCAACCGAACGACATGTCGCTCCATCGCGCCCGCGCAAGTCATGGAGCACGAAGGTGGCCTCGGCGTTCATTGGTGACGAAGGGGCTGGCGGCCACGGACAGATACTTGGGATGGTTTTGCGGGGGCCGGCGGATACCTGCAAAGCCACTCGGGTGTTTACCCGAGCCGGTGGCGTTACCTGCGGTGCAATACCGGGCACGGACTCGCACCGAGGACGGTCGGCAACCCCAGGGACGCCGGTGAAGAGAATCCGCACGACTCCACCTCGCCGAAAAGGAGTAACGAGGCGCACCCATCGGTGCGTATCGGTCGAGCGTGTTGCCAGCGGTCGCGAGGCCCGCGAAACAAGCGGGCTAACTCGGCTCCGGCTTGGTGCCCTCGGGGGAGGGCGGCGCGGACCGCAGGTACGGACACCAGGGAACCCCGTCCCGCGGGCCGAGCTCTTGAGCCGGCGCCATTCACACCTCGTGACCGGGCCCTTCGATGTGCGGTCGGCTGTCCCAGCGATTATGCGGGATACTTTCTTTGCGCGTCGATGGAGGTTGCTGTTATCGACGTGTTAACCGAGGTGACGGGGAAGTGCCTCGGGTGTTCCACGTCAGCGGGTGGACGGGGGGCGGAACTCGATGCCCGGCCGTACGCTGGCAAGACAGCGCCATTTGCCGGCTTCCCGCCCGGCCGGTAGTCTCTGCCTTGCTCATCTCGACCGCGGCCACCCCATTCGGCGCGTGCCTGGAAGGCCAAGCGAGCCGACCGAATGCTTCTGCGTATCGCGAACCTCCTCAAGCTGGGCCGCGACGAGACCCGCCACGCGCTGCTGCTTGGCGGCATATTGTTCTTCATGACCGGCTCCTACACGCTGGTCAAGACCGCTCGCGACGCGCTATTCCTGGCCGTGCTCCCCGCCGCGCTCCTGCCGTACGTCTTCCTGGGCGCCGGGGCCCTGACCACCCTGGTGGCCGTGGCCTACGCGCGCGCGAGCCGCCGGCGCCCGACCTGGCGGTCGCTGGAAGACGCTACGTGGGCGGCGGCGATCTCGCTCGGCCTCTTCGCCTACCTCTACGGACTTCACGCTCGATGGGTGCCGATCGTGTTCTATCTGTGGGTCAACGCCTACGGCCTGATCCAGCTCGCGCAGTTCTGGTCGTTCGCCAACAGCGTCTCGAACCCACGCGAAGCCAAGCGGATCTTCGGCGCGATCGGCACCGGCGGAATCCTCGGCGGCCTGTTCGGGGGCGCGCTCGCGGCTCCGCTGGTGACGAGCCTCGGGCTGCGCTCGCTGCTCGTGATCGGGGGCGTGCTGGCCGGGCTGGCGGCTCCCATGGTGAGGCTCGCCGTCGAAAGCGGGGCGCTGCCGCCGCCGGAGCAGGTTCGCGAGGATCCCGAGGGGCCCATCCACCCGCTGTCCCAGCCCTACGTCCGCTGGCTCACCCTGGCGGCCCTGTGCTCGGTGCTGGTCACGACGCTGCTCGACTACCAGTTCAAGGCCGAGATCCAGCGGCGCGATCCCTCGCCCCACGGGCTGGCCTCGTTCCTGGGCTGGTTCTACACCGCCACCAACCTCGCCGCCCTCATCATGCAGCTGTTCTTCACCCGCTGGTCGCTGCACGCGCTCGGGGCCGGCTGGTCGGCGGCGGTGCTGCCGGCCGGCTTGGGCATCGGAGCCGCGGCGACTCTGATCGCCCCGGGTTTCGGCGCGGTGATCACCACCCGGCTCTGGGACCAGGTGATGCGCCTCTCCATCAACCGGACCGCCGGCGAGCTGTTCTTCTTCCCCCTCAAGCCGGAGATCCGGCGCCGCGCCAAGGCGCTGATCGAGGCGGGGCTCGAGCGCGTCGGCGACGGGCTCGCTGGTCTCCTGATCCTCGCCGCCGGGCTCGCCATGGGGTCGAGCACCTGGACGATCGCCGCCATGGTGGCGAGCCTGGTGGTGGTCTGGGTGATGGCGTGGCTGCGGGTGCGGCGCCTCTACGTGTCCGAGCTGGGCGAGAACGTGAGGCGCATGAACCTGGACCCCCATCGTGCCTCGGTGTCGCTCCGCGAGGCGAGCATCCTCGAGGAGTTCTCGCGCCTGCTCGCGAGCCCCTACGAGCGGCTGGTGCTGCACGGCCTCGAGATGATCGAGGAGAGCGCCCCCGAGCGGATCGAGGAACACATCGTCCCGCTGATGAGCCATCCGTCGCCGAGGGTGCGCGCGCGGGCCCTGTCGCTCGCGGGCGCGCGGCAGATGCGCGAGGCGAGCGGGGCGATCGAGGCCTTGATCGGCGACCCCGACCCCGAGGTCCGGATCGAGGCGATGCGCGCCCGAGTGGCGCTCGGCGGGGCGGACCCGATCGGGGCGCTCGAGGAGTTCCTCGACTCGGACGACGTGAACCTGAGGCGCGGCGCCGTGAACGCCATCGCCGAGTTCGCGCCGCCGGCCGACGAGGGCCGGGTGCGCGCGATCCTGGAGCGGTTGCTGCGCGGCGGCAGCGAGGAGCGCCTCATCGTGGCGGAATCCCTCGGACGCCGTCGGTCCGGAACGCTGCACGACTTGATCCCGCCGCTCCTCTCGGATCCGAGCCTCGAGGTGCGAAACGCGGCGCTCCTCTCCGCCGGGCTCACGAACCGCCGCGAGCTCATCCCGGCGATGGTGGACGCCCTCGCCGGCCGCGAGTCGCAGGCCACGGCGCGCCGGGCGCTCGCGGCGTTCGGCGATCGCGTGGTCGGGACGCTAGGCGACTACCTCTCCGACCCCGCGGTCCCGATCCAGAGCCGCCGCGAGATCCCGCGCGCGCTCGGGCAGATCGGCACCGCCGAGGCGGTGGCCGCGCTGTTCCGGTGTCGCGACCGCGACGACGTGCGCCTCGCCTATCGCATCCTCAAGGCCGAGAACCGCATCCGCGAGCACGACGCGCGGATTCGCTTCCCGGCGCGGCTCGTGGACGAGGACCTGGACTTCGACGTCCAGAGCTACCTGTTCGCCTTCGTGCACTATCGCTTCTGCCCGATCGGGGGGCCGCGCAGCGCCGAGAGGCTGCTGTGCGTGGCGCTCAACGAGCGCATGGATCAGGCCCTGAGCCGCGTGTTCCGCCGGCTGGCGCTCCTCTACCCGCCGCAGGAGATCTTCGCCGCCTACCGTGGGGTCCTGTCCGAGAACCCGAGGGGACGCGGCAACTCCCTCGAGTACCTCGAGAACGCGCTCTCGCCCGAGCACGCCCGCCTGGTGCTGCCGCTGGTGGACGACTCCGGCGACGAGAAGCGCCTGCGCTTCGCCCAGGCCCGGTACGGGCTGCGCTACCGGGGCCCCTCGGAGTCGCTCGCCGAGATCCTCCAGGGCAAGGATGCGTGGCTCAGGACCTGCGCGCTCTACGTGGTCGGCGCGCGCCGCGACCGCGCGCTCCAGCCGCTGGTGGAGCAGAGCCTCGGCGCCCGCGACGCCGGGGTCCGCGAGACCGCCGCCTGGGCGTTCGCCGCCCTGGCCGGAGCCTGACGGCCGGATGGCGCGATGGCCGACACCCTGACCCTGGTCGAGAGGACGGCGTTCCTGAAGAGCCTACGGGTGCTGTCGAGCATCCCGCTCGAGGCGCTCGCCGAGCTCGCGGGGCGCGCCCGGGAGATCCACTGCGAGCCCGGAGACGTCGTGTTCCGCGAGGGCGATCCCAATCGCGGCACCTTCTTCGTGGTGGACGGGCTGCTGGAGCAGCGGCGGGGGAGGGCGTTGCTCGCCGTCTTCCGGCCGGGGTCGGCGATCGGCGAGCTGTGGCTCGAGGAAGGCGAGCCCCACGAATCCCGGCTGGTCGCGCTCGAGCCCTCGCACCTGCTCAACATCGACCGCGAGGACGTGAGGGAGGGCTTGCTCGAGTACCCGGAGTTCGGGGCGGCCCTGGTCCAGGCGCTCGCGCACCGCATCCACGAGCTGAACGGGCGCGTGCTCGAGCTCGAGCGCACCATCGCCCTGCTCCACGGCAGGCTCACCGAGGCCGGGATCGAGCCTCCCGATCTCAGGATGGAGAAGGCGCGCCCGGCACCCGCGGCGGCTCCGGCGGTGAGCCCGCCCGTTTCCCAGGAGCGCCGCCCCGACCCTGCCGCGCCAACCTCGAGGGGGGCGGAGAGCCCGGGCCGGCCTGACGGGCCGCTGGACGCGACGTGACCCGCGCCGAGCCGGTGGCGGAAGGCGGACCGGCCGTCACCGCGCCGATCCCGAGCGAGCTGCTGCGCCTCGCGCTGCCGGTCCTGGCCTCTCAGTTCCTGCGCGTCGCCTACCAGTGGGTCGACGCGCTCTGGGTGCGCGGGCTCGGGGTCGAAGCCACGGCGGCCGTGACCACCTCGGTGTTCGTGATGTGGACCGTGTACTCGCTGCACGACATCTTCGGGATCGGCGTGGCCGCCTACGTGAGCCAGCTCCTCGGCGCCGGCGAGCGCGGCCGGGCGGGGCTCGCCGCCTACAAGGGGATCCGCGCCGCGGCGCTGCTCGGGCTCGCCGGAACGGCGCTCGGCGTGTTCGGGGCGCGGAGCGTCTACCAGCTCATGAATGCCGGCCCGGGCGTCACCGAGAACGGCGCCCGCTACCTCGCCGTCGTCCTGGGCGCCGCGCCGATCCCGATGACGGCGCTCACCTGCGAGACCATCATGCGCTCGGCCGGCGACACGCGGACGCCGCTCCTGATCGACCTGTGCGCGGTCGGGCTCAACGCCCTGCTCGACCCGATCTTCATCTACGGCTGGGGGCCGGTCCCGGCGATGGGCGTGGCGGGGGCCGCATGGGCGACGGTCATGGCCCAGGCCGTGATGGTGGCGGGATATCTCTCGATGGCGGCGCGCGGCCACCGCGCGCTTCCGCTCGCCCGGACGGCGCCCGGGCCGCCGGTCCGGATCGCCGGGATGGCCCGGGTCGGGATTCCGGGCGCGATCATCGGGATGATGTTCTCGGTGGTCTACATCGCGTTCTCCCGCTCGGCGGCGCGCTACGGCTCGGCGGCGCTCGCGGTGGTCGGGATCGCGAACCGGATCGAGGCGCTGGCGTTCATGAACGCGGTGGCGATCGGGGTCGCCGGGGCCACGCTGGTGGGACAGAACCTCGGGGCGGGGCGGCCGGACCGGGCGGTCCAGGTGGTCCGCACCGGCCTGATCTGGATGCTCTGGGTCTCGGCGTTCATGACCCTGGCGTTCCTGCTGCTGCCGGGGTTCTTCCTCGGACTCTTCAGCCACGACCCCGGGGTCCATCGGATCGGAGTCCCCTACCTGCGGGTGCTCGCGATCTGCCTCGTCTTCACCGGGGCCGAGGTCGTCACCGCCGAGTCGATCCTCGGCTCCGGGCACACCCGGCCGATCTCCTGGATCTTCACCACCTTCTCGATGCTGAGGATCCCGCTCGCCTTCCTGATTCCCGACTGGACCGGGCTCGGGGTGGTGGGGATCGCGTGGGTGATCACGGTGACCTGCATCCTGCGGGCGCTCATCATCGTGACCTGGGCGGCGCGAGGAACGTGGAAGACCGGCCTCCGCCGCGAGCTTCACGGGGCGGAGCGGCTGCTGGCCGAGCGGCCCGGGCTGGCGGAGCCCCCGGGGCTCCCGGAGTGATGCGGCGCACCTCCTTCCGGCCGCGACCCTCCCTATTCCCGTTCCCGCGAGGCGGCTATGATGGCGCACCCCTCCCCCGACCGGCGAAGGGGCGCGGCACCCGGCACGCGGAGCCCATCCGATGCAACACCAGTACGTGATCGTGGGAGGAGGACTGGCGGCGGCCTCGGCCGTCGAGGGGATCCGAGCGCACGACGCCGACGGCACGGTGCTCGTGATCTCGCGCGAGAATCACCCTCCCTACCACCGCCCGCCACTCTCCAAGGGTCTGTGGTTCGGGAAGACCACCAAGGACAAGCTCCCGGTTCACGAACCGGCCTTCTACAAGCAGCACGGCGTCGAGCTGTCGCTGCGCCGCGAGGTGGTCGAGCTGGATCCCGAGAACCATACGGTCTGGGACGACCGCGGGGTGGCCCACCAGTACGGCCGGCTGCTGCTCGCGACCGGCGGGCGGCCCCGCCGTCTCGAAGTCGAGGGCTCGGACCTCGAGGGCATCCACTACTTCCGCTCGCTCGAGGACTACCTCTTCCTCGAAGGCTCCCTCGGCCGGGTGCAGCACGCCGTGGTCCTCGGCGGAGGGTTCATCGCGATCGAGCTCGCGGCGGCGCTCCTGCACGCCGGCAGGGAAGTCACGTTCGTCTACCCGCACGACTACCCGCTCGCCCGGGTGCTGCCGCGCGACCTGGGGCTGTTCGTGGCCGACTTCTACCGCCAGAAGGGAGTCGAGACGGTCTCCAACGAGGCCGCAATGTCGTTCGAGGACCAGGCCGGGTTGATCGTCCTGCGCACCCGCCAGGGCAACACCATCACCACGCAAGTCGTCGTCGCGGGAGTCGGCATCGAGCCACAGGTCGAGCTGGCGGAGGCGGCCGGGCTCGGGGTCGGGAACGGGATCGAGGTGGACGAGTACGCCCGCACCACCGATCCGGACATCTTCGCGGCCGGGGACGTGGCGGAGTTCCCCTACTTGGCGCTCGGCGAGCGCGCCCGGGTCGAGCACTGGGACCACGCCATCCATCATGGGCGCAACGCCGGGGCCAACATGGCGGGCGCCCACGAGGTCTACGCCCATCTGCCGATGTTCTACTCCGACTTCTTCGAGCTCGGCTGGGAGGCGGTGGGGGACCTGGACGGGAGCCTCAAGGTCGAGCCGGTGTGGAAGGAGCCGTTCCGCGAAGGGGTCCTGTTCTACCTGCGCGACGACGTGATCCGGGGCGTGCTGCTCTGGAACGTGTGGGAGCGGGTCGAGTGGGCGCGCGAGCTGGTCCGGGAAGGCCGCGCCATGTCGGCGGGCGAGCGGGCCGACCTGGTGGCCAGCCTGGCCTGAGACGGGCGGGGTCGATCCCGGCCGCGCTGCTTCGCGTTTCTCGATAGGGAGGGTCATCCCAGTCAGCGCCCCCGCCCGCAACACGCTGCCGGTCCTGATGGTTCTGCTCGCCGCCGCCGGGGTCGGCCTCTCCGCCTTCTTGCTGCAGGCCCATCTCACCGTGCTGAGCGGCGGTCTCGAGGAGGGGTTCTTCTGCAGCGGCGCGGGCGTGTGGGACTGCAACGCCGTCGCGGCCCACGAGTCGGCGTCGTTCCTCGGCCTTCCCGTCGCCTTGTGGGGACTCGTCTACTTCGCGCTCCTGCTGGGGCTCACGATCCAGGCCCTGTTCCTGCGCGACGAGGACCTCAAGGCGGTGTGCGCCCTGGGCACCAACCTCTGCACGCTCGGGCTGCTGTTCGACGGCTACCTCGGCTTCGTGATGGTGACCCAGATCCGGCACGTGTGCCTCAGCTGCGCCGGCACCTACCTCATCAACCTGCTCCTCGTGCTCGGCTTCTGGCGCCGGGAGCGCGCCCTAGGGGCACCCCTCTCGTGGTCGCGGCTCCTTCCCTCGCCGGGCCTGGCGCGCGGGGGGAGCGATGCGGACTATTACCGCAACGCGCTCAAGACGGTGATGACGAGCCTCACGCTGCTCGCTACGGCGTTCACGTTCTTCATCGGGCTGGTCCCGGTGCTGGAGGTGGAGCGCGAGGAGCGGCAGGAGGTCGGGGAGTTCCTGGCGCAGATGGCGGGCCCTCCCCAGGTCGACATGGCGGTGTTCGACGGGCGACCTTCGATCGGCCCGCGAAACGCGGCGGTCACGGTCGCGGTGACCGGTGATTTCCAGTGCAGCTTCTGCCGCTCGCTCGCCAACCACCTGGAGGCGCTGCGCCGCCGCCACCCCGACAAGATCCGGCTCATCTTCGTCAACTTCCCGGTCAGCTCGGAATGCAATCCCCGCGTGCGCGAGCCGGTCCACGAGGACGCGTGCTGGCTGGCGCGCGCGGGTGAGTGCGCGGCGGCCCAGGGCAGGTTCTGGGAGTACCACGACCTGGCGTTCCAGAGGATCGGGTTCGCAGCGGTTCGCAGGGAGAACGTGCTGCGGCGAATCGGAGAGGCCGGCGTGGATCCGAGGCGCCTCCGCGCCTGCCTGGAGACCCCGGCGCCGGCCGAGGCCGTGGCGGAGGACATCGCCCTCGCCCAGCGCCTCGGCCTCATGGTCACGCCGACCGTGGTGATCAACGGCTACGTCAAGAAGGGGAGCCTCCTGCCGTGGATGTTGAAGACGGTGGTGGCGTTCATGCTGCGACGGGGGTGAAGGGAGCGGGGCATGAAAGGGACTCCCGCCCGCGGTCCCTCGCGAGCGAAAGCCCCTCTCTTTTCATCTTGAATCGATCTACATTAGCTAGAGCACGTCTGTCCTAGCATCGGGTCCGGTCGATCGCCTTAGCGATAGATGGTCTTGAGCCGACCCCACGTGGTCTGCTTGGCAGCCGCGGGAGCGTCCGCCTGCGGGACCAAGGTCCCCGGAGCGGCGCCCTCGAGCTGCGAACCGCCGGCGAAGCCCTTGGTGGCCCGAAGGATCTGGACGATCATCGTCCCCTTGCCGACCAGCCCCGTCGCCGAGGCCGTACCCTCCTGGACGCTCGTGGAGCTCGTGATCCGCGCCTGCAGGGAGACCGTGTGCGTCCCCACCGGCACGTTGCTGCTCACGAAGTTGAACGACGCCGCATTCAGGGTGGTGAGGATCAACTCGATCTCCTCCGGCGTCACGCAGGTCTGATCGACGACGATGGTCGTGGTTCCGTCACCGTTGGTGACCGTGCGCAAGCAATTCCCGATGGCACCCTCGAGAGTGGCCGAGAGCGTCTGCGTCCGGGCGGCGTAGGTGACCGTCCCCGGAGGCATGGGCTGGCCGTCGACGAGGGCCTGGACCTGGATGGCGACGCTGGCCGTCGAGCTGTCCTTCTTGTTGTTCTTGCTCCTCACCAGGGTCTGGGTGTAGAGGCCGGCCTCGAGCGACGCGCTCACATACAGCTCCTTGCTCGAAGGAGTCTTGATGGGAGCAGCGAGGATCGTCACCCACCCGCTCGTTCCGGTGGTCTCCTTGATCAGAGCCAATTCAGATGTCGTGAAGGCGAATTGCGCCGAGGGCTGTCCGCCCGCCCGGCTCGTCTGCACCGCCAGGGGAAGGGCCAGGCAAACCGCCAGCAACGCGATAGAAAGCGCCTTTGTGGTGTGCACGATGTACCTCCTTGTGTAGATGCAACGGTACGGCCTGGGAGAGAGGTGCGGCCATGCGACTGCTTGGATCCTAGAGTCGCCGAGTCCGGAGCTCGGTGACTTGTTCTGCCGGTTGCGCCGCCTTGGGGGTTCACCGTCAGCGCAACCTGGCAATTGCGGCCCTGGGGCAAGGACCTCAGTGTGGAACTTCGGCGAGTGAAATCGATCGGTACAGGATATTCAAGGGCCCGCGACCAATGCTTGCAAACGTCTGACGGTGATTCTTCGCGCGTCAAATCATATGGTATGAGGACCCATCGTGGCCTTCCGCAATGCCAAGCATACAGAACATGCAGGGTGAAGATCTGATGTCGAGGGTCGAACCTGGTGTTTGAGATCCGATGACATTGCGACCACATGCGAAGCACAAAGCCATGGTGAGAGCAGGTTCAGGATAGCAAGCGAAGTAGGATACCCGGCATCGTGGTCCGGCGCGCCTCGCGGCGTCGGGTGACCGGGCGGGCGGCGACGCGAAGGCAGCCGAGGGCTCTGGCGGCGGCTACTCGATTCTGATCAGAGTGCGCTCGATGGTTGCGGCGGGCGTCCGGAGCCGCAGTCGGTACACGCCGGGTGGAGTGGGCCGTCCGGCGTCGTCGCTGCCGTCCCAGATGAGGTGATGAGACCCGGGCGCGAGCGGCCCGCGGTCGAGGGTGCGAACCGCGCGGCCTTGCAGATCGAGCACGCGCAAGGCGCCCGCCGTCGCGACCGGGACCCGGTAGGTGATCCTCGCGGCGCCGCCGAATGGATTGGGCGCCGGCGTCTCGAGAGCCAGCCCGACCGGGGATGGAGCTGGGACGCCGAGCCGCGTGTCCCGCTCTCGGATTCGAACCAGCCGATCCACTCCGACCTGGACCGTGTCCTGCACGATACCCGACGGCCAGCGGATCCGGATCGAGTCGACACCGGTGGCGGCGCCTAGCCCGAAGTGCGCCCGGAGGGTGTTCTGGGAGTTGTATCCGGAGCCGCCGTCGACCTCACGGATCCGGCGCTGGCCGCCGGCCCACGCCTCGATGCGCGCGCCGATCGCGGAGCGGTTCGACTGCGCGCCGATCAGGTCGAGCTGGAGCCAGTGATTCCCGTTCTGGGTGTCGTTCCTCAGCAGCCGGTCGGGTCTTCCCTGGCCGTTGGCCAGGTAGAGGTCGAGATCGCCATCGCCGTCGTAGTCGCCCCAGCCGAACCCGAGCGTGGCGTCGGTGTCGGCCAGCGCGGGGTTGGTAACGTTGCTGAACGCGCCGCCGCCGTCGTTGCGGGCCAGCACGTTCGGCTGGCCGGCGGTGGCATTCCCGAGATAGAGGTCCAGGTCTCCGTCATTGTCGTAGTCGGCCCACTGCGCTCCGATGCAGTATTGCTGCAGGACCGGCGGCGTGACCTCCGAGAACGATCCGTTGCCCTCGTTTCGATACAGTCGGCCGACGGCGCTGAACGCCTTGGCGATGTAAAGATCCATGTCCCCGTCGTTGTCGTAGTCGCCCCAGGTGACTCCCCCGCCGTGTCCGTATGCCAGCATGGCGCCTGCGGCCACATCGACGAACGCGCCGCCGCCGTCGTTCCTGTAGAGCCTCGTGGTCCCGAAGTTCGCCACGCAGAGATCGGGATCGCCGTCGTTGTCGAAGTCGGCCCACGAGCAGCCTCGCCCGTATTGTGGATCATCGAGCGCCGCCGGCGTGACGTTGACGAAGGCGTCTCCTCCGTTGTTGCGGAGCAGGTGCTCTCCAGCCGGCGCATTGGGGCGGAAGACGCTCGGTGCGCACACATACAAGAGATCGAGGTCCCCATCCTGGTCGTAGTCGACCCACGACACGCCGTGGACGTGTGAGGAGTCGGTGGCGATCGCGGCCGGCATGACGTCGATGAACACGCCGCCGCCCTCGTTCCGGAACAGGTGCTTGGGAGTCTCGGCCTGGGCGGCGAATACATCGATATCGCCGTCGTTGTCGTAATCTCCCCATGCGATCCCGGTCCAGTTGCCCGGCGCCGACATGGAGGCCGGCGTGGCGAGGGCGAAGGTCCCGTTGCCGTTGTTGCGGAACAGTCGCAGCAACTGGCCCTCGTTGCTGACCAGGAGGTCGAGGTCGCCGTCGTTATCGAAATCGCCCCAGGCCACGCCCTCGCCCCACATGTCGTCCAGCATGCTCGGGGGTGTGACGTCGGTGAACGCGGCCGGCTGGGCCGCAGCTGCTGAAGCGATAATCGCGAGGCCAAAAGCCGAAGCGCCGCACGGGCCCGCGAGCGCGCGGGCGAGTCGTGCCAGGCCGAGCGCCCTCTCGACCCATGAATACGGCAGGAAGGCACGCCTCCAGGGTCGAGGAAGGCTCGGCCGACGCCTGCGAATCATGCGAGGGTTCGGGGACGCCATGGTGGTCGATGTCGAAAGGGCTCTGACGCACAAGAACGAAGCAGGTGAGAAGGCTCGTGTGCGCGCGGCAAAAGTCTACGCCGCGCAGGATGCACGATCCAGCGTCATCTCACCCACGACTCCTCGCTCGAGACCAACGAAGAGCTTGACCCGCGCGGCGGCACGGCGGGAACATTTATCCGCACCCCGAGCCCACAACGAACACGAGTACGCAGGACGAGGCGCCTGCCGTCCGCCCGAGCCACGAGCAGTTTCCTTCCGAGAGCCGGCTCCGGTGCGAACGGCGATCAGCTCAAGCTTGGGATTCCCCGATGCTCGCACGTCAGCACGCGCATCGTGCCGCCGCGGGGCAGGGGCCTAGACCCCCGCCCCCTCCAGCGGTCGTGTCCCGCTCCCCGGCGAGACTTCCATGCGATCTCGATTGCAGCACCGCGGTGGCGCCACCTCGGGTCTGAACACCTGTTGACGGCTCACCGCGCGGATTCGAGTGATATCAAGGAAGCGATGAAAGGAGCTCGCAATGGTTGGTTCTCTGAGTCATGCACGGGCCGCCATCGTAGTCGGAGCAATCGTTCTTCTTGCGGCCGGCGCATCCCGAGCGCCCGCCCAGGGCCAGGTGCCGTCGACCGCCGCGTCCGGCCGCGTCTTGATTCCCGATCAGTACATCGTGGTGCTGGACGATGACGCGGACGCCAGGGCGCACGCCCGAGCGGCCAGCCAGGCGTACGGCGTGGGGCTCTTGCACGTCTACGAGTACGCGCTCAAAGGCTTCGCGTTCCGCGGATCGGAGCGTGCCGCCCGGGCGATCGAGCACAGCGCCCAAGTCGCTTTCGTCGCGTCCGATCAGGTCGTGGGGCTCGCGGCTCAGACCCTTCCGACGGGGATCAATCGGATCGACGCCGACCTGAACCCGATCTCGCACATCGACGGAATCGACGATCGCGTCAATGTCAACGTCGGGATCATCGACACCGGCATCGATCCCACCCATCCCGACCTCAACGTGATCGCCGGGACGAACTGCCTCGGAGGCACCACGTTCGTGGATGGCTTCGGCCATGGGAGCCATGTCGCCGGCATCGTGGCGGGTCTCGACAACGACTTCGGCGTGGTGGGCGTCGCGCCCGGCGCGAATCTCTACGCGGCCAAGGTGCTCGACGACAATGGATCGGGCTCCTTCTCCAGCGTGGCCTGCGGTCTCGACTACGCCGCCAGGACCCGGAGCGACCGCGACCCCACCAACGACATCGCGGTGGTCAACATGAGCCTCGCCGGCGTCGGCTCCGACGACGGCAACTGCGGCAAGAGCAATCGCGACGTCATGCACAAGGCCGTCTGCGGAGCGGTCGCGAAGGGCGTGGTGGTGGTCGTGGCGGCGGGCAACAACCGGGCGGACGCGTCCGGCTATGTCCCCGCCGCTTACGACGAGGCGCTGACGGTCTCCGCCATCTCCGACTTCAACGGGCAGCCGGGTGAGAAGGGGAAGGGGAAGACCATCAACCCCGACGCGTTCGCTTCATTCTCCAACTTCGGGCCCGACGTCGATATCGCCGGGCCGGGAGTGTCGATCTACTCCACCTACAAGGACGGCGGCTACGCCACCCTGAGCGGGACCAGCATGGCCACGCCTCACGTGACGGGAGCGGTCGCCCTCTACGTCGCTCAGCACGGAGCGGCGACCGATGCGGCCGGCGTGGCCGCTATCCGGCAAGCGATCACGACCCCGGGCGGCGGGTTCTGCGTTGCCCAGAGCGATCCGCGTGGTTTCGCCGGAGATCCCGACAGCTTCCCCGAGCCCCTCGTCTACGTCGGACCAGCGGCCGCGGGCGCGGCTCTGATCGAGAGCAGCGCTCGAGCCGGAGGCGTCGCGAGTGCCGGGGCTCCGGCGGCGGATCGGCTCGAGCTGTATCCCGCGGCCCCGAATCCGTTCTGGGGAGCGACCACGCTTCGCTACGTGCTGCCGGCCGCGGGCCGAGTTTCCATCGGCGTGTATGACCTGGCCGGGCGGCAGGTGGCGCAGGTTCTGAATCGAGCCGAGAGCGCCGGACCGCATGCGGCCCACTTCAGAGGGCAGGACCGGCGCGGCGAGCCTTTGGAGCCCGGCGTGTATCTGGTGCGGCTCGAGGCCGGGGGAGAACGTCGGGTCGTGAGGGTGGTACTTTCGCCTTAATGTCGCAGCGTCGGCCGGGGCCCGCTCGGATGAGGCGGGCCCCGCTGCGACCCAACAAGAAGGAGACGAGATGCCCCCCACGCCAGCCCATGGGAAGGTCTGTTACGTCGAGATCCCGGCCGCCGATATCGATCGTTCGGCCGACTTCTACGCTGGGGTGTTTGGTTGGCGGCTCAGAAGGCGTGGAGACGGTCGGGTGGCGTTCGACGACGCGACGGGTGGGGTGAGCGGGACGTGGGTGGTCGGCCGAAGGGTAGGGTCCGAGCCGGGACTGCTTCTCTACATCATGGTCGACAGCGTCGAGGAGACCATCGAAGCCATCCTTGCCCGGGGAGGTGAGTTGGTGCAGCCGGTCGGCGTGGACGCACCCGAAGTGACGGCGAGATTCCGGGACCCCGGTGGAAACGTGATCGGCCTCTATCAAGAACCCAGCTGACCGTGCCCCACGGGCAAGTTTCGTGGCGCGCGGAAGCGACAACCGGGGTAGAACTCGGACGCGCGTGAGTCCCCGACTTGCCCGTGCGTGAGTGGCCCGCAGCGCGACAACCCGGCACGCAAAGAGGAGTCGGAGATGCCCAGAAACCAGCACCTTCCATGGTCCGTGCTCATGAACCATCCCCTCGTGGTTGTTGCGGTCGCCTCGCTGATCGGGACGGCGCCGCTCGCCGGAGCCGCCGATCTGTGCAGGGCACCGTACAACCCGACCATCAATCGCGCGGACTTCCTGGATGCGAAAGGCAAGCCCATCAAGATTGACAATCGGTACTTCCCGCTCCAGCCGGGCACCACCTTCACCTATCAGGGAACCAACAACGAGCGAGAAGTCCTTCAGGTCACGACCCGCACCAAGACGATCCTGGGAGTCACGACCACCGTGGTCACGGACGAGGCGACCGTCAACGGACAGCTGGCGGAACAGACGTCCGATTGGTTCGCCCAGGACAAGAACGGCAACGTCTGGTACTTCGGGGAAGACACCATGGAATTCCCGGGCGGCAGCACGGCGGGGTCCTGGGAAGCGGGAAAGAACGGCGCGAAACCCGGCATCATCATGGAGGCGAGTCCCAGGGTGGGCGATGCCTACCGGCAGGAATTCGCCCAGGGCGTGGCCGAGGACGTGGCGGAAGTCCGGAGCCTCGACAGCGACGTGTCCGTGCCCTATGGCGCGTTCGGCGACGCTCTCAACACCCGGGACGGCTCCTGCATCGAGGCCGGTCTCGAGAACAAGTACTACGCGCCGGGCGTCGGCTCGGTGCTGGAGATCGGGAAGGGGAAGGAGCGCCTGGAGCTGGTCAGCGTGACGCACTGAATCGCGCCGGCGGCGTCCTCATCGTCTCGTGGTTCGACCGGGGCGCGTCGCGTGTCCGTCACCTCACGCGCGCGCTCCGGCCGGACCGAGCTGCTCGTCGATCCGCTCCGCTGCCCCGGGCCGCACCCAGTAGCGGGAGCAGTCGCTCTCGCGATCGAGGAACAGCCAGTCGCACAGAACGCGCCGCAGCAAAGCCCAGTCGCCGAACGTGTGCCATTCCACGAGCACGGCGTTCACTTCCTTCTCCACGTAGTTTCGACCGGGCTCGAACCGGGTGGCGAGCAGCGCCGCCGCCATTTGCTGGAGCTTGAAGCGGGAAGGCCACTGGATGAGCCTTCCCTCCTGGTCCACGAACGGGCGGAGCCCGCGAGGCAGATCTTCGCGTCTCATGGCCAGGATCATAACACCCGAGTCCAGGCCGCCTCTGCCGCGGGCGGACGCCCCCGGAAGCCTACGCGACGTCCGTCCGGTCCTGCGGGTCGAGCGCGTCGCGCAGGCCGTCGCCGAGGAAATTGAAGCAGAGGAGCGTGAGTGAGAGCGCGATCCCGGGGAAGATCACCAGCCAGGGGAAGAGCGCGAGCACGCGCGCGCCGTCCGAGACCAGGGTGCCCCACGAGGCGGCGGGGGGCTGGACGCCCAGCCCCAGGAAAGACAGGAACGCCTCCTGCAGAATGACGGCGGGCACCGTGAGCGTGGTGTAGACGATCACCGGCCCGAGCGTGTTGGGAACGATGTGCCGGAAGATGATGCTGCCGTCGCCCGCCCCGAGCGCGCGCGCCGCCTCGATGAAGGTCTGGTTCTTGAGCGACAGCACCTGCCCGCGCACGATGCGCGCCATGGTGAGCCACTGGACCAGCCCCAGCGCCACGAACAGCATGACCAGGCTGCGGCTGAAGAAGACCAGCAGGAGGATCACGAGGAAGATGTAGGGAAGCGAGTAGAGGATGTCGACCACGCGCATCATGAAGTCGTCCAGCCGGCCGCCGCGGTACCCGGACACCGCGCCGTAGGTCACGCCGATGATCAGGCTCACGAGCGTTCCCACCAACCCCACGAGCAGCGAGATCCTGCCGCCGTGAAGGACGCGAGAGAGGGTGTCGCGGCCGAGCTCGTCGGTGCCGAACCAGTGCGCGGCGCTCGGCGGCGTAGCGCCGAGCTTGAGCTCCTGCGCGGCCGGGTCGGCGAGCCCCGGGATCCACGGGGCTCCGAACGCCGTCAGGCCGATCACGACCAGGAACACCGCCGAGGCCACCGCCGCGCGATTCCGCCGCAGGCGGCGCCACGCGTCGGCCCACAGGCTGCCGCGGCGCGCGGGCACGAGCCGGAACTCGCCGGCGGCGATCTCCCGCGGGTCGGCGGCGCGCGACAGCTCCACGCTCATGCCAGCTCCACGCGCGGATCGAGCCAGGTGTAAGCCACGTCGACGATCAGGTTCAACACCATCAGGAAGCTGGCGTAGAACAGCACCTCGCCCAGCACCAGCGTGTAGTCCCGGTTGAAGGCCGCGTTCACCAGGTAGCGCCCCATTCCGGGGACCTGGAAGATGCTCTCGACCACGATCGAGCCCATCATGACGCGCGCCGCCGCGGGCCCGAGGTAGGAGACCACCGGCAGGATCCCGAGCTTGAGCGCGTGCTTGAACACCACGGTGCGCTCGGCCAGTCCCTTGGCGCGCGCGGTGCGGATGAAGTCCTGGCGCAGCACCTCGAGCATCCCCGCGCGCGTGAGGCGCGCGATGTAGGCCACGTAGGCGGTGGAGAGCGTCAGCACCGGCAGGACGCGGCTCTGCGGCCCCTGCCACAGCGCCGGAGGAAACAGGAACAGGGTGAGCGAGAGCCCGAGCACCAGGGCCGGGCCCAGCACGAAGTTCGGGATCGACACGCCGCCCAGCGCCAGGCCCATCGACAGGTGGTCGACGCCCGAGTTCTGCTTGAGCGCGGCGAAGATCCCGATCGGCACTCCCACCAGGATCGCGAGCAGCAGCGCCCAGCCGGCCAGCTCCATCGAGACCGGCAGGGCCTCGAAGATGATCTCCCGCACCTGGCGGGAGGGGAACTTGTACGACGGTCCGAAGTCGAGACGCAGCGTGTTGGCGAGGAATCGCAGGTACTGGACCCGCAGCGGCTGGTCGAGCCCGTACTGGTGCATGAGCTGCGCCTTCGCCGCGGCCGGGATTTCCTTCTCCGACTGGAACGGCCCGCCCGGCGCGCGATGGACGAGGAAGAACGTCAGGGTCGCGATCGCCCAGAGGGTGGGGATCATGAGCAGCACGCGGCGGGCGAGGAAGCTCATCACCGCGGGGTCCCCGGGGCGCCGCCCAGCGTGACGGCGGGTCTCGACCCAGGCGAGCCGCCAGCGCCCGCGGCGGCCCGGAGGCCGGCCGCCGGCGCCCCCGGCGCGCCTTCGATCTCGTGCACGCTCGCCACCGGCGCCGGGCCTCCCCGCTGCCAGTTGTGGTCGATCCACACGTAGGTGAGTGGGTGAATGTCGAGCGCGGTCTGGTAGATCCCGCGCACGTAGGGCTTGACCAGCTCGTTCGTCGAGTAGTGATAGATCGGGATCACCGGGCCTTCGCTCAGGAGCAGGGCCTCCGCATCGCTCAGGATCCTCAGGCGCTTGGCGGGATCGACCTCCGCGGCCGCCCGGTGAATCATCCCGTCGTAGCGCGGGTCGCCCCAGCCGGAGCGATTGTTCCCATCGCCGGTGAGGTAGCAGGCGAGGAACGTGTTGGGATCGAGGTAATCGCCGATCCACGACCTCCGCGCCACGTCGTACTGGAGCGCGGTCGTGGCCTGGAGGTACGAGCCCCACTCCTGATTCGAGATCTCGACGTCGATGCGGAGCACCCGCTTCCACATCGCCTGGATGGCCTCGGCGATGCGCCGGTGGTCCTCGCTGGTGTTGATCAGGATCGAGATCTTGCGGAAGCCCTTGCCGCCCGGGTAGCCGGCCTTGGCGAGGCACTGTCGCGCCTTCTCGGGATCGAACCAGACGCGCGGAGGATGCTCGTAGCCCGGGTAGCCGGAGGGGGTGAAGTTCCCCCACGGGTCGCGGCTCCGCTTGAGCAAGTCGTTCGCGATCGCCTCCCGGTCCACCGCGTAGTCGAGCGCCCGCCTCACCCAGACGTTGTCGAACGGCTTGCGGGTCACGTTGATGGAGTAGAAGTAGACGCCCTGGTAGTTGCCGTGACGGAAGTCCGCGAAGTCGCGCATGTAGGGGATGAACGAGGACGGGATGTAGCCGCTCGGGTTCCAGTCGATCACGCCGGCCTTGTAGAGATTGGTCGATGTGTTGAGATCGTCGACGGTGTACCCCACGATGCGGTCGAGCTTGACGTTCGCGGCGTCCCAGTAGTGCGGGTTCTTCACGAACTCGAAGCGGTTGTTCTGCCGCCAGTAGTCGAGCGTGAACGCGCCGTTGGTGACGATGTTCCCCGGCAGGGTCCAGCGGTTCCCGTGCTTCTCGACCGCCCAGCGCGGGACCGGCAGGCAGGTGTAGAACTGGACGAGATAGAGAAAGAAGGCGGTGGGCTGTGCCAGCCGGATCACCAGAGTGCTGTCGTCGGGGGCGGAGATCCCCACCAGGTTCTCGTCCTTGATCTCGCCCTTGTTGAAGGCGTCGGCGTTCACGATCGAGGAGAGCAGCCCTGCGTAGCGAGCCGCGGTCTCGGGTCTCAGCACCCGCAGCCACGACCAGCGGAAGTCGCGGCTCGTCACCGGGGTGCCGTCGCTCCAGCGGATGCCCGGGCGCATGTGGAAGGTGTAGCGGAGGCCGTCCTCGCTGATCTCCCACCGGTACGCCTGGCCGGGGAGCGGCTCGAGGGTCTTCGGGTCCTCGCGGGTGAGCCCCTCGAACATGATCCGGTCCACCCGGCCGTCGGGCTGTCCCACCGCGAGCCCGGGGTCGTAGATCTCGGGCTCGGCGCCGAGGTTGAAGCGGAGCACGTTCCCCGCCGGGGGCGTGACGTTCCCGAAGTAGCGGGCCGAGGTGCTGGCGGGGGTCGCGGGGGCGCGCGAGGCCGGGGCGCAGGAGAAAGACGCGCCGGCTGCGGCAAGGGCCAGTAACGAAGCGAGAGCACGAGTCATGGGATGAGCGCAGTATCCCCCGTTCGTCACGGCGGCCGGCGCTCCGCTGTGGCCCATCCGTTCGGTGACCGCCGCCGCCCGGCATGGCCCGTGTCTACCGTCCTCCGGGATTACCAGGGTCATCGGCACGCGCATCGCGCCGGGTAAGGACGGTTCCCGCGCTCCTCGCGGTATTCTCCCACCTGTGCGCCCGGTCTCCGCCCACGACCTCCTGATCCGATCCCGTCACGTGGTGACGCCGCGCGGGGTGGAGGATGCCGTCGTGTGCGTGGGAGAGGGGCGCATCAGCGCGGTCCTGCTTCCGCGGGAGGCACGGGGAATGACCGGAATCCTCGATGTCGGCGATTCCTACGTGTTGCCTGGGCTCGTGGACACGCACGTGCACGTGAACGAGCCCGGCCGCACCGAGTGGGAAGGGTTCGAGACCGCGACCCGCGCCGCCGCGGCCGGCGGGGTGACCACGATCGTGGACATGCCGCTCAACAGCATTCCCGCGACGACGACCGCCGCAGCGCTGGCGGAGAAGCGGGCGGCGGCCGCGGGGAAGTGCGCGATCGACGTCTTCTTCTGGGGTGGCGTGGTTCCCGGGAACGCGGGTGAGCTCGAATCGCTGGCAGCGGCCGGAGTGCTGGGCTTCAAGTGCTTCCTCGCGCCGTCGGGAGTCGACGAGTTTCCGCATGTGGGCGAGCGGGACCTGAGCGAGGCCATGCCGATCGTGGCCCGGCTCGGGCTCCCGTTGCTGGTTCACGCCGAGCTGCCGGAGCCGATCGATGCGGTGCTGGCGGCCACGGCGGGGCGCGATCCGCGCCGCTACGCCACCTGGCTCGCGGCCCGTCCCGCCGAAGCCGAGCTCGAGGCGATCCGGCTCATGATCCGGCTGTGTGTCGAGCATGGCTGTCGAGTGCACATCGTGCACCTCTCGACGGCGGATGCGCTGCCCGATCTGCGGGCCGCGCGGCGGCGCGGTCTTCCGATCACGGTGGAAACCTGCCCGCACTATCTCTGCTTCGCCGCCGAGGAGATCCCGGACGGCGCCACCGCGTTCAAGTGCGCTCCTCCGATCCGCGAGCGTGAGAACCGCGATCGGCTGTGGGCGGCGCTCGCGGCGTCCGAGATCGACCTCGTCGCCTCCGACCACTCGCCGGCGCCGCCCGGGATCAAGTGCCTCGACTCCGGGGACTTCATGAAGGCCTGGGGAGGGATCCCTTCGCTCGAGCTGGGGCTCGCAGCCATCTGGACCGAGGCGAGCCGCCGCGGCTTCACCCCGGCAGATGTCGTGCGCTGGATGTGCGCGGGCCCGGCGCAGATGGCCGGGCTCGATGGGAGTCGCGGCAGCAACGTCTGGGAGTCGCGGCAGCAACGTCGCGGCGCGTAAGGGCTCGATCGCCGTGGGCCACGACGCCGACCTCGTGGTTTGGAATCCCGATCGGGAGTGGACCGTCGATGCCAGGCGACTCCGCCAGCGGCATCCCATCACGCCCTACGACGGTCGCCGGCTCAAGGGCGAGGTCCACGGAGTGTATGTGCGCGGCGAGAAGGTGTTCGAGCGGGGGAGGTGACACTTTCGGCGACCGCGTTTTCAGCGGGTCAATTCTGTCCTGGCGACGCGCCGCCGCGATCGAAGGCGTCAGAGCATCCGCGAGCAGCGTCGAAGCGGCGGCCCGCGAGGGAACCATCCCGCCATCACTGCTGCTGGCTTTCATCATGAGGCCCCTTCCTCGTCTCCCGGTTCGTGCGCTCATCAGAAGGTGATGCTGACTCCCATGCGCACCGCCCGCCCCTCTTCCAGCACCCGCGGGTCGTGCAACGGGACCCAGTCCAGAAGGTTGTCACCGTTGGTGTCCTGCAGATACCCCCCACCCGTGCGCCCCGTCTCGGTGTAGTAGATGAGGTAGTCGTCGCCGGCCTGGTTGACGTAGGGGTTGGGGAACGCCGTCGGGTCGGGGCTCAGCTCGTCGATGTTGGGGACGTTGAGGATGTTCCGGGCGTCGAAGAACAGGGTCACGTTCTGCCCCCACACCTTGTAGAACTTGTCGCCGTCGATCGTGAGGTCCGAGGTCGACGGCTTGCGCCTGGAGTCGTCGAGCGCGGGGTCCGGACGCCGATCGTTCCGGAACGACGGGGTGAATGGGAATCCGGAGCCGTACTTCCACAGCGTCCGGAAGCCCCACGTGGAGTCGCGCACGGTCGCCGAGATGCTGACCGAGTGACGCTGGTCCCAGTCCAGCGGCTGCTCCGAGATGGGCAGATAGAGCCGCCCGCCGTTGAAGAACTGGAGCGCCTGGTTGGGGTCCGACGCCACGCCGGTCGCGAGCGAGAAGGTGTAGTTGATGTCGGCCGAGAACTTGTGGCTGAAGCTCTTGGTGATGCTGGCCTCGAACCCGCGCGAGCTGGCGTAGTCGCCGTTGTAATAGACGTTCACCAGGTTGCCGAACTCGTCGCGCTCCTGGCGCGCCGTGATCAGCCCGTAGATGTCGCGGAAGAACACGCCGAACTGGCCGTAGATGTCCTTGGAGAACAGGTGCTGCATGCCGGCCTCGTAGGCGATGTTGGTCTGGGCCTCGAGGTCCGGGTTGCCGCGGATGTTCACGCTCGTCCCCACCCCGCGGTTCTGGAAGATGACGCTGTGCGCCGGGGTCTGGTAGGTCCACCCGTAGTGGAAGCTGAGCTTGTCCTTGTCCGAGATCGGGTAGGCGATCCCGAGGCGCGGGCTGAACTGGGACTTGTTGCGCTTCCCGCTCTTCAGGTCCTTGGTCGCGATCTGATCGCCCGGACTGAACATGTCGTAGCGCATCCCGGCGTTGAGCACTAGGCCCTCGAATTCCCAGCGATCCTGGAGGTACACGCCCGCCTCGGGGTTGTAATTGATGAAGTCCGAGCGGATGCCGCCGGGGAGCCCGTTGGTCTCGACGTTGGGAAGCGTCAGGTTGAGGTTCTCGACCCGGTTGTACTTGACCTCGAAGCCGGTCTTCCAGGTGTGCTGCTTCCAGTGCCGGGTCGAGAGATCGCTCTTCATGTTGTAGATGGTCGAGCTGCTCTGCGAATAGCGCGGATAGTCGCCGTGGGTGGCAAAGAACGGGTTGTTCTCCGTGCCCACCTGGGTGTTGCCGTTCCAGTAGAACGGGCTCTGGATCGCGTACTCCCAGGGCTGCTTGCGCCCCACCGAGTTCAGCGACTGGAAGGTCAGCACCGAGGCCCGCGTCGTCCACACGCTCTTCTCCGAAAGCTGGTCGGTCCACACCGACGTCAGTTGGTGGTACCTGTCGTCCCGCGTCGGGAAGTGGTCCGGCATGTTCACCGGCTGGTAGGTGTTGTCGATCTTGAACGGCGACCAGGTGCCGTAGCGCGGGTTGTAGGCATCGGGCTGGTTCGCCGTCCGGATGGTGTCGTAGGTCACCTGGACGTAGCCCTGGCGGCTCCACATGTGGTTGTACGGAGTCTCGATGCTGCGGTTGTTGATGGTCTCGAGCGTGATCTTGTTCCTGGGGTTCGCGCGATAGGCCAGCTTGAAGTTGGTGTTGATCTGGTTGGACTGGCGATTGCCGAGCTTGATGAAGTCGAGCAGGGTGCGATGCGGCTGGGTCAGGGTCGAGCGCAGGTAGGTGTCCGTGAACGTCCCCTCGTAGGTCGCGAAGTAGGTGAGGCTCTTGATCGGCGTGGGGCCGCCGAAGCCGAAGCTGAAGCGGTCGTAGTCGTCGAAGGTCTTGGTGGGGTCCAGGTAGCGGTCGGTGTCCCACCGCACCTCGCCCGCCAGCCGGTCGGTGCCTTCCTTGGTGGTGACGCTCACCACGCCGGAGAGCGCGTTGCCGTACTCGGCGTCCGCCCCTCCCGTGATGATGTCGGTGCCCGCCACCGCCAGGTTGGCGATGTTGGCGCCGCGGCCGAACAGCGGATCGGTGGCCTCGACGCCGTCGAACTGGTACTTGATCTCGCCCGCGCGCCCGCCGCGGAAGTGGAGCTCGCCTCCCTGGGAGACGACGCCGGCCTTGGTGGCGATAGCCTGGCGCAGGTTGTCGACCGGCAGCTCGCGCAGCTTCTCTGCCGAGATGGTCTGCCGCGTGGTCGAGGACTTGGTGTCGATGCGCTTCTCGGCGCGCACCTCGATCTCCGGGAGGATCACCGCCTTGGACTCGACGAAGGTGAAGTTGACCGTGGTGGTGGCGCCGGCGTTGACCTGGACGCCGGTCTGCATCTGCTTGTCGTGGCCGATTGCCTGCACCCGGACCGTGTACGTCCCGACCGGCACGCCAGTCAGCACGAAGTTCCCGTTCTCGTCGGTCGGGGCGCCCTGCTTGGTGCCGAGAATGATGACGTTGGCGAACGCCACGGGATCCTTGCCGCGCTCGAGCACCCGTCCCACGATGCGCCCCGTGGCGGCGGCAGGAGCGGACGATGGGATTTCAGGCTTTTGCTGCGCCACGGCGGGTGCTGCCAGCGCGAGGGCCAAGGCAATCCACGCGACTCCCTGGCGCGCAGGACGCGAGCTCATGAGGCCTCCACGGGGGAAATATCCAACCAGTCGACTCGGCTATGGAAAATGCCAAGCAAGAGCGTCAGCGCGACGCCTTGTTGCCCAACCTGTTGCCCGGCCTCTAGCCAGTAAGTTCGGGGGTCAATCGGGAACCGCAGCAGGTGAGTCGGGTTCCGTGAGGGAGGAAGAGCTCGGCACGCAAACCAGGCACCGAGGGTTGACCCGCATCGAGGTGCCACGCCCAGCTATCGCGAACTATCAGCGCGTGGCGCCGGCATGTCAAGGATCCCTTTTTCTATGCAGGTGCACATCCCGGAGCAGGCGGCTCCGGCGTCAACGCCGCCACCGATGAATCGACCGGCGTGACCGGCCGATAAGCCCATCGTGCATGCGGGAACGGACGCCGCGATCGCCCTAGACGAGGCCACGCGCGAGGCAGAGCCGCGCGCGTCGCCGGGGAGCGGCATCCCCATGGGAGCCGTCTTCCGGCTTCTGCTGGCACTCGCCCTGCTGTGGGCCGTCAACTTCACGCTCCTCGTGACTGGTCACCGGACCGGATGTCCGGTCACCTTCCCGATCGCGATCCTGCTCGGCCCTCCGTTTCACCCGCGCGGCGTCCCCTACGCGCTGGCTTACCTGCTCGTCCTTGGGTTCGGGCTCCGGATGCGGCGGCTCGGGGCGGCGCAGGCCTGGGCGCTCGGGCTCCTGTTGCTCCTGTTCGGAAACCTCGCGCAGGGCGGGTTCGATGCCGGATTCCTGAAGCCGTTCTACCAGCCGTACCTCGGGACCCACGTCCAGTACTTTCACGACGCGGTGCGCATCCGAAGTCCCGGAGTCTGGCTCTCCGAGTTCAACACCGCCCAGCCGCATCTGCTCATCCACTCACGCACCCATCCTCCATTCGCGGTACTGCTGCATTTCTTCGTGCTGCAGGCGGCGTGGGGAAACCTGGCGTTTCTCTCGCTGGCGTTCGTCCTGATCTCTTCGCTGACGCTGCCCGTGGTGTGGCTCGTGCTCCGCGAGGTGGGTGCCGACGCCCGGCGGGCTGGCTTGCTGACTCTGCTTCTTGCCGCGACCCCGGCGTTCAACATCTACGGTGCGGTGAGCCTCGACGGCGTCATCGCCTTCCTGGCGTCGGTCTTCCTCCTCGGGTGCGTGCGTGTCGCGCGTTCGGGACCGAGCGCCGGAGCCGTGAGCCTCATGACGATCGGGTTCCTGTCGGTCAGCTTGCTCTCCTTCGGCGGCGTCTTTCTGGTCGTGGCAACCGGTCTCGCGGGGCTCTTCCAGACGGAAGGGCGCGGGCGCCGGGCGCTGCTCACGGCCCTGGCCATCACCGTCGGGATGAGCGCCCTGGTCTTCATCGCGGTCCATCGGGTCTGGGGCTACGACCACGTCCAGGCCTTCATGACGGCATCGCGACTCGAGAACCGCCACGGTTTCCTGCTGGTCAGTCGGCCTCTCGTGTACGCCATGACACGTGTCGAGGACGTCGCGGAGATCGTGCTGTTCCTGTCACTCGGGACGGCGGCGACGATGGTGCGAATGCCATGGCGCCGGGGCGGGGACGGAGACCCGGTGACGGGCGTCATGATGGGGGCCGTGGGGACGCTCGCGCTCATGTTCGCCTCGGGCGCGTACCGCACCGGCGAGACGGCACGCGCCTGCCTGTTTGCCTATCCCTATCTCCTGCTGGCGCTCCGCCGGCTCGCGCCCGAGCGAGCCTTCGCGCTGATCTGCTTTGCAGGAGTGCAGACGCTGGTGATGCAGTTGCTGGGAAACTTCTTCTGGTGAGAAGGGTCGCCAGCCTCGACTCACCGCCGCTCCGCCTACCCTACGATCTCGGGCAGCACCTCGCCGGCCTTGCCGCCGATCGATAACACGTGCTCCGAGTACCCGGTCGGCTCCGGATTGATCTCGCCGCATCGGCAACGGGGCGGCAGCTCAGGCAGCGGCACGGAGTGGTCTTGCCGCTCGGCGCCGCAGCGCGTGCAGCGGATCGTCCAGATGTCGCCGTGCAGGTGGATGATGTTGCGGTTCCCGGCCAAGCGGTGGAGCCCATCGACGTTCTGGGTCACCAAGGTGAAGCATTCCGTGCGAGCCTCGAGTCTCACCAGGGCGTGGTGTCCGGGGGCTTCGCGCTCGCGATCAAACCCCGCCTCCAGTCGTACCATTCCCACACCAATCCAGGATCGCGCGCGAAGGCTTCGGGCGTGGCGAGGTCCTGGGGGCGAAACGTGCGCCACAGTCCGGCGGACCCGCGAAACGTGGGGACGCCGCTCTCCGCCGAGATTCCGGCGCCCGTCAGGGTCACGATGCGCCTGGCGTTGGCGACGAGCTCGCGCGAGCGAGCGATCGGATCCGCGTTCAAGACTCTCTCGGGGACGTGGGGCGCCTGTGCAGGGGCATCGTCCCTGCCGGTTAGCCCCGTTCTTTCACTCCAGCGTCCCGTACACCCTAAGCCGGCTCACGCCCCCATCGGGATAGATGTTGAGCCGCACGTGAGTGCACGCGCCGACGTCGGCCAGCTCCTTCTCGAACCTGCGGAGCCTGTGGGCCTCGAGCTTGGTCTCGCCCAGGATCTCGGCCCATCGCAGCTCGCTCGAGGTCAGCGAGTCCACGACCGCGTCGGGCTCGTGGCACCCATCGGCCGAGCAGCGATCGGGGTAGTTGCCCTTGAAGTGGCTGGTGTCGACCTCGATGCGGCGAATCCGGCCCGCCCGCCCGAGCCGCACGATCGCCCAGTCGTGCCCAGGCCCGCGCCGGCGCCGGGTCTCCCAGCCGTCCTTCATGCTGCGGCTCTCACCCGGCATGGTCAGGTTCTCCTTCGAGCCGAAGAACATGTCGCTCGCCGCCACCACCACTCCGCCGTTCTCGACCGCCGCGAGGTCGACCTGACTCCCTGGCCTGATGCGGCTCCAGTCAGGCGCCGCCCGCCCGTAGAGCCTCAGCCGCGCCACGCCGCCGTCGGGAAAGATGTTGAGGCGGACGTGGGTGAATCGTCCCGCGCTCTGCGTGGCGAACAGGTTCTGTGAGCCCGGCTTGAGCGGCGAGCGGGGAAGGATCTCGGACCAGCGCGCGGTCGCGGCCGCGAGTGTTTCGGGGCCGGGATCGCCGGCGAATTCGCTCGCCTCGATGGAGGCGTACGGAGGATGGTTCCCGAGGAAGTGGCTGGTGTCGATGTCCACGCCAGAGATTTCGCCGGCGACGCCGAGCTTGATGATGCACCAGTCGTGGCCGGGCGTGCGCCGCCGCCGCGTCTCCCAGCCGTCCATCCATTTGCCGCGGTCGGTGTACTCGTCGGGCAGGAAGACCCCGCGGCTGGGCTTGAGGAGGTTCTCCTTGGGCGCAAAGAACTCGTCGTTGGCGAGCACGGCCTGGCCGCCGAGCCGCTCCGAGGCGAGGTCGATCAGCCCCGAGAACGCCGCTGCTTCCGGTTGAGTGGGCGAATCCATTCGTGAGATCTCCTGCCGCGGGCGAGGCGGCTCTCTCGGGCGGCGCCTGCCGCCCTTCCGACTCACGGCACGCTCGCCTCGAGCGGCCGGTCGGCCATTCTAGACATTCGTCCGAGATTCGGGAACGATGCGTTTCCGCCATGACGGTCGAGGACCTTAACCGCCTCCCTTTCGATGCCGCGCGCGCCGAGCTCGAGCGCTGCTGCGGAGCGTCCGCATGGGTCGAGCGTCTGTGCGCGGCCCGGCCGTTCCGCGACCGGGACCATCTCCTGTCCGAGGCCGAGCGCGGGGCGCGCGCGCTCACCCCAGGCGACTGGCGCGAGGCGTTCTCTCACCACCCGCGGATCGGCGACCTCGACTCGGTGCGCGCCCGGTTCGGCTCCACCGCGGCGTGGGCCGCCGACGAGCAGCGTGGAGCCGCCGGGGCGACCGAGACCACGCTCCGGGCGCTCGCCGAGGGGAACCGCGCCTACGAGGAGAAGTTCGGTTATATTTTCATCGTGTGCGCGACGGGGAAGGGCGCCGGGGAGATGCTCGCGCTGCTCGAGTCGCGACTGCAGAACGACGCCGACGTCGAGCTCGGGATCGCCGCGGAGGAGCAATCAAAGATCACTCGGTTACGCCTCGAGAAGCTGCTGAGCGGGCCGTGAGCCCGATCACGACTCACGTGCTCGACCTGGCACTCGGCCGGCCGGCGCCGGGCGTGGCGGTGCGGCTCGAGAGACGAGACGGGTCGAGCGGTTGGGTGATGCTGGCCGAGCGCACCACCGACGAGGACGGGCGCGTGCGCGACCTGCTCGACGGGGGCCCGGCGCTCGAGCGCGGCCAGTATCGCCTGACGTTCGAGACCGGCGCCTACTTCAAGGTCTTCGGGATGATGACCTTCTACCCCGAGGTGACCGTGCTCTTCGAGGTTCGCGACCCGACCCAGCACTACCACGTGCCTCTGCTGGTGAGCCCGTACGGGTTCTCGACCTACCGGGGGAGCTGAGGTCCGGCGGCACGGCTACGGCCGCGGGCGATCGTCTCTCAGCCCAGCACGCGCCGCGCGTTCAGGATCTTCACGAACGACCGCCCGCGCAGCTCGTCCAGCGTGAGGCCGGTGGCCAGCGCTTCGTCCTCGGTCAGCGCCCCGCAGTTGATGCCGCGGATGAAGAAGTTGAGCAGCCCCTGCCCGGTCGCGGCGTCGTCGAAGACGCTGCCCATCAGGGTCGCCTGGGCGGCCTTCTGGACGAACGCCTTGAGGCGCGCCGCCGCCTCGTCACGGCTCTCGAGGAAGAACGAGAACACCCCGGCGTAGCGGGTGGGGAGCTGGGCGGGGTTCAGGTCCCAGCCCTGGTAGTAGGCGTTGCGCAGCGAGCTCCGCACGTCGTCGTAGTGGATCTTCCAGGCGCGGTGGACGGCACGGGCGTTCTCCTCCTGCTGCGCGCGGGTGAGCGGCGGCCCTCCCGGGGAGGCCCGATGCGGGCCCACGGGCATCACCGTGGTGGCGCCGTCGGAGATCGTGATGCTGGTCCCGGCGAGGCACACCTGGAGAACATGCCGCGCGAAGTCGCAGGCCGGATGCGACGGCACCTGGTGGAGCGCGGTGATGTTGATGCCGGCGGTGTAGTCGTAGGTGCCGAAGTGCGCCCCGCGGCAGCGCCCGCGCGCCGCGGAGACCAGGTGGGGGACCATGAAGTCGCCGCGCGGCCCGATGATCGCCTGGGGCGTCTCGATCATCAGCTCGAGCTTCAGCGATCCGGGGAAGAGACCGTTCGCCCGCTCCAGGATCTCGAACGTCTCGATCAGGGCCGACACCTGCTCGGGAGAGACCACCTTGGGAAGCGTGACCACGAAGTGGGGCGGGATCACCCCGCCGGTCTTGTCGACCAGCGTGGTGACGAAGAGATCGAGCGTTCGGAGCGCGCGCCGCTGGAGCTCCTGGCTCAGCGGCTTGATGCGGATGCCGACGAAGGGAGGCAGCGTGTGCTCCCGGAGACCCAGCGCCATCTCCTCGGCCGCCGCTCCGGCGTGGGCGTCTTCCTCGGCGTCGGGCCGGTTGCCGTAGCCGTCCTCGAAGTCGATGCGGAAGTCCTCGACCGGCTCGTGGCCCAGCTTCTCGATGACGCGCGTGTACACCGCCTCGGCGAGCGAAGCCGTGGTGGGCGATAGCCGGGCGCCGGTCGCGTGACCGAGGGAGCCGTCCTCCCCGCGAACGCTGGTGAGCCCGATCACGCGCGCGAAGGTGGCCGCGTCGGACGCGTACTCCTCGAGTGATCGCAGCGCCGCGGCGCCGAGCTTCTGCGCGATGTCGGCCTTGAAGAGGTGCGCCCCGCCGTAGACGGTGTGAACCGGCTGCCGGTCGGGCTTCTCTCCGGGATAGGCTGCGGCGAAACGACGGTTCGCCTCGCCCAGGCGCGCGACGATGTCGTGCAGAAGGTCGGAATGGAGTGCGGTCGGCATGTCGGTCTCCTCGCTGGGAGCGACGAATGTAGGGGCAACGGGCGGGCGAAGGGAAATCGGGAGGGAGCCGGGACGGGGCCCGTAAGGGGCGGCGTTGCTCTCTCGAGCGTTACCGGTAAAACGACTTGAGCTGGCCCCAGGTTCGGTTGCGCACGGGGACGGTGGAGCAGTTCAAGAAGCAGTCGGTGTGACAGCCGCAAAAACCACCAGGGTTCAACGTCACGCAGTCGGAGACAAAACCGGCCCCCGAGACTACGTATGGATGCCCATCGGCGCGTATGTTGATCAACAACGCGGTATTCCAGAAGAGACGGATCGGGTCGGGGCACCCAATGCACTCGCCCGTTCCATTCTCTACTGCATGGTCCGTGCGGAACGTGACCCTGAACCCAAAATAGTTGGTGTTGGCCAAGAGCTTGAGCGGGGTTTGCCGATAGATCGTGAGGTAGAACTGACCGCTGCACGGCGTGTCAGGCCGGTAGTCCTTGGCGAACTGAGTCGTCCGCGCGTCCCATGGACTGACAGTGCCGCTGCACAAAGTGTCCGGTCGTGTGATCGACAGGACGGCCGATCCATTTGCCAGGTCGTTGCAGCCCCCCCTTTCGAAGTGCCAGAAGTCTCCCAGCGGCCGTGCAGGGTCATCGTTCCACTCGACGTTCAAGCTGCAATCCATATCGACGACGCTGTCCTGTGTCTCAGCTACCTGGAAGCAGCCAAAGAGGTCGATAGCGCCGCCTCCGGCGGCGGCGCAGTCAAGCACGTCGTAGGACGTCATGCCCGGAGTCGTGTTGCAGGCTCGCCAGGTCAGATCGATCCCTGCAATCGCACTGGGCGCCGCGAGGGCCAGCAAGGGCGAACAGAAGAGTAGGGTCTTCTTCATCGTTGGCTCGAGCTGCGCGCTGGCCTGGTTCATAGGCCTCTGCGCGCGCGACACGCTCCGATAACCACGGCTCCCAGCCTGCCCTGCGATGTCTCAGCAGGGCTTGCGAGCGCAATCTTCCTGATGAGGCTCCCACCCGGAACCTGGCTTGTCCAGTTCCTGTCTTCCGTTGCACTTCGAGATCCCGACCCGTCGGCTCGCCCGTGACG
>VBOT01000165.1:0-5131 GCA_005893225.1 Candidatus Eiseniibacteriota bacterium
CAGGTCCCGTCCCTTGAGCCCCAGCCGCTTGCCCGTCCGTTGAACGGCGGATTTAATACTTTCGGCGCTCCACTCCGCAAGCGTCTCGAGATCGGCGGCGAGCGTTTCCGCGAGCTCGGCCGCCGCGGCGCTCTCCAGCGCCTCGCGCGCCGCCGGCTCGAAGGCGCGGGGCCCCTCGAGCAGGGCGCCGAGCTCGGCCGGCAGGTCCGCGAGGGTCGCGAGGTTCCCGCGCACCGCCTCGAGCCAGCGTTCCAGCTCGCCCGGGGGCAAGCCGCGCGCGGACTCGGGCAGGAACACCTCTCCCCACGCCCGGAGCTCGGCGCCGCTCGCGTGATGGAGGTAGTGGGCGTTCACCCAGCGCAGCTTGTCCGGGTCGAACACCGAGCCGCTCTTCCCCACCCGCTCGAGCGAGAACGCCCGGAGCAGCTCCTCGCGCGTCAGGATCTCGCGGTCGTCTCCGGGATGGAACCCGAGCAGCGCCAGGTAGCTCAGCAGCGCCTCGGGCACGTAGCCGGCGCGCCGCCAGTCGGAGACCGACACCGCGGCCTCGCCCTCGCGCTTGCTCATCTTCGAGCGGTCGCGGTTGAGGATCAGCGGCACGTGGGCGAACCGCGGCGGCCTGGTCCCCATCGCCTCGTAGATCATGAGCTGCCGCGGCGTGTTGGCCAGGTGCTCCTCGGCCCGGATCACGTGAGAGATGCGCATCGCCGCGTCGTCCACGGCGGCGGCGAAGTTATAGGTCGGAAGCCCGGTCGACCTGAGCAGCACGAAGTCCCCGACCATCCCGTCCGGGAACCGCACCTCTCCCCGCACCAGGTCGTCGAGCACCCAGTCGCGCGCCTCGACCGCGAAGCGGACGCTCTCCGGGCGCCCCTCGTCGCGACGCGAATCGCGCTCGGCGGCGGAGAGCCCCCGGCAGCGGCGGTCGTAATGAGGGGTGCGGCCGGCCGCGAGCGCCTGGCGGCGGCGCTCCTCGAGCTCCTGGTCGGTGCAGAAGCACGGGTAAGCGTGGTGGGCTTCCAGCAGGCGCTCGGCCGCCGCGCGATAGAGATCGAGGCGCTCGCTCTGCCGGTAGGGGCCGTGGGGGCCTCCCACGTCCGGCCCCTCGTCGTGGTCCAGCCCCAGCCAGTCGAGGTCGTCGAGCACGCCGCTCTCGCTCTCGGGGCTCGAGCGCTGGGCGTCGGTGTCCTCGATCCGGATCACGAAGCGGCCGCCCCGCCCCCGGGCGAACAGCCAGTTGAAGTACGCCGTCCTGGCCCCGCCCACGTGGAGCCAGCCGGTCGGGCTCGGCGCGAAGCGCACCCGGACCTCGGGCTCGCTCATGAAGAGCTCGCCTCGACGGTCGCGACCGCCATGGCCGCGATCCCCTCGCCTCGACCCACCGCCCCGAGCCCCTCGTTGGTGGTGGCCTTGATCGACACCTGGGAGATCCCGACGCGCAGCGCGCGCGCGATGTTCGCGCACATGGCATCGCGCAGCGGGGCTAGCTTCGGCGCCTCGGCGATCACGGTGGCGTCGACGTGAACCACCTGGGCGCCCATTCCGTCGAGCATGGCGCGGATCAGGCGCAGGAGATCGAGGCTCGAGGCGCCCTTCCAGCGCGGGTCGCCCGGCGGGAAGTGACGGCCGAGGTCTCCGAGGGCGAGCGATCCGAGCAACGCATCGCCGATGGCGTGGACCAGGACGTCCGCGTCGCTGTGTCCCTCGAGCCCCGCCTCACCGGGGAACTCGACCCCGCCCAGAACCAACGTCCGATCCGCCGCCCGGGGATGGATGTCGTAGCCGATGCCGACCCGGGTCGCCAACTCAGCCCCCCGCGAGCCAGGCGCCGGCGCGAGATCGACCCGAAGCGTGTGCGGTCGCGAGCTCCATGGTTACCTTTCTAGCTGAGAGCGTGCTGGGAGGCCAGCCACGCCTCCGCCAGCTTGAGGTCGCGGGGAGTCGTGATCTTGAAGTTGAGCGGATCGCCCTCGCTCACCCGCACCCGATGGCCGAGCGACTCGACCAGCGCCGCGTCGTCGGTGGCGCGGCCGACGGCGGCCGCGTGGGCCGCCTCCAGCCAGTCGCGCCGAAACGCCTGCGGGGTCTGCGCGCGCCACAGGCCCGCGCGCGGCACCGTCGCCTCCACCACGCCCAGGGCCACGCGCTTGACCGTGTCCTCCAGGGGAACCGCCGCGATCGACGCCCCGTGCTCCAGGGCGTCGGCCACCACGCGCGCGATCAGCGGCAGCCCGACCAGCGCGCGCGCGCAGTCGTGGATCGCGACGTGGGTATAAGATGGAGGAAGCGCCGACAGCCCGCTCCGCACCGAGTCCTGCCTTTCCTTCCCGCCCTCGCACCAGGCCACCAGCTTGGCAGGCCGGACGCCCGAGGAGGCGAGCCCCTGCTCGAGGCCCTGGACCGGGCCGACCACCACGATGCCCTCGATCGCCGGACACCGCTCGAGCGCCTCGAGGCTCCACGCGAAGAGCGGCCGGCCCGCGAGCGGGACCAGCGCCTTCGACGTTCCGGCCCCGAGCCTCTCTCCCTTGCCCGCGCACAGCAGGATCGCGCCGACGCTCACCTCGGGCTCCGCTCCGCGACGGGCTCCTCCCGCCTCGCGGGGGCCGCCTTCTCCCCCAGCAGCCTCTCGACTCCCTCGCGCAGCGTGGCGAGCGGAACCACCTCGACGCCCGCGACCTCGGCCTCGGCCTTCTGGACCTCCGGCACGCCGGCGCGCCGGAAGCCGAGCTGAGCCGCCTCCCGCACCCGCGCCTCCACCCGGGGGACGCGCCTCAGCTCCCCGGAGAGCGACACCTCCCCGACCAGCAGCGTGCCGGGAAGCACCGGCCGGCTCCTGAACGACGAGGCCACGGCCATGGCCACGCCGAGGTCCGTGCCCGGCTCGTCGAGGACCAGGCCGCCGGTGACGGTGACGAACACGTCGTGGCGCCCGAGCCTGAGACCGACCCGCCGCTCGAGCACCGCGAGCAGCACCGCGAGGCGCCGCGGATCGAGCCCGGTCGTGACGCGCTGCGGGGTGCCGTAGAACGAGGTCGACACCAGGGCCTGCACCTCGACCAGGAGCGGCCGCGTGCCTTCGAGGCTCGCCACCACGGCCGAGCCGGGCTCGGCGCGCCTCGACTCGGAGAGAAACACGGCACTCGGGTTGCGGACCTCGACGAGCCCGCGGTCGGTCATCTCGAATACGCCCAGCTCGTGGGTCGAGCCGAAGCGGTTCTTGGCGGCGCGCAGGACGCGGTAGTGCTGGTAGCGCTCCCCCTCGAGGTAGAGCACCGCGTCGACCATGTGCTCGAGCACGCGCGGCCCGGCCACGGCGCCGTCCTTGGTGACGTGGCCCACCAGGAACACCGGGACCGAGGATCCCTTGGCGTAGTGCAGCAGGGCGAGCCCGCACTCGCGCACCTGCGTGACCGACCCGGAACCGCCTTCGATGTCGGAGCGAGCCAGGGTCTGGATCGAGTCCACGACCAGGGCGTGGGGCTGGAGCCGGCCGGCCGCCTCGAGCACCGCCTCGAGCTCGGTCTCGCACAGGATGAGCAGGCCCTCGGGGATGTCGCCGATCCTCGAGGCGCGCATCCGCACCTGCTCCTCGCTCTCCTCACCCGAGACCACCAGCACCTTGCGCCCGCCGGCCGCCAATGAGGAGGCGAGCTGGAGGAGCAGGGTGCTCTTGCCGATTCCCGGGTCGCCGCCGACCAGGACCAGCGAGCCGCGCACCAGGCCGCCGCCGAGCACGCGGTCGAGCTCGCCGAGGCCGGTGGGCGAGCGCTCCGGGCCCTCGTTCCGGACCTCGCCGAGCGGCCGCGCCTCCGCAGGCGCCGCCGCCTGCGTGCCGCGCGGCGCCCAGCGGCCGCGCCCCTGCTTGCCGGCCGGGGCGGCCTGGCCGCGGGCAGCGGGCGCCTCGACGGCGCTGTTCCAGGCGCTGCACGAGGGGCAGCGACCGAACCAGCGGGTCTCCTCGTTCCCGCACGCGGAGCAGAAGAAATGGGCCCTGGCCGGCTTCGGCACTCGCTCCTCCCGGACGACTGGGGTCTGTCAGGGCGGATCGAGGGGCGCGATCCGCATCCGCCAAGGTACCAGAAGATTAGAAGAAGCTGATCTTCAGGTACTTCTTCGGGTGGGCCCTGATGTCCTCGATCAGCTCCTTGAGCGACTGCACCGAATCGTGGAGCTCGGCGTAGAGCTGGTCGTCCTTGATCAGCTTGCCGAGCGTGCCCTCACCCCGCTCGACGCGGCTGGTGGTGGTGTGGATCACCGCGCGCAGCGAGTCGAGACGCCCCGAGAGCTGGTCCATCTTGTCCGCCGCCGAGGCGAAGTTATCGAGGGCCTGGCGGAGCTGGCCCTCGCGATCGGTGGTGAGGCTCTTCGCCGTCCTCGAGGCCGCGTCGATGTTCCGGATCGCCTCGCGCAGCGCGGCCCGGTTCTCCGACACCGCGAGTCTCATCTCCTCGCTGGTGCGGCTGAAGTTCTGGACCGCGTTCACCAGCTTGCCGTCCTTGTTGAGCAGCGTCACGACCTGGCGCAGCTCCTCCGAGAGCGCCGCCACCGCATCCACGCTCTGTCCGATCTGCCCCATCACCTCGCCCAGCCCCTTCTCGTAGATCCCCGGGATCAGGTCCCGCGTGGTATAGGGCGCGCCGGTCGTCTTGAGGTCGACGGCGATCACCTTCTCCCCCATCAGTCCGACGTTCCGGATCGCGACCTGGCTGTCGCGCGTGATGGTGATGTCCCGGTCGAGGGAGAGCTCCACGATCACCTTGTCGCCCACCAGCCTCATCCGGGTCACGTCACCCTTGCGGATCCCGTTCACCAGCACCTCGTCGCTGGCAGCGAGCCCGCCGGTCTGGGGGAACACGACCTGCCAGGTCCGCTTGGAGTGATGGAGCGAGTAGTCCTTGAGCCACGCCATCCCCCCGATGAGGATGGCGACCGCCACCAGCACCGTGATTCCGACCTCGATCTCAGTCTTGCGACTCACGCGCCTCCCTTGTTCGCGCTCCCCCGCAGCACCCCGTACCGCGACCCGCGCGATCGTCTCGGGCTTCCCCGCAGGGAAGCTCGTTCACGGCTCCGGCGTCCGGGCGGTGGGCCCGGGGACGGGGCTTCCGGTGTTGTCGGCATCTTGCTA
>VBOT01000165.1:5138-5696 GCA_005893225.1 Candidatus Eiseniibacteriota bacterium
GCGTCTGGCGCACCTCGTCCGGAGGGCCGTTGAAGATGATCTTCCCCCCGAGCAGCATGGCGATGCGGTCGCCGACCTTGAAGGCGCTCCCGAGGTCGTGGGTGACGACGATCGAGGTCACGTTCATCCGTCGCTGCAGGTCGCGCATCAGCCGGTCGATCGCGTCGGACATGATGGGGTCCAGCCCCGTGGTCGGCTCATCGTAGAGGATGAACTCGGGGTCCATCGCGATGGCCCGGGCCAGCCCGACGCGCTTGCGCATCCCTCCCGAGAGGGATGCGGGCTTCATCTGCTCGACCTGCTTGAGCCCCACCCACTCGAGACGCTCGACCACCCGCCGCTCGATCGCCTGCTCGTCGAGGTCGGTGTGCTCGCGCAACGCCAGCGCCACGTTCTCCCCGACCGTCATCGAGTCGAACAGCGCCGCACCCTGGAACACCATGCCGAACTTCTTCCGGATCTGGTTGAGCTCGCGCTCCTTGCGCCCCACGATCTCCTCCCCGTTCACCTCGATCGATCCCTGGTCGGGCATCATCAGCCCCAGGATGTGCTTGAGCA
>VBOT01000165.1:5704-15422 GCA_005893225.1 Candidatus Eiseniibacteriota bacterium
GAGCGCACCTCCAGATCGACGCCGTCCAGAACCTGCTTCCCCCCCAGCCGCTTCTTGAGGTTCCGGATGGCGATCATGAGGTGGAGAAGATGATCCGGAACAGCACGCTCGCGAGCAGGTAATCGGTGACCAGGACCAGCACGCAGGACGCCACCACGGCCCGGGTGGTGGCGATGCCGACCCCCTCGGCTCCGCCCTCGGTCGAGAAGCCGTAGAAGCATCCCATGGTTCCGATGATGTTGCCGAAGCACATCGCCTTGAGCAGCCCGGAGAACAGGTCCTTGTAGTAGAAGAAGTCCTTGAGGCTGTTGAGGTAGGTGCCCGGGCTCACGCCGATGGTGAGGACCGCGACCAGGAAGCCCCCGATGATGGCGATGGCGTTGGAAAAGATCGTCATCACCGGGAGCATCACGGTGGCGGCGAACACCCGGGGCAGGACCAGGAAACGGATCGGATTGATCCCCATCGCACGCAGAGCGTCGATCTGCTCGGTCACCTTCATGGTGCCGAGCTCGGCGGCGATCGCGGCTCCGACGCGCCCTCCCACCACCAGGGCCGTCAGCACCGGCCCGAGCTCGATGATGGTCGAGCGCAGGATCACGGCGCCCAGGTACTTGAGCGGGACCACGTTCGAGAACTGGTACGCCGCCTGGACCGCGGCCACCGCCCCCGTGAACAGGCTCACCACGATCACGAGACCCAGCGAGCCCACCCCGATCGCGCCCATCTGGTCGATGGTGACGCGATAGGACGGCAGCTTCCCCAGCGCCGAGCGGATCATGTCCCCGTACATCAGGGTGACTCGCCCGACCTCGGACACCCAGTGGGTGACCTTGAAGCCGACGTAGCGGGTCCCGGAGACCCAGATCGACTGTTCCATCCGCTAGTTTTCGGCCGCGGCGGGGGGGCGGCTGGACATCAGAAAGCCGGCTCGGTCTCGCCCGGCATCACCGGGCGGTAGGGCACGAACTTGGTGTAGTCGTGCAGGAACGTGAGCTTCACGTCGCCGGTCGGTCCGTTGCGCTGCTTGGCGATGATGATGTCGGCCTTGCCCTTCAGGCTCGGGTCCTCCTTCTTGTACATCTCCTCGCGGTAGACGAACAGCACGACGTCCGCGTCCTGCTCGATGCTGCCGCTTTCGCGCAGATCCGAGAGCTGCGGCCGCCGGTCCCCGCCGGCGCGCGTCTCCACCGCGCGCGAGAGCTGCGACAGCGCGATCACCGGAATGTCGAGCTCCTTGGCCAGCGCCTTGAGCGCGCGCGTGATCTGGGAGATCTCCTGCACGCGGTTCTCGACCGACCCGCTCGAGCGGATCAGCTGCAGGTAATCGATCACCACCAGGTCGAGCCTGTCTTCGGCCCTGAGCCTCCGACACTTGGCGCGGATCTCAAGCACCGTCGGGGCCGCGCTGTCGTCGATCATGATCGGGGCCTTGTAGAGACCGCCGGTCAGGTTGCTGAGCCGCCGCCACTCGCTCTCGTTGAGGTGCCCGCTTCGCACCTTGAAGAGCGCCACCTCGGCCTGCGAGCACAGCAGGCGCAGCGCGAGCTGCTCCTTGCTCATCTCCAACGACAGCACCGCGACGTGGCGCTGGTGGTGAATCGCGGCGTTCTCCGCCAGGTTGAGCGCGAACGAGGTCTTCCCCATCGCCGGGCGCCCCGCGATGATGACCAGGTCGCTCTTCTGGAAGCCGGCGGTGAGCTTGTCGAGGTCGTCGTAGCCCGACGGGACGCCGGTCACGAACACCTTGCGCTCGGACAGCTCCTCGATGTGCTTCATGGTCGGCATCATGAGCTCTTTCATCGAGACGAAGCCCTGGCGCACCCTCCGGTCGGTGATCTCGAAGATGCGCTGTTCCGCGCGATCGAGGATCACCGCGGTCTCGTCGCTGCCCGCGAAGCACTCCTGCTGGATCTCGCCCGTGGCCTTGATGAGCGAGCGCAGCACCGACTTGCTGTGGACGATGCGGATGTGCTGCTCGAGGTTGGCCGAGGTCGCGGCGTAGTCGAGGATCTGGGCGAGCGCCGGCGGACCGCCGATCGCCTCGAGGTCGCCGCGCTTGCGCAGCTCCTCCGAGAGCGTGATGAGGTCCACCTTCTCGTTGCGGTTGTAGAGCGCCACGATGCCGCCGAAGATCTTCTGGTGCGCCACGCGATAGAAGACCGGCGACTCGATGTGCTCGACGGCCCTGCCGATCGCCTCGGTGTCCAGCAGCATGGCCGCCAGCACCGAGCGCTCGGCGTCGAGCGCCTGAGGGGGGATCGGGCCTTCGGCCGAGGTGCCGATCGAGCGTGCAATGATGTCCGTCATGGGCGTCCCTCTACGGCGCGGCCGCCCGCGCCTGGTGGAGTTCCCTTCCTACGACCGCGCCCCGGACGTCGGCCGCCCCGGCCCGACCCGTCCGCGGCGGGTATCCCGGCGCGTTCGGTGCCGTGCGCGGGCCGGACGCCCCGGAGCCCCGGCGTGCCTCAATTCGATCGATACTCGCGCGCCAAGAGCTGCATGTCCTCCCAGACCGGCCGCTTGAGGTTGGGATTCCTCAGGCACGCCGCCGGATGGTAGGTGACGATCAGCTTGGCGCCGTGATAGCGGTAGGTCCTGCCGCGCATGCTCGCCACCGTGCCCTTGGCTCCCACCAGGAGCTCGGCCGCGAACTTGCCGAGACAGCAGATCAGTCGCGGCTCGAGGGCCGCCAGCTGGCGCTGGAGATAAGGTGAGCACGTCTCGATCTCGTGCGGGAGCGGGTTGCGGTTCTCGGGCGGCCGGCACTTGAGCACGTTGCAGATGTACACGGTGTCCCGCGTCAGCGGAACGCCGTCGATGAGTTGCGCATCGTCCATCGCCTTGATGATGCGCGTGAGCAGCTCGCCCGCGCGGCCCACGAAGGGCTCGCCGCGCCGGTCCTCGTCGGCCCCCGGCGCCTCGCCGACGAACACGATGCCGCTCCTCCCCGAACCCACCCCCGGCACGGCGTTGGTGCGCGTCTCGCACAGGCCGCACCGGGTGCAGGCGATCACTTCCTCCGCGATCCGGCCGAGCACAGGGAGCGAGCGCTCAGTGATCTGGGCGCGCTCGGCGAGCCCCGCGGGGTTGAGCGGGGCGTGAACCGGAGGCAGGTCGAAGTCGAGGGGCTCGGGCTCCTCGGCCCTGGCGACCGCGACGGCGACGGGGTTCCCGAAGAGATCGACGTGCGGGAGCGGAGCGGGCGCCGCGCTCTTCGGCGGGGGAGCCGCCGGCCGCTTGCTCGCTCGCGGGGTCCCGATCGACGCCTCCTCGGCGGGTGCCGGGTCGAAACTCCGGTCGCGCGGAGACTTGGCCGGGCCCGATGTCCCGGCACGGCTCTCGGCGCGCCGCGCCGCGGCCCTGGCACTGGCCGCAAGCAGCTCCGCCGTGCCGGCGGCGCGCTCCCGCTCGAGGTGGGTACGGAGGCTGCGGGCAATGCCGGCGAGCTCTTCGCGAGGGTTCCCCGCGCTCAACGTGCCTCCCTTCGCGCCGCCACACGGCGAGGGGCCGCGGGGCGCGCTCGGGGCGTCGGCACAGTCCTCGCCGCCACCTGGCGCGCGCGGCCGGCCCGGCCGGCGCCACCGCGCGCGGCCCTCAGCTCGAGCGCCCGGTCGAGGATCTCCTCGGCGACCTCTCGCTTGCTGAGGACCGGGAGCCGCCGCGCCGTCCGGGCCTCGACCAGGGTCACGCGATTCGTGTCGCTTCCGATCGCCTCGCCGGGCGCGTTGAGGACGATCAGGTCGACGCCCTTCTCCTGCAGCTTGGCGCGGGCGCGCCTGAGGCCTTGCTCGGTCTCGAGCGCGAAGCCGATCAGCACCTGGCCCTTGCGGCGCATCGAGGCAAGCCGAGCGAGGATGTCGGGGTTGGGCTCGAGCTCCAGCTCCAGCGATCCGTCGCGCTTGACCTTCCGCGTCGAGACGCGCCGGGGCCGGAAGTCAGCCACCGCCGCCGCCATGAGCACGACTTCGGCCGACCGGGACGCCTCGACCATCGCCTTCTCCATCTCGGCGGCGGTCGCGACCCCCACGCGCTTCACCCGCTCGGGCGGATCGATGCTCGCCGGCCCCGCCACCAGGGTCACCTCGGCGCCCCGGTCGCGCGCCCCCTCGGCGAGGGCGAACCCCATCTTCCCGCTCGACCGGTTGGTGAGCACGCGCACCGGGTCGATCGGCTCCTCGGTCCGTCCCGCCCCGACCAGCACCCGCACGCCCTCGAGGCTCGCGCGCCGCACGAGTGCCTCTTCGACCGCCTGGCCGATCGTCTCGATGTCCGCGAGCCTCCCCGGGCCTTCGAGGCCCGAGGCCAGTGGGCCGCTCTCGGGACCCACCACGATCGCGCCGCGCGCCCTGAGCGTCCGAACGTTCGCCTGGGTCACGGGATTCCGCCACATCTCGACATCCATCGCCGGGCAGACGATCAAAGGCGAGCGGCTCGCGAGCGCCACCGAGGTGAGCGCATCGGGCGCCTCGCCGTGCACCAGGCGCGCGATCAGGTTCGCGGTCGCGGGCGCGATCACCAGCACGTCCGCCGCCTCGGCGACGTCGACGTGCCCGACCTTGCCGCCGACCTTGCGGGCGGCCCCCTGGGGCAGGTCGAAGCCCGGGGACTGGTCGCCCCACAGGTCGTGCACCACCGGGTTCCCCGAGAGCGTCTGAAAGGTCAGCGGGGTCACGAACTCGGCCGCCCCGCGCGTCATCACCACGATCACGGCCGACCCCCGGGCCTTGAGCCAGCGCACCAGCTCGCAGGCCTTGTAGGCGGCGATCCCGCCCGAGACTCCGACCGCCACCGTGCGCCCGCTGAGCACGGCGGGGCTACTCGGGGATGTCCTCGTAGCCGTACGCCACCTCGCCGCGGATGGTGCGCTCGAGCGCCGATGCCGTCACCTTGCCGGGGACCTTCTCGCCGCTCCTCCGTGTCCAGTCGTTGATACGACGTGCCTCGCGGGCCGCGATGATCGCGATCTCGTACTTGTTGCTTCCGGGTGGCGTTACCAGAGCGGAAAGCTTGGTCATGTTCAGTTCTCCTCGGGTTGAGGGGGAGGGTCAGCGCGCGGGCTTGAGCCGGCGCACTCGCGCGAGCTCGGCGTCCACGATCGAGACGAGCCGGGCAACCGATGGCTCGAGCTCGTCGTTCATCACCAGATAGTCATATTCGCGATACTGCGCCAGCTCCTGCGGGGCATCCTCGAGCCGCCGCTCGACGGTCTCCGGGCTGTCGGTGTTGCGCGCCAGCAGCCGCTCGCGCAACGCGTCGATCGAGGGCGCGTAGATGAACACCGACACCGCGTCCGGCCGCACGCGGCGCACGCTCGCCCCGCCCTGGACGTCGACGTCCAGCACCACCACGCGGCCGGCGCGCACGTTCTCGTCGACGAAGCGGATCGGCGTGGCGTAGAGGTGGCCGTGCACCTCGGCCCATTCCAGGAACAGGCCGGCCGAACGGCGGCGCTCGAACTCGTCGCGGCTCACGAACTCGTACTGGACGCCGTCGTGCTCGGTCGCGCGTCGGGGGCGCGTGGTGGCCGAGATCGAGAACACACATTCGGGGCGCGCGCGCACCAGCCGCTCCACGAGCGTGCCCTTGCCGGCTCCCGACGGGCCCGAGAGCACGAGCAGGAAGCCGCCCGGCTGGAAGCGAAACGGGATCGTGTCGCCGGCGGTTTCCGGCGCCCGGCCCGGAGTCCCCACGGTCACTCCACGTTCTGCACCTGCTCGCGCAGGCGCTCGATCTCTTCCTTGATCACGATCACGGCACGCGTGATCTCGACGTCGTTCGACTTGGCGCCGATGGTGTTGGCCTCGCGGTTCATCTCCTGGAGCAGGAAATTGAGCTTCCGCCCCGCCAGCTCCGGCCCCTCGACCAGCGACCTGAACTGGTCGATGTGCGCCGACAGCCGAACGCATTCCTCGGTGCAGTCGAGCCGGTCGACCATCAGCGCCACTTCCTGGGCGATGCGCACCGGGTCCATCTCGACGTCGCCGAGCAGCGTCTGGACGCGCCCCATCAGCCGCTCCTTCGCCTCCTGGGGGCGGAGCGGCGCGCGCAGCACGACGCAGTCGAGCTGCTTCTTGAGCAGGGTCAGCCGCTGCTCGAAGTCGCGCGGCCTCCATGTTGTCGCATGCCTTGTCGACGACGGTGCGCACCAGCCCCCACGTCTCCTCGTCCGAGAGCGAGGTGTGCTCCCACACGAACAGGTCGGGCAGGGCGGCGAGCGTCTGCAGGTCGACCGTAGGAGCGAGCCCGTAACGTTCGCCGAGCTGCCGGAAGACCGCGACGTAGCGATCCGCAACCGTCTCGTTGAGCTTCAGCACCTCGCCGCTGTCTCCCGCTCCCGACCACACCACCGCGAGGGTGAACTTGCCGCGCGAGAAGCGCTCCTGGATGAGCTGGCGGATCTGGTCCTCGAACAGGCTCACCAGCTTGGGAGCCCTGAGCGACACCTCGCAGTAGCGATGGTTGACCGAGCGAATCTCGGCGGAGAGCCGCTGGCCGTCGCGCTCCAGCTCGGCCGATCCGTACCCGGTCATGCTTCGAATCATCCCGCTACCTCCACTCGGGCACGGGCCGGTCCTCGAAACCCGCCGCAGGCAAACGGCAGGCGATGCCTTCCGGAAGCCCATGCGACCCGGCCCGACGTCCCGCAACCGCGAAGATCACAAGAGGTTGGGACGCGAAGACCCGAGCGCGAGCTACCCTCGCCGCCGAGCGGGCAAGCGAGGCGGAGCCAAATTAGGGCAGGGTCTGGGCGAAGTCAAAAGATCCCGGGAAGAGCCGTGGGAGCCCGGGCGACTCGCGGCCCTGGCTTCGTCCACAGGCTTCCCACAAGGAGAGCGGAGATCGGCTCTAGCCTTCGGCTTCCGGGTCGTTTCGCGGCTTGGGCTTGCCGAACAGGGCGTCGAGCTTCGCCCGGGCCTCGGCCGAGCGATCGCCGGCCTGGCCGGGGCGGCCCATCACCGAGTCGAGCTTCCCCGCCGCACCGGAGTCGCTCGCGACCCTGTCCTTGAACATGCGTTCCAGCTTGGACCGAGCGTCCGCCTGCCGGCCTGAATGCTGGTCGGCCGCGGCGCGAGGCTCGGGGCTGAACGAGAAGTACTCGCAGAAGTTCCGCCGGTCCTTGTCCTCGACCGGATCGGCCATGGTCTCGCGACACGAGTTGTTGTAGCGCGTGTCGTAGTGCCGGCAATTGATACAGCACCTCAGGTCGCGCCGGCACGATTCACATTCGGAGTCGCGCGGGACCGGCTCGCCGACGGTGACCGGCGCGCCGCAGAAATGGCATTGAAGGCTCGGCATGCTCGCGAGCGAGCGTGCGCCGCGCGGTTGGGGGTGTCAAGCTCGCAGGTGACTGCACGGGGCTCCTCGGCTGACCAGGACCAGCTTATCGCCGCGGACGTTACCAGGCTCTCGCTGCCGCGGCGGCTCGTGCCGCGTCAAGCCGGCACCGCCTCGAGGTAGGCGAGCGGGACCGTCAGGCTGAGCCCGCTCTCCCCGGCGGTCCGATCCAGCTCCAAAGCCACGGCGGCGAGCGATTCCTCTCCCGCGATTTCCTCCCATGCCGGCCGGAAGCCCATCCGTATGAAATGGTGCTCGAGCAAAGCCTCAGCGTTCGCGAAGCGCATCACGGCCTGGCACTCGCGCACCAGCGTGACGCGGAAGCCGGCCGCCTCGAGCCTCGCGCCCAGAGACGGCACCGTCGCGCGATGCGCCTCGTGGCTCCGGAGGCGCTCGAGCCCCGCGCGATCGCCCGCGGCCTCGAGCACGCGGGCGAACGCGGCGTACCACTCGCGCATGTGGCCCACCAGGTTCGACGAGAGCCCGAGGATGCCGCCGGGCTGGAGCACGCGGCGGCACTCACGCAGCGCGCCCTCGGCATCCTCGAAATTGTTCAGGCCGAGGTTCGAAACCACGAGATCGAACGCGCCATCCTCGAACGGCATCGCCGCTCCGTTGCCGCGCGCGATCGAGGCGTTCGGAACGCACCAGCGGTCGATCTTGCTGCGCGCCCGAGCGAGAGCACCCGCCCAGGGGTCGAGCCCCACGACGTGGGCCCCGCGCCCGAGCCGTTCGGCCAGCTCGAGCAGGGGAAAGCCCGTGCCGCAGCCGAGGTCGAGGACCGAGCGCCGGGAGGCGAGCGTCACGTGCTCGAGCAGGAGCTGGCCCGCGAGCGCCGACCACAGCGGCAGCTCGTCGTAGAGGGCGACGTCGCGCGAGTCCGCGGGATCGATCGGCCGGCGGCGTTCCACGGCCGGGTGGGTCGGGAGACGGGCGAGCGGCGGCACCGCCACTCGCTCAGCGGCTCGGGCGGGCGAAGACCTGGGGCCGCCCGCGCGTCCGCACCGCGCGGGAGAACGGCAGGTCCCACCTGCACACGAAGACGCCATGGGGGTCGCGGTGCACGTAGACCCAGTTCCCGTCGGTCGGCAAGGTGAGCATCTGCGGCAGCCGGGCGAAGGTCGAGTCGGAGCCGGCCCCCTCACGACGGCAGAGGGTCAGCGTCAGCGCGCGATAATCGGAGCCCGGACCGGCGATCTCGAAATGAATGTGCGGGATGCCCTCGGCCATGCCCGGCAGGACCGTGCGCACGCGGAAGCGGCCGAGCACGTTGGTGCGCAGCAGGCCCGACAGCCGAGGGCCGCTCTCGCCGGCGGTCGAGTACTGGCCTGCGTGGTCGGCGTGATAGACGTGGACGAGCACGTCGCGCAGGGGCTGCGAGTCCCCTCCCATCAACCGCCCCTCGATGACGAACGGCGCCCCCGGCTCGCCGGGCGATGTTAGGGCCAGGTCCCAGGTTGGGCTCTTCGGACCGTTGGTGCCGCCGGCGGCATGCACGCCCGCGGGCAGAAGGAGCAGGCCCGCGACGACGAGGACGGGGTAGCGGCGAGACATGGTGCCCTCCTTCGAGTAGCTCGACTTCCCGAATGACAACCGCGGCTATTGCCAGCCGCGTAGTTCGTAGAGCGGCGCTTTCTCGTAATCGATAACGGGTCCTGGCGATGACACCGGAGTCGCTCCCAGCGGTCCGTGTACGCATGGACATCCCAGCCGAAACCTGCCGCGGGCGCGGGTGGCGGCGGCACCGGCGTTTCCCCCTTGGACAGCGCCGGCAGCCCACCCACGAGGAAGACCCGGCCCCCCGCCATCAGCGTGCGCGAAATTGCCTCCAGGACCCTTGAATGCACCGCCTCGGGATGCTCCATGAGCCGCTTGAGAAGGTCGTAGCGATGGATCCTCGTGTCCTCGAGCGGCGGGATCGTCATCCACGGCGCGTGGCCCGAATAGTAACGATGGAACGTGATGCCGAAGAACCAGTGAGTCACGATGACCAGGTCGCCGGGCCCTGCGTTTTTGCCGACGTCGGCCGCCACGAGATCGAGGTTCGTCTGGCGGACTCGCAGCTGAGGGGCCGCCGCCGGGAGATGAAGCACGGTGACCAGGAGGATGATAGCGCACGATGCGAGCCGCGCCCCGGGCCGCCGCAACAGCGGGCCCACGAGCACGTCCAGGCTCACCGACCCCAGGGCGATCAGAGGCAGGTAGTACCAGGGCTGCGTGGGCAGCCTGCTCCAGACGACGAACGCGAGGAACGCCAGTGCACCGCCTGCCAGGGTGATCGCCGCATAGAGCAAGTTCTGCCGTTCCCATTCAGGCGCGGCCCGTGAGGCCTGCGCGACCGCCACGGCAATTCCCGCCATCGCGAGCAAGACCCAGCACC
>VBOT01000165.1:15450-19117 GCA_005893225.1 Candidatus Eiseniibacteriota bacterium
TCGGCCCCGGTTCGGACCAGGGCGCCCCAGTCGCCGGCACCCCGCAGAGCCGGGACGTACGGCAGCAGCGAGAGACCCGCCGCGAGCCCCACTCCCAAGCTCACGAAGGCTCTGGCCCTGGAGCGGTGACTGAGCCCGGTGGCGACACCCGCGAGACACATCGCAGCAACCAGGATCGCATTGACGTAGAGAGTGTGAACACTCAGCACGGCGCACAGAGCGGCAAGGACCACGCTCCAGGGCCGCGGCCGCTGGAGCGCCCAGCCCAGCGAGGCGAAGGCGAGGATGGTGAGCAGCATGCCGAGGCCCCACGGGCGGATGGCATCACCGCCCCGGATCACCCACACGTTCAGCGCGAACAGGAGGAGAGAGCAGCTCGGCATCGGCAGGCGCAGCAGTCGTGCGCTGAGTCCTGTCGCTGCGAGGACGCCGCACCCGACGATCCATCCCAGCCATCGCAGCCCCGAGTCCGACCCACCGCCGAGACCGGCCCAGGCGCGCACGAGCAATGTGGATACCAGGGGCACGGAGTCGTATCGAAGCGATGACCAGATAGTCCCGAGCGAAGGCATGCCGGCGAAGGCCGCCGTGTTGGCCTCGTCGCGCCACAGCGCTCCGGCGTGCTGGAGGAACAGCGTGTGGGCGTAGAGCGCGGCCGCGGCGACGCTGACCAGCGTCACGGGCAACGCGACGCGGAGGACGCGCTCGGGGAGGCGGCCGCGGGCGCGATCGGGACGGCCCGCCGCCCCGGGTGGGCGAGCGGGCGACCGGCCCTTCGGTGCCTGAGGTCGCGGGCCTTCGCGGCGGCGGCGTGAAGTGCGAGACACAATCGACTGAGATTAGCATGCGCGATCCAGGTGCTCGCGTTTTCCGATCACGGGCATCTTGGATCGGTTTGCCGCGTTCCGAGCCTTCCCCTAGCGTGTCGCATCGTGACCGAACGCCAAGCCCACAGGCCTCGCCCAGGGCCCGACCGCCGCACGCTCGTCGTGCGCGCGCTCCGGAGGTATCGTTCGCGGCTCGCTCGCAAGCTCGAGGCGCTTCGCGGTGATCTCGCCGAGGCGAAGCGGGCCCCCGAACATCGGCGCGCCGGCGAGGCCCTGCTGGCTTATCTGCACCGGGTGCCGGTGCGCGCCAGCAACGTCTCCCTCCCCGACCCGGCCGATCCCGAGCGGACGATCGAGATCGAGCTCGACCCCGCGATCAAGCCGCAGGCGAATGCGGCTCGCTACTTCAAGCGCGCCGCCAAGGGCGAGCGCGGCCTCGCCCAGATCCCGCCGCGGATCGCCGCGGCTGAGGACGAGCTGCGGGAGCTGGACGAGTTGCTGGAGCGTGCATCGGCCGCCGAGGCGACCGGCCGCCCGGTTCCTGAAGCCGCCGAGCAAGAGTTGGACGCGGCGCTGGAGCTAGACCTCGAGCAAGCGCTCACGGGCTTGCCGCCGGGGCTCCGAGGGACGCTTCGCCCGCGTGCGGTCCGGCCACCCGTTGCGCGCGGGCGGGCGCACCCTGCGCCCCACGAGCCGGCCGCGCCGCGAGCCGAGCCGCGCGCGCCCTCCGCTCGCCTCCAGCCTCGTCGGCTCAAGAGCGTCGAGGGCTGGGAGGTGATGATCGGCCGCAACAATGAAGGCAACGACTACCTCACCCACCGCTTGGCGCGCCCCGAGGACTACTGGTTCCATGTCCACGGTGCTTCGGGATCGCACGTCGTCCTGCGGCGTGGCAAGGGCAAGAACGAGCCGTCCAAGCGGACGATCGAGGAAGTGGCGGCCTGGGCAGCCTTCTACTCGCAGGCCCGCACCGCCGGCAAGGTGCCGGTGATCGTCACGCGCAAGAAGTACGTGCGGAAGCCGAGGAAGGGCCCGCCGGGGCTCGCGCTCTGCGAGCGGGAGAAGACGGTGATGGTGCGGCCGGCCGAGCCGCCGAGGGAGGCGATGGCCACGGTCTGGGGGCGAGAGACGGCGGGGGATTAGAGAGTCGGCGCTGGCTCCGAGCCCCCTCGCCCCGGATCGCGTCGCCCAGAATCGCGGCGGACTCGATCTTCACTCGCGAGTCCGTGGCGGTTGCATGGTGGCCCCGGTCCACCGGATACTCGCGGCCTCGCGAGCAAGAGGCGTCCGCGATGGCGGCTGATGAGGCCATCGCGAACGATCGACACGCGGGGCCCGCCGGCTCGCGCCTGCAACGGAGGCCGAGGTGCAATGGCAGTCGAAGAGGGGTAAGCGGCTCTGGGCTGCCACCTCCTTGCGATCGCGCGTCCTGATGTTCCTCGCGATCTTCTTCACCGCCTCGGCGCTCGGAGCCCTTCTCGACGTTCCCCGGCCGATCCACCTGCCGGTGCCGTATCTGGCGGTCAACGTCGCGCTCTTCGGAATCATGGCCGTGGTCTTCGGCCTCGCGACTGTGCTGGACCTGCGGCTGATGGTCGTGGGGGTCGCGCTCAACGTCATCGACGGCATGGTCGGGAAGTGGGCGACCCAGGCAGTGGGGGCCACGCCGTTGTCCGCCGCCGCCGAGCACCGGCGCCTCCTCGGCGACACGATCGCCTCCTTCGCTTGCGTCGTGCTGGGCTACTTCTTCTTCGTCCGCTTCATCCACACGATGGCTCGACGGCACTCAGTCCTCAATGCCGAAGTGACGCTGGCGAAGCGCATCCATGAGGCGCTGGTGCCGGTCGTGTCGGGGCGATGCGAACGCGCCGACTACTACGGCCGTTCTCACGCGAGCGGTGCCATCGGCGGCGACCTGGTCGATGTGATCGACGGCCGCGCTGGGACGACCCTCTACGTTGCGGACGTCTCAGGTCATGGCGTGGCGGCCGGAGTGATGATGGCCATGCTCAAGAGCACCGCGCGCACTGCACTGGCGGAGGGCGCCTCGCTCACCGCGCTCCTCGCCCACCTGAATCGCAGCGTCTATGAGCTCGGCCGGCCCGGCACGTTCGCGACCTGCGCCCTGCTTCATCTGAACCGCGAGGGCGGCATCCACTACGCGCTCGCCGGCCACCTCCCCATCCTCTGGCGGAGGGCGGGCTCCCGGGAAGTATCCGAGCTGGGCGTCGGCGGCCCTCCCCTCGGCCTCGCCGAATCCGAACGCTACGAGTCGGCGTTCGTCGATGCCGAGGCGGGCGATGTGTTCCTGATCATCACGGACGGACTGACGGAGGTCTTTCGTCGGGATGGACGCGAGTTCGGGATGGACGGAGTTCGTGCAGCCTTCGACGGCGGCACGGACTCGCCGGAGGAGCTGACGGAGAGAGTCCTCGCGGGTGCGGCCCGATACGGGCGGCAGCTCGACGATCAGACGGTGCTGGCGGTCCGTCTCGCCGCGGATTGAGCGCGCCGACTCCTCAAGCTCGGCGCTCCGGTCGCTTGAGCGTCGAGCCGCCGGAGGCCTGCGCCGGCGTCTCCGCGCACCCCACAACAAACACAATCGGCGCAGGCCTGAGCCCGCGCCGCCTCGAGGTCCCGGTTCCAGACGCTACGTGATCCCGTAGCGCTTCATCTTGTTGAGCATGGTGGTGCGCGGCATCCCCAGCAGCTGCGCCGCCTCGGTCCGCGAACCCCGCGCCGCCCGCAACGCCTCCACGATCCGCCCCCGCTCCGCCTGCTCCAGCTCTTCCGTCAGGCTCGCCGGCGCCGGCCCGCCTCCCAGGTCCAGCTCCCCCTCA
>VBOT01000031.1:0-19464 GCA_005893225.1 Candidatus Eiseniibacteriota bacterium
CCTCGTGGAGCATGGCCAGCGCGCGCCGGGGGTCAGTCGGGTCGTAGTCCTCCGCCAGCTTCTTGAGGACGATGTGCGAACCGTCCGGCATCGTCACCTCGCGCGTCGTGCCGGGCTCGTAGTCCACCGTGAGGTCCTCGTAATAGGGGACGTAGTCGATGTCGTGGAGCGGCGTGTCGTGCTGCTTGACCGCGGCGTACGACTTGGTCGAGCCCTCGTGGTCGGCGAAGGTCACGCACGGGCTGATGACGTCGATTACCGCCGTCCCGCGGTGGGCGAAGGCCGCCTTGAGCAGCGGGCGGAGCTGCTTCAAGTCGCCCGAGAACGAACGCGCCACGAAGCCGCAGCCCAGCTCGATCGCGACCGCGCAGCAGTCGATCGGCATGAGCTCGTTCACCTTGCCGCCCTTGGTGGTGCTGCCGACGTCGGCGGTGGCGGAGAACTGTCCCTTGGTGAGGCCGTAGACGCCGTTGTTCTCGATGATGTAGACGACCGGCACGTTGCGGCGGATGAGGTGGCAGAACTGTCCGAGCCCGATGCTGGCGGTGTCGCCGTCGCCCGAGACGCCGATCAGGAGCAACTCGCGGTTCGCGACCCGCACCCCGGTCGCGATGCTCGGCATCCGCCCGTGCACGGCGTTGAAGCCGTGCGACTGTCCCAGGAAATAGGCGGGCGTCTTGCTCGAGCAGCCGATCCCCGAGAGCTTGGCCACCCGGTGGGGCTCGAGGCTGGCCTCGAAGGCCGCCTGGATGAGGGCGGCGGTGATGGCGTTGTGCCCGCAGCCCGGGCAGAGCGTGGTCTTCGATCCGTCGTAGTCGGCGCGGGTGAGACCGAGACGGTTGGTGACGGGCGCGGCGGCGCGCGGCGCGCCTCCGGCCGGCCGCTCCAGGCTCTCGCTCATCGGGAGACTCCCTCCACCACGCGCTTCGTCGGCGCGGCCTGGGACCCGGATGGCTCGCCGGCAACCGGGGCCGTCTCCCGCGTGCCTGCGGCCCCGGCGCCCCGGGCCGGGGCGCCGCGCTCGCGGCGCAGGATCTCGTCGGTGATCGACTGCGCGTCGACCGGGAGCCCGGTGTAGTGGCGCACCGAGCGAATCCTCCCGGCCTCGGCGCCGGCCTCGAGGCGCACCAGGTCCGCCATCTGACCGTCGCGGTTCTGCTCCACCACGTAGACGCGGGGGTGCGCCCGCACGAAGCACTCGACGTCGGGCGTGAACGGCAGCGCCTTGAGCAGGAGGTAGGCGGTCCGGATCCCCGCCGCGGCGAGCTGGTCGCGCGCCTCGACCATCGCCCAGTGGGTCGAGCCGAACGCGATGATCCCGACCTCGGCGCCTTCAACGTCCTCGATCACGGGCGGGGGCACCAGGGTTCTCGCGGTCTCGAACTTCCTGGCGAGCCGGTCCATGACGCGCTGGTAGGTCTCCGGATCCTCGGTGTACCGCGCCCCCTCGTCGTGCCCGGACCCGCGGGTGAAGTACGCCCCCTTGGGATCGTGCACCCCGGGAAGTGTCCGCCAGGGGATCCCGTCGCCGTCGGCGTCGCGGTAGCGCTCGAACCGCGGGAGCTTGGCGAGGGCCTGCTCGTCGAGCACCTTCCCCCGGTCCCAGGGCTGCTCGGGATAGGCGAACGGATCGCTCATCCAGTTGTTCATCCCGAGGTCGAGGTCCGAGAGCACGAACACCGGCGTCTGGAGCCGCTCGGCCAGGTCGAACGCCTTCATGGCGAAGGTGAAGCAGTCCTCCACCGACGAGGGGAGGAGGATCGGGTGCCGGGTGTCGCCGTGCGAGAGCCCGTGCACGAACTGGATGTCGGCCTGCGAGGTGCGGGTCGGAAGCCCGGTGCTCGGGCCGATGCGCTGGATGTCCCAGATCACGGCGGGGATCTCGGCGTAGTAGCCGTAGCCCGCGAACTCGGCCATCAGCGAGAGCCCGGGCCCCGAGGTGGAGGTCATGGCGCGCGCACCCGCCCAGCCGGCGCCGAGCACCATGCCGATCGCCGCGATCTCGTCCTCCGCCTGCACCACGGCGTAGGTCGCCTTGCCGGTCTCGGGATCCTTGCGGAAGCGCTCGAGGTGGTCGACCAGCGCCTCGACCAGGCTCGAGGACGGCGTGATCGGATACCAGGTCACCACCGTGACCCCGCCGAACATCGCCCCGATGGCGGCGGCGGTGTTGCCGTCGATCAGGATCTTGCCCGCGGTCTGGTTCAAGCGCTCGAGCCGGAGCGGATCGCGCTTCTGCAGGTGGTCGTGGGCCCACTCCCAGCCGGCCCGCACCGCCTGATGGTTGAGGGCCAGCGCCTTGGGCTTCCTTCCGAGCTGGGCGTCCAGCGCGCGCTCGATCTCCTCCTCGGCGATCCCGAGCAACTCGGAGAGCACGCCGACGTAGATCATGTTGACCACCAGCCGGCGCAGCTTGACGTCCTGCGTGATCGGGTCGATGAGCTTCTTCATGGGCACGGCGTAGACGAAACGGTCCTCGGGGATCGGCGGGACCTGGATCTGGTCGTTGAGCACGATCACGCCGCCGGGGCCCACGCTCGCCACGTCCTGCGCGGCGGTCTCGGGGTTCATCACCACCATCAGGTCGGTGACCTTGCGGCGTGCGAGGTAGCCGGAGCGGCTGACCCGGATCGTGAACCAGGTGGGGAGCCCGGCGATGTTCGACGGGAACAGGTTCTTGCCGCTCACCGGGATTCCCATCTGGAAGATCGCGCGCAGGAGCACGGTGTTGGCGGTCTGGCTCCCCGAGCCGTTGACCGTCGCCACCTGGATGCTGAAGTCGTTGAGGACCGGGTTCATCGCTCCAGAGAGTACCTCACGTGTACAGCTCCCCCATCGTCAGGCGCTGCGGCTTGCGCACGAACAGGTACGCCGAGTTCGCCGCCACGCACCCCTCGCTCGAGGCGGTGAGCAGGAGCTTGTACTTGCCTTCGTAGGTCACGATGTCGCCGCACGCGAAGATGCCTTCCACCGAGGTTCGCATGTGACCGTCGACTTTGATGAGGTTTCCTTCGACCTCGATCCCCCACCGCTTCACCGCGTCGAGGTTCACCGCCGCCCCGATGTTGACCACCAGGTAGTCGCACTCGAGCCGGAGCGGTTCGGGGGCGCCCTTGGTCTGGGCCATCACGGCCCGGATGCTGCCGTCATCGACCTCGATCGCCCTGACCCGCGTGTTGAAGTGACGCGGGATCTCCATCTGGTTCACGAGGTCGATGTTGCTCTCCATCCCGGTGAAGCGCTCGAGCACCTGGATCAGGGTGACCTTGGCGCCCGCCTCATGGGCGGCCTGGGCGCTCTCGAGCCCCGAATCGCCGCCTCCCACCACCACCACCCGCTTGCCCGCCACCCGCGACCGATCCGGCATGCGGTAGGTCAGCGCGTCCTCGGTGAGGCCGTCCTCGCCCGGCACCTTGAGCTTGCGCGGCTCGAACGATCCGCCGCCGATCGCCACGATCACCGACTGCGCCGGGTAGCGGTGCTCCTCGCGCGTCACCACGTCCTGCGCGACCAACTCGAAGCCCTCGTCCCGGCGGGCGAGATCCATCACCTTGCGGTTCCCCACGATCTCGACCTCGAGCTCCTCGGCATGCCGGACGAAGTGGCTCGCCAGCTCGTTGGCGATGATGCGGTGGTAGCCCGGCCAGTCGTGGACCGGCTTGTCGCCGTAGAGCGAGACGAGCTGCCCGCCCACTCGGCCCGCGTCCACCACCAGCACCGTCATCTTGCGCATCCGGCAGTACATGCCGGCGGTCAGGCCGGCCGGCCCTCCGCCGATGATCAAGACCTCGTGCAACCAGCCTCCTTTCGGCCGGGAGACCGGAGCGCCGAGCCCGGGGCCCGAACCCGGTGGGCCGAGGCGCCTCGGGTCCCCAGCGCGCTCGAGAGGAGCTTCAGACGCTAAGAGGGGCCGGGCGCCCGGTCAAGCGGGCGAGCGCTTATGAGGGAGCCGAGCATCTCGGACGGGCCGACCCCCGTCACAGGTTCAGCGCCGGCTTCACCGCCCCCCGGTGACAGGTGGTGCAATTGACCGTCGGGTGCTCGCTCTTGAGGTTCTTGACCTTCGGCAATAGCTCGGTGTTGATGGTGTGCAGCATCTCCGACATGTCACGCGCGATCTGCTTCTGAGGCTTGTCCTCCGCGTCCCAGTGGCCCTCGACATGGCAGTGCCGGCACCTCACCCCCAGGCTCCGCCCGAAGCCGAAGTTCATGATGCGCGGCAGGCGCCCCGCGGGGACGCCCTTGAGGAGCCGGATGTTCTTGAACACGCTCTCCGCGGGAGCGTTCTCGCGGCCGGCGATCTTCTCGAGCACATCGTTCATGAGGCTGTCGCGCTCGGCGGCAAACGAGTCCGGGGGCGCCATCGCGGCCCGCATGGCGGGTGGATTCGCGCCCGGCGAGCCGGGCGGCGGCATCGAGGGGCGAGCGGCGCTCGAGTCACGCGCCGGGGGCGCGGGAGCGGCGGCCGCCTCGGCGGCCGGCGCGGACCCGGGGACCTGGGAGCGTGCCGCCAGGGAGGCGGATACCGCCAGGTAGGCGATAGCAGCGAATGCGAACATCCGTCGAAGCATCGGGGCCTCCCGCGTCTCGGTGGTGTCGGGCCGCCTCCGCCGGGGCTGCGCGGCGGCCGTTCCGGGCCCGAGGGTAGTCCATCCAAACTTGACCCACACCCCACCCCTCGATAGCGTCACCTATCCCATGCCGACCCGCGGAGAGCTACGCATCGAACCCTCGCCCGAGATCCTCTCCGCCACCCGCCGGTGGGTCGACGCGGTGCGCCCGGCGCTCGGGAGCGAGCTTCTGGCCGCCTACCTGAGCGGCAGCGTCCTCACTCAGGGCTTCGATCCCCGTCAGTCGCGGATCAACCTGCTGGTGGTGGCGCGCGCGCTCGCCGTCCCGACCCTCGAGCGGCTGCGGCAGGCGATCCCGGTCTCGAAGAAGCCGCCGCATTTCGACCCGCTGTTTCTTACCGGCGGTCAGATCGAGAAGTCGCTCGACTCCTTCCCGATCGAGTGGCTCGAGATCCAGGAGCGGAACCTGTTGATCGAGGGGGAGGACGTCCTCCGGCCGCTGGAGGTCCCGCGCACCTACCTGCGGCTCCAGTGCGAGCACGAGCTGCGCGGGAAGCACATCCAGCTGCGCCAGGCCTACCTGCTCTTGGGCCAGGACGCGGCCGAGCTCGACCGCGTGCTCAAGGCGACCGCGAGCAGCTTCGCGACGCTGTTCCGCACCTTGCTGCGGCTGCGCGGCGAGCCGCCGCCGGCCGAGACGCCCCAGGTGATCGAACGAGTCGCCGACATTTACGGCGTCGACGCCCAGGGCCTTCTGAGCGCCCACCTGGCGCGGTACTCGGGACGCTCGCACACCGCCGAGACGGACGCCTCGTTCCGCAGGTTCTTGGCGGAGGTCGACCGGCTGGTGATCGCGATCGACGAGCTGCGCGTCTCATGAGCCCGGGGCGCGCGCCGGCGCGCCTCGCCCGACGGGCGCTCCTGGCCTTGGGCCTGGCGGGCCTCGTCCTGTCCGCTCCTGCCCCGCAGGGGGCCGAGCCCGGCGAGCCCGCGATTCCCGAGGCGGTCGGCTACGTCAACGACTTGGCCGAGGTGATGGACCAGACCGCGCGCGCCAAGCTCGAGGCGTTCCTCGATCAGCTCGAGAAGAAGACCGGCGCGGAGTTCGCCGTGCTCACGGTTCGCACCACCGCCCCTCTCGAGCCGCAGGAATACAAGGTGCGGGTCTTCGAGCGCTGGGGAATCGGGAAGAAGCACGAGGACAACGGCCTGCTCATGCTGGTGGCGGTCGAGGAGCGCGAGGTGCGCTTCGAGACCGGCTACGGGCTCGAGGGCACGCTCCCCGATGGCCTCGAGTCGCGGATCTTCCGCGAGCAGATGCTGCCGCGGATCCGGGCCGGAGACTTCTCGGGCGCGATCACCGGCGGGGCGCTGGCCTGCGCCGTGAGGATCGCGGCCGAGAAGGGGGTGTCCCTCGAGTGGGACGGCCGAGAGCTGCGCTACGAGCGGCCCTCGCGCCTCGCGCCCGGACGGTCCGCGCTGATCGCGCTGGTGGTCTTCGTGCTGCTGGCCCTGGCCATAAGCGCCTCGGCCTCCCGGCCGTTCCGCCGGCGCCGCGGCTGGTACGCGGGTCCGCGCGGCCTTGGAGGCTGGGGCGGTGGGTTTGGCGGTGGTGGGTTCGGTGGCGGTGGATCCTTCGGCGGCTTCGGGGGCGGCGCCAGCGGAGGCGGGGGAGGTGGGGGAAGATGGTAGATTGGTCGCGATCACAACGAAAGGAGAAGCTCGAATGAAACGGGGTGTGTTGGTCGCGGTCGCGATTGCGGCCTTGCTGGCGCTCGGCTTCGGGGGCTCGCTGGTGGGCGGGTACAACCGTCTCGTCACTTCCAAGGAGACGGTGAGCCAGCGCTGGGCCCAGGTCGACAATCAGCTCCAGCGGCGCAACGACCTGATCGGGAACCTGGTCGAGACCGTGAAGGGCACGGCCCTCCAGGAGCAGCAGGTGTTCGGGGAGATCGCCGCCGCGCGCGCCCAGATGTCGGGAGCCCGCACCCCGGATCAGGGTATCAAGGCCGGACAGGCGATGGACACGGCGCTCGGCCGGTTGCTCGTGGTGGTCGAGAACTACCCCCAGCTCAAGAGCAACGAGGCCTTCCTCCAGCTCATGGACGAGGTCGCTGGCACCGAGAACCGCCTCGCGACCGAGCGCATGCGGTACAACCAGGAAGTCCAGAGCTACAACGTTCAGGTCAAGCGATTCCCCACCAACCTCTACGCCACGGCGTTCAACTTCAAAGAAGCGCCCTACTACCAGATCCCGGAGGGCGCGCGGCAGGTGCCGAAGGTGGATTTCGGAGGGCTGAGAAAGCCGTAGCGCCGCGACGCCCGCAACCTCGGCTCCGCGACCCGATCGACGCGGGGCCGAGGAACCGCGTGCGTGAGTCCGGGTCGGCTAGTATCGCCTCCCGCCGCCGCCGCCGCGTCTCGGTCCGCCTCCCGTTCCCTGGGCCTTCTGGCGAGCCTCGTTGACGTTGATCGCCTGGCCCTTGAGCTGCTTGCCGTTGAGCCCCGAGATCGCCGCCATGGCCTCGGCGCGATTTGCCATCTCGACGAATCCAAACCCGCGTACCTCGCCCGTGAACTTGTCCTTGATCACGCTCACGGTGTCGACCTTTCCGAACGCCGCGAACAAATCCTGAAGGTCCTGTTCCGTGACGTCGCGCGCCAGATTGCCCACGAAAATGTTCATCGTTGCCTCCGGGTCGTGATTCGATCCTCGCTCATTCCGCCGAGTCCTCAGCCTTGGGAGCCGCGCTCTCTTCGACGGCTTCGCCGGTGCCCCTCGCCTTCTGTCGAGCCCGCCGCTCCTCGCGTTTGCGATCCGCCTTGGCGCGGCGCTGCTGCTCCTTCTGCCTGGTCAGGAACGAAGTCCTCTTGTTTCGTGGCATCCGATCCCTCCTCTTGGTACTTGTTGCTTCGCGCCCGGCATCACATCCGCCGCCGGCCGCGTCGACCGCCCGGGTTGATTCGGCGCTTTCGGCCGTGGACGGCCGCGGAGGCAGAAGCGCCCGGTCCGGTCCCTCGGTCGGCCGGCGCGGACTCGCGCGCCGCGCGCCGGGAGGAAGCATGGCTTCGGCTTGGCTTGCCCTCGGGGGTTTCCCGCGCCTGCCCCCGATAGTCGAAGCCGGGCAGCGTGACGCGCTCCACCGGGCGGCCGAGGAATCGCTCGATCGCGACCACCCTCTCACGCTCTTCCGCGCTGACCAGCGTGATCGCTTCGCCCGAAGCGTGCATCCGCCCGGTGCGACCGATGCGGTGGACGTAGTCTTCCGGCGCGTTGGGCACGTCGTAGTTGATGACGTGCGTGACGTCGTCCACGTCGATGCCGCGCGAGGCGATGTCGGTGGCGACCAGGACGGCGGCCCGACCGCACCGGAAATCACGCAGCGCCCGCTCGCGCTGGCTCTGGCTGCGATCCCCGTGAAGCGCCTGGATCTCGTGCCCCAGCCCGCGGAGCCGTCGCGCGAGGCGATCCGTGCCGCGCTTGCTCCGCACGAACACGATCGCCTTGCGCGCGGAGGAGAGCCCGAGGATGTGGCTGAGTAGGTCCACCTTGAGATGCTGAGTCACGGGGAAGAAAGCATGGGCGACCGCCGGAGCCGGTTCCGAGGGCTCCGCGAGATCGAGGCGCAAGGGCCGCACCAGCGCCTCGCGCGCCACCTGGTTCAGCTCCGAAGGCATGGTGGCAGAGAACATGAGCGTCTGCCGGTCCGAGCGCAACAGCCGCAGGATGCGCCGCAGGTCCGGGGCGAACCCCATGTCCACCATGCGGTCCGCCTCATCGAGGACGACCGTATCGACATCCTCGAAGCTCACGCTCTGACGCCCGTGAAGGTCGAGGAGCCGGCCGGGCGTGGCGATCAGCAGATCCAGGCCCTCGTGCCGGAGCATCCGCTCCTGGGGGCCGATCGGCACCCCTCCGATGACGACACCGGCCCGGATCCCCGTGAAGCGCCCGTACTCTCGGGCGCAGGCCTCGACCTGAGCCGCGAGCTCACGCGTGGGCACCAGCACCAGCGCGCGCAAGGCCGGCGTGCCTTCGGTCAGCCGCGACAGGATCGGGAGCAGGAAGGCGGCGGTCTTGCCGGTGCCGGTGTGCGCGGCGCCGATCAGATCGCGACCGGAGAGGACGATCGGGATCGCCTGCTCCTGGATCGGGGTGGGTCGGGTGTAGCCGGCCGCCCGCACGCCCCGAAGAATCGGCGCGGGCAGCCCCAACTGAGTGAAAGGCATCAAGCCTCCGGTGAAAAGAAAACGAGTGCCTCGCCCTCGGGCGCGGCATGAGCAAATCCGCGACCCCGAATCACCCGCCTCCGTCGCTCAGCCGCTTGCCGTAGCGACTGTGACGGCGCGCCAGCTTGCGGGCGCCTTCGGGGGTGGTCTGGGGCCTCGGTGAATCGAGAACCAGGGTGCCGAGCATCAAGTCCGCGATGGGCAGCAGCACGTTCAGGTTCCGGTCCATTTGGCCGTGATGGATGCGGTGGTGATGCTCGAGGAAGCGAAATAATCTCGAGCGTTCGATCCAGGGGATGCTGGGCTTGTGCATGAGGTAGTGGAACCCCTCGTAGCCCGCGTAGTAGAGAAGGAAGACCACCACCACGGTGGCCAGAAGCGCCAGGTTCGGCTGGATCGCGCGCGTGACCGCGAGCACCCACGTGCCCAGGAGCCACGGGGCGAGATTGATGGCGATCAGCACAGGCCCGCCCCACCACTGGAACGTGAGAGCCTCGTGCTGCTCCTCTTCCACGGCGTGGAAGGTGTCGTCGAACTTACAGAGCTGATGATGGACGAGGGTGTGGGCGGTGAAGCAACCCTTGGGCAGCCAGGGCCGGTGGAGCCAGTAGCGATGGAAGGCCCATTCGAAGAGGCTCGCCTGGACGGCGACGAGCGGGACTGCGGCGATCACGACGAGGAGGTTCAATGTGATTGATGCGATGATGCCTCCGGGGGACTGCTTGGGGCCCGCGGTGCTGGGTGAAGGCTCTCCGTCACGCGGACCCGCTGGGTGGAGCGCCCGTCAAGAAATGGACTCGTGCGCGCCGCTCGTGTTCCGTTACCGAACACTAGACCTTACGCACGTTGCTGGCTTGCAGGCCCTTGGGCCCGCGCGTGACGTCGAACTCGATGGCGTCACCTTCGGCGAGTGTCTTCAACCCGTTCTCCTGAATCACCCTGAAGCTCACGAAGACATCCTCGCCTTCGTCCTGGGTGATGAACCCAAACCCCTTCGCCTCGCTGAACCACTTCACCTTTCCACGGGCCATCCGAAGCTCCTTGGCTTGAGGGCACGCGCCCTCGATCCATGCCGGGGTGTTGGCGGCCTCGCCCGGGGCTTCGATCGGGATGGCTCTCAAACAAAAAACCCGCCAGGGTGTCCCTGGCGGAGAGGAATGTACTGTGACCACCCACGGTCGACCGAAGACTAAGGTAGTATCGGCGGGAGCGGCGAGGAAAGCAACCCGCAAATAGGGCCCCGACGCTGGGCATCGCCGCAACAGCGCTGCCGGCAAATGGATGTCGGGTGCGATCCCGCAGAAACGGACGCCGCTCCCGGCATCGGGATCTCCGAGCGGCTCGGGCTATGCGACGTGGTCCTCGAACTCTATGGTCCCGCGCGTGGCGGCGCCGAGCGCCAGCCGGGTCGCCGGGTCCATGGCCGAGCCGGCCTGCGCCATGGCATGCGCCATCGCCTCGTCCGCGCTGGCGCCCAGCTCCCGCGCTTCCGCGTACGCGAGTCCCGCCCGGAGAAGCAGCGTCATACGCCGGTCCTCCGGGGCCGGCTCCTCCCAGGAAGGCTGCTGCGTCAGGGCCTCGTCGAGCAGCCGCTCCAGATCGCAGATCCGGCCCGTCGGGTCGAGGCCCCGGAGCCGCGCCAGGCACGACCGCCCCTCGGGGCCGACGCCCCAGTCGCCGAGCCCGACCGCGTGAACCAGCACGTCGCGCGCGCGCGGCGAGAGGAAACTCGCGCTCGCGGCGCGGTCGATCATCGCCGCCGCTTCGTTACGGGTCGCCGCGGCCTCGGGCGAGAGGCTGGCCGTCTCGGCCGCCATGGCCATGAGCTGATCGGCCTGCAACCTGAGCCGCAGTCCGTTCTGGATCGCCACCGCGGCGATCTCGCACAGCCCGCGCAGCATCTCGGCGTCCGCCTTGGAGTGCTCGCGGCCGTCCTTGCGCTCCTCCACCGCCAGCATCGCGTCCAGCCCGTCCGCGCCGCGCACCGGCGCGAGCAGGACGAGCCCCGACGCCACGAAGGGGGCCAACTCGCCGCGTACCTCGTCCATGCGCTCCAGCTCGGCGCGCAGCACCGGCCGGCCCAGCCCGGCGACGAGCCGGGCCAGCTCCCCGCCGCGGCGGACCCGGAGGCCGGCGATCCGCTCGAAGCCGTCGCCGCGGATCGCGTACGGCTCGAGGTCGTCGCCCGTACGGCCGAGGGCGAGGAGCGCGGCGGCGCCGACGCCGAGCCGTGACTGCACCGCCATCAGCAGGCGCTGGGCGAGCGTATCGAGGTCGGGCGAGCGGTGCAGCTCCCGGCCGACGCCGAAGGCCAGCTCGCGCAGGTGCTGCTCGTGACGCGACTCGGCGTGCGCGCGCCTCGCCTCTTCCTGGACTCGAGACAGCTCGCGCTCGAGCTCCTCGGCGTGCCGGCGGGCGTCGCGGATCTCCTGGGCGCGTGCGAGCTGGCGCCGGATGCGGGCGATCAGCTCCTTGGGCGAGAACGGTTTGGCGAGGTAGTCGTCGGCCCCGCGCTGGAACGCCTGGACCCGCGAGTCGGTCTCGGCCACGGCCGAGACGAGGATGATCGGGATCGACGGATCTCCGGCGCCGCCGCGCAGCGCCTGGCAAACCTCGAGCCCGCTCTTCTTCGGCAGTCGCACATCCAGCACGACCAGGTCTGGGTGCTCGCACAGCACCCGCTTGACGGCTTCCTCGCCGTCGGAGGCCGTGAACACGTTGAATCCGTGGGCGGTGAGCGCGATCTCGAGCAACTCGCGCACCCTCCGGTCGTCGTCCGCTACCAGGATGCTCGGGGGTGTCGGCGGGTGGGGGGCGTTATCCGCGGTCATGAACGTCTCCATGTGCGAGGCCGAGCTGCGAGAGCCGCTCGATGAGTTTTTCGGGATCGACCGGCTTGCTGAGCGTGTGGATCAGCCCCGCCTCGCGCGCTAGCGCAGCGTCGGCCGCATCCCGCACCAGCGCCACGAGCGCGGTGCGAGGAGAGCCCTCCTCCAGCCGGTGTGAGATCGTGCGGAGGAAGTCGGTGCCCTGGGCGTCCGGGAGCTCGACGTCGACGAGGATCACGGCCCAGGGGTCGGCCTTGAGCTCCGCGAAGAGCTCGGCCGCGGTCGTGACGGCGCGCACCAAGAAGCCCGACTGCTCGAGGAGCCGGGTCACGAAAACGCGCGCCGTGATGGAGTCCTCGACCACCAGGGCCCGCGGCCCCGAAGCGGGCGTCGCTTCCGGCAGCTCCACGGGCTCCGGGCGGGCGGCGCTGTCCAACTCGCGCGGCTCGGGTGCCGGCGCCAGAGCCTCCGGCGACTCGGGCGCCAGAGGCTCTCGCGCGGCTGGAGCGAGAACGGGCTCGGGTGGCTCGATCGCCGCGAGCGGGCCTGCCGCGGGCGATTCGGGGACCCATGCCTCTGCTTCGCCGGGTTCCGGGGTGGTGGTCCCGGACAAGGCCGCCGCTGTCTCGGGGACCTCTGGGAAGGGGACCGCGAGAGGCTCCATCCCGGGGTCCGTCGAGGGCTCCATGGAGGGTCCCATCGAGGGTTCCATGAGGGGCTCGACGTCGGCGGGGCCGAGGACGGGGAGCGTCTGGAGCGCCACCGGCTCGAGACCGAGCTCGGGCAGACTGGGCAGCTTCACCGACTCGAGAAGGCGGCCGGGCTCGAGCGCCCAGAACACCTCGCCTTCCTCGGTGCACACGGTGCGCGACAGACCGGCCGCGGGCGGGCTCTCCTCGGGCCGGCAGCGCTCGGCCGGGAGCCGCCACACGAGCCGATCGGCCACGATGTAGCCGCGCTTGAGCCCGTGGCCGACCAGGACGACCGGGTATTCGGAGGTCGAGCCCTCGAGCCGGACCATCGGGTCGAGCATCGGGAGGGTGAGGGTGCCGATGCCGGTGCGAAGCTCGTCGGCTGGCACCATGCAGAGCCGCAGCACCGAATGCCACGGGAGCGCGAGCCGGGTGCCTCCCTGGACCAGCATGAGGTAGAAGTCGCGCCCCGTGAAGAGCGGGACGCGGAGCATCCAGGCGCCGGGAGGGTGGAGGTCGCCGACGGGAGTCGCCGGCCCGAGACTGCCGCCGATGCTGCTCAGCACCTCGTGCGCCGGCCTCAGGCCCAGCCCGTTAACCCGCTCGCAGATCACGTCCAGCGCAGCTTCCTCGACCCGCAGCCTCAGGGTCCTTGGAACCCCGCTCTCCTCGGCGAGCCAGTCGAGCGCGGCGCGGAGCGCCGCCCCCACCGGGGCCGTGAGACGCAGGTCGCGAAGCTGGTCGCGCGATGGACCAGCGGCGACCGGTATGTCCTCGAGCACATCGGCGAGCGTGAGGGTGTGGATGGCCGCCCGGCGCTCGGCGACCGGGTCCTCGGCCTCGCTCCACTGGAGCCCCATGAACCGCTCGCTCAGGGACGTGATCTCGGCTTCCGAGCCCTGGAACGGCGCCAGGCTCCCGCTGTCCGCGCATGCCTGCGTGAGGCGCTTGAGGACGCCGATCAGGGGCCGGAGCTCGTTGGGCCACGGCCGTCCGGCGTGCGGGAGACACACGCTCAGGGCGCGGTCCAGCCCGCGAAGATCCAGCAGCTGGGCAGCTTCCCGCGCGGCGCTCACGGCCGCGCGGCTCGCCACCGAGCCCAGCGCCTGATCCAGCGACTCGCTGAGTGCCCGAGCCACCGGACGCTCTTGCGGGTGGTGCCCGGAGACGCTCACTGCCGCTCCTCTCGCCCGCGCTCGCGCGGCCCGAGACCGCGAGACTCCTCGCCGCCGTGCAGCCGGAATTCGCGCCCGCGGCGCCCGGGATCCTGGCCCCGCATCTGGGCGGTCGGCTCCGGGGCCATGCCCGGCGGCGTCAGGCGCATCACCAGACCTTCCACGTCGCGGAGCTCTTCCTCGAGCCTCCGGGCGACCGCCTCGGCGGCGCGCGAGGCTCGCTCGCCGGCCGCGGACAAGCGCTCGCCCTTCCGGTTCGCGTCCTGGACCATCTCGCGGACGCGACCGAGGATCCGGTCCATCTCCTCCGAGCGCCGGGCGGGAGCCGGAGCCGAGAGGGCGGCTGCCTGGTCCAGCCTCGCGGCCACCCGCTCCTTGAGGCCCATCATGCGCTGGCTCGCCGCCGCGACGTCGCGGTCGATCTGGCGCGACAGGTCTCCCACCCGGTCGGTGGCGCCACGAACGTCGCGGGCGAGCTGCTTGAGCTCGCCCGCCAGCTGATCGATCGGGGCGCCGCCGCCTTCGGCGCGACCCACCGTGGTGAGGGCGTTGAGGGCGATGAGGGTGGCGCGGTTGGACAGCACCTGGACCTGCTCGGCGATGCCGTGCACGTTCATGAGGCCCGAGGCGAGGTGCTCCACGCTGCGGTTGGCGGCCTCCACCAGCTCCTGGATCGCTTCGGCGGCTGCCGTGCGCCACCCTTCGGGGATCTGGGATTCCGCCGCCGGATCGCCTGCGCCCGTCGCCTGCATGAGCTCGAGGCTCAGCCGCTGGAGCTCGCGCACCGTGGTGAGCAGCGCGGTCGACTCGACGAAGCTACGCTCGGCCTGCTCGGCCGCCTCCCGCGCGCCTTCCAGCGCATCCCCGAGGTCCGACCGCACCTGGCGCGAGGCTTCCTGGTTCTGATCGCTGACCTCGCCCTGGCGGGCGAAGCCGCGATTGAGCGCCTCGATCAGGGGGCCGAGCCAGCCCTCTTCCGGCTGCAGCCCTTCCCAGCGCTCGGCCAGGGTCCAGCGGTCGATCGCCTCGCGCGCGATCACGATCTGACGCCGTATGGTCTGCAGTTCCTCGGCCGTGGTCATGAGCTGGCGGTTCCGGGACAGGAGGATACGAAGGTGATAGGTGACGTCGGCCAGCTCGCCCCAGCCCTGGGACCCGCGGATGCCCCGGGGTCCGATGCTCTGGCCCTGAGCCACCGTGCGGGTGAGCCTGCGCAGGTAACCGACGATCCCGCGATCCAGCCACAAGGCGAAGCCGATGCCGGCGAGCAAGCTCGCGAAGGCGATCGAGGACAGCCTAAGGATGAGGGGCTCGGGGAGTCCCTCGGCGCCGGCTCCGATCACCCACCACAGCCCCAACCCCGCAACAAGAGACGCCCCCAGGCAGCCGACCCACAGTCGGAGCCGGAGGCCTATCCCCCGCCTCGCTTCAGGGGCGCGCTCGGCCGGCTTCGGTTCCGGGGAGCTTGTCATGCGGCAGTTGGAGGAGCTGAGGTGCGGTTCTCACGGTTCTCGAAGTCGCAAGACATATGCCCCGGAGGGCGGGCGGCGCCCCGGAGCCGCGCGGTCCAGCCGGCTCGGGCACGCCGTCCCGGTCGATGCACAATGCTCGTCGGCTGTCGCTCTGCACGGGCGCCCGCTATCCGGCGTCCCGGCAGCGGGCTGCGGCACACCTAGCTATCAAAACCGTTAAGTCGGACACAAGGACATTGCATCTTTGGGTCGGAGCCACGACACGGGAGAGCGCTTCCGCCTCTCTCGTTTAACACAGACCGGTGGATGTGAAAAGCGGGTCATATCACCCAGCAGGTGGGCAAAGTGGCACGAAGCGACGGCCGCGATAGCGTTTGCGACGCCCCGGGGAGATTCGCGCAACTTCGCACCCCGCCCGGCTCGAGGAGCTTCCCGCTACCTCGCGGCCTCGTGGCACATCCAATGCACCAGACCCCGCGCAAGGTCAGTAGGTGACCACTCGACCCAGGCGAGCAGGACACCAGCGGAAGGGGTGCAAAGTGAATCCGCGGCATTACGTGGATCTGAAAGAAAACAGTCGGGAGCTCCAGCCGACGTATTACTTCATGATCAACTGCTTGCTTTACAGCCGCATGGAGACCGGGCTGGTTTCGAACCAGGACTATTACGACGAGGACGTCAACGTCTACCTGGCCCACCTGCTGCACTCGTTCATCAACCCCGAGTATGTCGAGCAGTCCAAGAAGTTCCTGTCGAAGTACGATACGGATGTGTTCCGGCGCCTGTCGAACTCCACCGACTCCCGGCTCAAGTATCTGATTTACAAGACCAACGCCGACTTCCTCCTGGTCTCGATCGGGATCTTCGACAACCCGATGGTGCCGGCCGCCAACCGGCGGTCCCAGCCCAGCGAAGAAGCATATGTTGGGCGAGGCAAAACCTACTATCATTTCGCATATTCATATAGCCAGCAGATGCACCGGAAGAACGTCGGTGTGTCGGATGTCCTCGAGAAGCTTTCGATGGGCTTCGAGAAGTACATCAGAATCCTGTCGCACATGCGCGGCGAGTACCTGGACCTGGTGAAGCGCCTCTCCGACGGGGAGGTCTATCACCTCGAGCGCTCGGTCAACGAGCACCAGCAGCAGGAGTTGCTGAGGGTCAAGCAGGACGAGCTCCTCGAGCTCTACAGCGCGTGGAGATCGGAGCCCACCAAGGAAGCGGAGGAGAGCCTCCAGCGCGTGGTGAGCGAGATCCGGCAGATCAACCCGTCCTTCAAGTTCGAGCTGCCGAAGCGCTAAAGCGGATTCCCGGCGGTTTCGGCCTCGAGGCCTCGAGCCCCCGGCTCCCGCCAGTGTCGGCCGTTTTGACGGAATTGGACCGCGGCCCCGCGGTTCACGCCGGCCGAATGAAGCCCTAGCGTATCTTGTAGTTGGGCGCTTCCTGCGTGATGGTCACGTCGTGGGGGTGGCTCTCGCGGAGGCCCGCCGAGCTGACCCGCACGAAGAGCGTGTGCGTCCTCAGCTCCTCGATGTTGCGGGCGCCGCAGTAGCCCATCCCGGCGCGCAGGCCCCCGACCATCTGGAACACCGAGGAGGCGAGCGGTCCCTTGAACGGGACCCGCCCCTCGATCCCCTCCGGGACGAGCTTGGAGAGCTCCTCGGCTTCGTCTTGGAAATAACGCTCGCGGCTGCCGCGGGCCGTCGCCATGGCCGAGAGCGAGCCCATGCCCCGGTAGACCTTGTAGGAGCGGCCCTCGAGCAGCACGATCTCCCCCGGGCTCTCCTCCGTGCCGGCGAACAGGCTCCCGATCATCACCGAGTAGGCGCCGGCGGCGATGGCCTTCACGATGTCGCCCGAGTACTTGATCCCCCCGTCGGCGATGATCGGGATGTCAGCGCCCTCCAGCGCCTCAGCGGCCTCGAGCACCGCGCTGATCTGCGCCGCTCCCGCCCCGGTGACGACCCGCGTGGTGCAGATGGCTCCGGGCCCCATCCCGACCTTCACCGCGTCGGCGCCCGCGGCCGCCACGGCGCGCGCCCCCTCGCCGGTGCCGACGTTGCCGACCACCAGGTCCACCTTCGGGCAGCGCTCCCTCACCCGCTCCGCCGCGCGCAGCACGGCGGTCGAATGGGCGTGGGCGCTGTCCACGACCAGGGCGTCGACGCCCGCCTTGGCCAGCTCCTCGGCGCGCTCCAGGCAGTCCCCGGCCGCTCCCACCGCGGCCGCCACCCGCAGCCGGCCGAGCGAGTCCTTGCAGGCTTGCGGGTGCCGGATCCGCTTCTCGATGTCCTTGACCGTGATCAGCCCCTTGAGCCTTCCCTCCGCATCCACCACCGGCAGCTTCTCGATGCGGTGCCGGGCCAGGATCTCGCGGGCTTCCTCGAGCGTGGTGCCGACCGGCGCGGTGATCAGCGCCTCGTGGGTCATGACCTCCGAGACCCGGCGACTCATGCGGTCCTCGAAGCGCAGGTCCCGGTTGGTGAGGATCCCGACCAGCTTCTCGCCCTCGGTGATCGGGACCCCGGAGATATGGAAGCGCGCCATGATGGCGTGCGCCTCGCCGAGGGTGGCGCCGGGCGTCAGGGTGACCGGATCGACGATCATCCCGCTCTCCGAGCGCTTGACCCGGTCCACCTGGGCGCACTGATCGGCGATCGCGAGGTTCTTGTGGATCACGCCGATGCCGCCCTCGCGCGCGAGCGCGATCGCCAGCTCGGACTCCGTCACCGTGTCCATGGCGGCGCTCACGATCGGGATGTTGAGGACGATGTTCCGGGAGAACCGGGAGCGCACGTCGACGTCGCGAGGATGGAGATCGGAGAGCCGGGGGACCAGCAGGACGTCGTCGAACGTCAGGGCGTCTTTGCCGACCTTGTCCGCCCAGGCGACGCGCTGGGGCGCGCCGCGCTCCCCGGCCGCCGGACGCTCCGTCGAAGCCTTCTCGGCCCACGTGACTCGCTGGTTCACGTCGCTCGTTTCCTCCCCGGATCGGGCCGTCCGTAAGCCGGCTGGCCCCCGCGGATCAGGGCCTGGGCAATGGGGCCGACTCCTGCTTCTTCTTCACTTCTCCGGGCCTGAAGTAGTAATTGCCCCCGACGCGCACGTAGAGGGCCAGGAGCTTGCTGTCGAACCCCGAAGGGAACTGCTCGTCCCGCCGCGTGAGCGCAAGGTCGCCGCCGGCAGAGACCTCGATCGAGGTCGAGGGCAACACCTTCAGGAATCTCTCCACGCCGAGCTGTCCGCTGGCCCCCGCGTAGAGTCCCCGGTGACGCCTGAGGGTCACCGGGTCCTTGACGACCTCGCGGCGGTTCTCCACCCAGACGCGGTAGACGCCCGGTCCAGCCCCGACATAATACAGCCACTGCTGCCTTTTCATCGTGCACTGGAGCTGGACCGACACCGGGACGAGCAGGCTGATGTAGTTCCCCTTCCTCGTGTCCTGCGGGAAGCGGGGGTCGGTCATCGGCACCGGCTCGCTCTCGTTGTATCCCGCCCACCCGAGGCCCGGGCCGACCTGACCCCTGAGCCACGAAGTGAACGCGTACCGCCAGTGCGCCGCGAAGGAGAGTCTCGGCTGAGCCCCGGCGGAAAAGTCGCCCCCGGCCACGAAGTCCGACCCGCCGAGCTGCCCTCCGATCCCGCCGCTGCCCGGGCGATAGCCGGAGTCGGCCGGTTTGGCCGCGTCGGTCGAGGACTCCGCGGCCGGGCACACTGAGGCGACCGCGAGCATCGCAGTGACGACGCCCACCCAGCGAACGCCTGGAATCATGAGATGGGAAGCTCCTCTTCCGGAGGGAAGATGCGGACGGGGCCCGGACGAATGAGCGCGGCAGTATAGGAATGGCCGCGATGGAGTGTCAAGAAATGGGACGTCCACACCGTCGACGTCGGGTGGTCGTCGTTGACGCACGGTCGACATGGCCCGATGCGCGTTGCGTTCGCACGCTGCGTCTTGGAGCGACAGGCCCGCTGGAACGCTAGTTGCCCTGCGAAGGGTAGCTCCCAAGACCGGGATCCCACACAGATCCTCGCGTTCCTTCCTCACCCCGACCCCCACCCAACAATTGCTCGAAACTCCCTCCTGGGCCGGCCGCCAACCGGCCCGGTCCCGGTCTGGCGGGGCCCCGTCGGCACACGCGAATCCCTATCGCAGAACCACGAGGCGGGTCCGGGCGCTGAGGTGGCCGCTCGAGAGGCGTCCGAAATAGAGCCCCGGCGGGACCCTGCTCCGGCGCCGGTGAGGCCGTCCCAGACCACGACCCCGAAGTCCCTCGTTCCCGCATCCAGCGTTCTCAGGAGGCGCCCGCCGAGATCGTAGATCTGGATCCGCCGCGTCCCGGCATGGAGCCCTTCAGGCACGGGCCCAGAAGATCTCCACCGGCGCTCTGGCCGGCCGGCCTCAAGGCGCAAGGGCGGCGCGCTCCAGCCCCGACAAGGGGCCGGGACCCGCCGTCACCACGTTCGAGAGTCGAGAGCGATTGCCCGCATCGTCC
>VBOT01000031.1:19535-20035 GCA_005893225.1 Candidatus Eiseniibacteriota bacterium
AGGACCCGCCGGCGAGGCGCAGCGGTAGGTCGAGCGCCGATCCCCGATCGGGCGCCGCCGTGAGAACGATCGCCATCACGAGCGCGAGAAGCACGCGGTCCAGCCTCTCGCGAAAAAAATTCGGCGACCGGTTTCACCCATGATTGGGTGGCCCGATCGCCTGTGGAAAGGATGCTACGAGCCGTGGGCCCTAGGGTCAAGGCTCGTTGTGCCCCCTGCCGCCCACTTTGTCCTTGGGCACCATGGGCTAAGCTCCGGCCATGTTCGAGCGCTTCCCCGCGTTCTTCGCCCTCTCCGCGCTCGTGATCGTCGCGCCGGGACCGGACACCGCACTGGCGATCCGGAACACGCTCCTCGGAGGCCGAAGGGCCGGAACCCTGACCGCGATCGGCGTCGCGAGCGGTCAGGCGATCTGGACGCTCGGGACCAGCCTCGGGCTGGCCGCGCTTCTCACCGCATCGCGACCGGCATTCGGTGTGGTTCGCTGGCTGGGCGCGGGC
>VBOT01000031.1:20136-20557 GCA_005893225.1 Candidatus Eiseniibacteriota bacterium
GGCTCGCTCCAGGCGCCGCGTTTCGCCAGGGTCTCCTTAGCAACCTCGGGAACCCGAAGATGGCGGTGTTCTTCCCGAGTCTGCTTCCTCAGTTCGTCGCCCGCGGGGGCGCTCCGTTCGGGTCCCTGGTCCTTCTCGGCTGCGTGTTCTGCCTTCTCACGCTCGCCTGGCTGACCCTCTATGCCGTCGCGATCGCCCGGGCGGGCGACATCCTGCGCCGGACCGGGCTCGGGCGGACGTTCCAGGCCCTCACCGGCGCCGCCCTGGTCGCGTTCGGCATCCACCTCGCGACCGAGCGTCGCTGAGGGCGGCGCGCCGCCCGCCCTGGCCCGGATTATTTCATGAGCCCGCTGCTGCAAGGACCATCTGAACGCTGTCTGCGGCGTCGCGCGGGACGCGCCCGCTCCGCGGGTGCCGCTCG
>VBOT01000166.1 GCA_005893225.1 Candidatus Eiseniibacteriota bacterium
GCCCGCGATCTTCCGGTCCTTGAGGTCGAAGACGAGGAGCTCGCCCGCGTTCATGTGCGAGAAGTACAGGCGATTGGCGGTCGTATCGATGGTCTGGTAGTCGAAGCGGACGGCCGGGCCGTTCACCGGGATGTCCGCCACGCGCTCGAGAATGGGGGCGGAATCAGCGCCTGCGGCAAGAGCATTCCCTGCGCTAGCGAGAAACCATGCACAGGCAAGAGCCGAGACGCGGAGGAGGCGGATCACTTGGTCGCGTCCACGGCGGCCTTGAGGCCGCGGACCACGTCCGAAAGGGCGCCGTCCGCCCAGAAGTGGATGAAGTAGATGGTCGGCGACTCGCCGATCATGTGGGTGTGCAAGGCCGTCGCGGTGATACCGTGACCCGCGAGCGCCTGAAGAAGCGGCGCTACCTTGGCCCCGGTGATCGCGAAGTCGCCGGTCGCCACGGCCCGATCCGCCGCGAGCATCTGGATGTTGACCGGGCTCCCGTAGCCCAACGCGGGCGTCACGGTCATGCCGGCCAAGGTCACCTTGTCGGGTACGAGCACGTACGACACCTGCGCGACACTTCCGCGCGCCTTGCCCGAGCGTCCGAGGCTGCTGAACACGGCTGTCGTGTCGATCGCGAGCGCAACAGGGGCCGGTGATGAAACGGGTCGAGGGGTTGCGGTCAACGCCAGCACCGCATCGAGCCGCCTTGCGAGCTCAAGCGGCGCGCCCATCGCGTGGACATGGACGTAGACGAGCCTGGGATCCTCGCCCACCAAGTGATTGTGGATCGCGGTGACTGCGATGCCGCGGCGCGTCAGCTCCGAGAGAACTGGGCTCAGCTCCGTGCTCGTCAGCACGAGATCACCCATGAGCATGGCGTGCTCGGGGTCGTCGCTGAAGCCTGCCCAAGCGCCAAGGGCGAGTTCCGGTGCCACCGTCGCGTCTTTCAGATGAAGCGTGATGTCACGCCGCGGCAGGTTGAAGCGGTGGTAACCTCCCGCGAACACGTTGGGCGTTTGGAGAACACGCGCGACCGAATCCCACACCGCGCTCCCGGCGTGCTGGCTCTCGGCCGCGCGCATCGGCGCCGTCCGGGCGAAACTCGCCACCACGAACAACGCCACTGCCCACCGAACTCTGTTCATGCTCTCCTCCTTGGACCGCATCAGGCACGCCGCCGAAACGACTGGTACAGGCTGTCGAAAACCGGGCCGCCCTGGGCGATCCGTTCCTCATCGCCGGTGCTTGCAATCGCAAGCCCCACGATCATGCGACCAACCCCCGCGGTCTCCTCGCGGCCGTAGCGCGAATCCTCGAGATCAAGGTCGTGCACGATTTCGGCGATGGGGCGCAGTGCCGAATCGCGCAGCTTGAACCGCTCGATGAGCACCTCGAACGTGCAGTGGCCGTTGTGGTGGGTGTATTCCGCTTCGGCCATGTCGAAACGGATCTCGCCATTCTTGGGCCGATAGCCACGACCGGTGACGAACTTGAAGTCGGCCAAGCTGTCGATGAATCGGCGGATCAGCCATGCGCTTGCAATGCGGTCCACCATCACGCCCTTGCGAGTCACCCACGTGGCGCCCGACGGCGACGCCGCTGGCTGGGGCCTTCGTTTGTCGTTCTCCTCGACCCCTTGTGCCAGGTCTTCTGCCAGCGAAATGTGCCCTGCAGCCAGCGAAATGTGCCCTGCAGCCTCGTCACGTCCCCGGGCTTCAAAGGCATCACGCGCGACAGCCTGGTCGAACCGCGTGCGAAGCCGTTCGACTGCCTGCCCGAATCGTCGCCGGCCGGCCTCGTCGCTGGCTCGAACTCGTCGAAGCGTGGAGGCCAGCCTCTTCGCTTCCGCGGTGATCGCCGTGTACTCGGCGTCGCTGGCCCTGCGAAGGAGGTCTTCAAGCGACCCGTCGGCGAGCCCCTCGAGCAGCTCGGCTTGGCAGACAAGCGCTTCCCCGCCCAACCGAAGGATCTCGCGCGCTAGCTCTCCGAGCCGGGATCGTCCCTCAGGGCTGGCGGGCAAGACGTACACGGAGTTCTTGAGCGCGACCGCGCCGAGCTGAGCCAAGCGTCGCCTGACCTTCACGCGCAGGTAATCCGGCTTGGCCGGGACCTGGTGGATCAGGAACAGCCACCTTGAAGGGTTTGGACGGGGTGCCGCCCGCGCTTGGCTCATGCTCGACCCATAAGCCCGAGCGAATCGGCCAGTCAACTTCGATGATTCGGCTGGGATACTGCCAGCGATCAGGACGCTGCTGCGGATCGCCCTCCCACAGTCCCGCTCGACCAGCTCCACTGGAAGTTGAACCCCCCGAGCCTTCCCTCCACGTCGAGGATCTCGCCGCAAAGGTAGAGCCCCGGCACGACGCGCGATTCGAGCGTGCTCGGATCCACCTCCGAGAGCCGCACCCCGCCGGCCGTCACCTCGGCCTTCTCGTAGCCGAGCGTCCCGGTGACGGGCAGCGGTCGCTCGCAGAGGCTCCGAGCGAGCCGTCCCCGCTCTTCGCGCGTCACCTGGCTCAAGGGCCGCGTGGCCTCGATGCCCGCCTCACCACACAACTCGACCGCGATCCGGTCGGGCAGGCTGCGACCGAGCATGCGGCGTAGGCCGGCGCGCGGCTCGCGCGCCGCCGCCTCGCGCCACGCGTCGAACAGGGTCTCGACCCGCTCGCCCGGCAGGAAGTTGGCGGTGACCCTTCTCTCCCGCGAGCCCTCGGCCCGCAGCCAGTGACGCGACAGATCGAGGGCCGCGGGCCCCGAATAGCCGAAGTGTGTGAACAGCAGGGACCCGCGAACCGTGACCGGGCGCTCACCCGAGGTCCGGAGCGTCAGCTCCGCATCCAGTGTCACACCCTGGGCGGCGCGACACAGAGCGTCGTCCGCCGTGAGCGGCGTCAACGCCGGGATCGGAGGCTCGAGGGTGTGCCCGAGTGCCGCGACCAGCGCGTAGCCGGTGCCGTCGCTTCCCGTGCGCGGGAACGAGAGACCGCCAGTCGCGACGATCAAGGCATCGGCCTCGAGCCATCGGTGCGGCTCGACCGCCGGCAAGGGCCACTCCGCGATCCCGCGAGCGCCCACGCCCCGAGCCAACTCCGCGCTGTCGCGCACCGTCTGGATGCCGAGGCGGAACCGCGGGCTCGGGGCGTCGACGCCGGTGCGCATCTCCCCCGCACGGCGCCGGTCTTCCGCGTCCGCCCCGCCGGCCGGGATCGCCGCGGGCGCTCGCTCCAGCCTCACCACCCGCGCCCCGGCCTCGACCCGAACGCCGGCCTGCTCCACCGCTCGCACCAGCGCATCGAGCACCGTGTGCGCGTCGTCGGTGACGGGAAAGTACTTCCCGGTCGGCTCGAGCTTGAGCTCGACGCCCAGGCTCTCGAGCCAGTCCCGTGTCTCATCGGGTGGAAATGCCGCGAGCACGCGCCGCACGAAGGGTCGAGAGCCGCCGTTGAAGTCGCGCTCGCTCACCTCGCGGTGGGTGACGTTGCAGCGCGTGCCACCCGACATCAGGATCTTGAGGCCGATCCTGGGATGCGCGTTGAGCAGCGTGACCCAAGCGCCCCCCTCGGCGGCGCGCAGCGCGGCGGTGAGCCCGGCGGCGCCGGCGCCGACCACGGCGACTCGACGCCCATGCGTCACTCGCGAGGTTCCCGCGAACACCTCACCTCAGAGGCCCCGGCCGACCTTCCAGCCAGCCCAGATGCCGAGAAGGCCTCCGACCGTCGAGAACACAAGCCCCCAGAGCGACCACATCGATGCGTGCCACAGGCTCGGCACCAGCCCTCCGAGCGTGGAGCCGACGATGACTCCGAACCAGATCAGCCGCTTCTCGCTCATGCGTCGCGACCGGTCGTCATCACCCGGCCCGCCACCTCTCCCCGTCGCGCACCGCGAGCCCGCGCCCCTCGAGATCGATCAGATGCGCCAGCAGCGAGCGCTCGGCGTAGGGCCAGAGCTCGCGCGGCGTGTCGGCGTAGGCGCGCTCGACCAGCGTCGCGAGCGGCAGGGGTTCGGGCTCGAGCGCGGCCATCACCTTCGTCTCGCGCTCGCGGCGATGGGCGATGAGGTCGCGGATCCGCTTGTGCGCCGCCCCCTGCGGCGAGCCGTGTCCCGGGAACAGCGTCTCCACCGGCTCCCGCGTCAGGCGCTCGAGCGAGGCCATGTAGGCCGTCATGTCGCCCTCGGGCGGATCGATGATCACGGTGCCGGCGCCGCCGGTGATGTGGTCGCCGGTGAAGAGCGAGCGCGTGCGCTCGTGCAGGAAGCACAGATGTCCGCGCGTATGGCCGGGCGTGTGGAACGCGTGCAGCGTCCAGTCGCCGGCGTCGCGCGCGAGCGCGATCGTGTCGCCGTCGCCGATCAGCCGGTCGGCGCGCACGTGGCGAGCGGTCTCCGGGTGGGCGAGCACCGGAACGCCGTAGCGCTCGCGCACGCCTTCGACGCCGCCGGCGTGGTCCGGATGGTGGTGCGTCAGCAGCACGAGCCCGAGCCTCCGGCCGTCCGCGGCCAGCGCATCGATGAGCTCGAACAGCGCCTCGAGCTCGGCGGGCTCGCCGCTTCCAGGATCGATGAGCGCCATCTCCGACTCCCCCACGAGGTACGCGTTGGTGTGGGTGGCCGGGGGGAGCGGCCGCGTCTTCATGGGGTGGAGCAGGACGCCCCACTTGAGCTCGATCCGCCGCACTGGCTGTCCGGCGCGCTCGGGTGCCAATGCGAGACGCGCGGCGAGCCCCTGCTCGCCGAGGGTCAGCTCCTCGAGGGTACAGAGGATCGGCGCGGCGAACGTGGCCTCCCCCTTCTTCCATCGTTCGAGCGCGCGAGCGGGCGCGATCCACTCGCCCGAGGCCAGCTCGCCCGGCTGGACGCTCGCCTCCTGGCCTGTGGGAGCCCGCGCCAGGAAGAACGATGTGTCGAATCGGGCCGAGGCGAACGGCGGGGTCTGCCAGCGCCCGGCAAAATCCAGCGCATCCGCCCGGAAGCGCCATCCGTATTCGCGCGCGAGCGCGGGAAAGCTCTCGCCGCCGAGCAGGCGGCGGCGCGCCGACGAAAGCGTGGCGGCCGGCTGCGGCTCGGTCAGCCCCACCAGGAGACCGGTTTCCTCCAGGACCTCGCGCATCGCACACGCCCGCAGCAGGCGGTCCCGCCCCTCGGCGACGCCGTCGACCTCGAGCTCGGCGTCCTCGGGAAGGACCGTTCCGCCGACGAACGCGTGGAATCCGGGCATGTAGCCGACCGCGTCGCTGCGCTTGACCCAGAAGACCTCGAGCGAATCGCCGCGGCCGCGAACCAGCACCACGGCGGCCGATTCGCGGAACCGCGTGGACCGCGCCGGCTCGGTCTCCACGTCTCTATCCACACGATGCCGGTCGTCCATATCCGGACCGTAACCCAACCCGGCCCGTTTCGCACGGCTTCGCGCGCGTTCGTGGAGGCGCGCTCGGCGCGGTAGAAGCCCTGCTACGCTGCAAGACCGCCGGCCCAGACAGCAAACCGCCGTGGCCTCGACCGAGACCACGGCGGTGGATCGGCGAATTCCCGTCCCGGCGGGTCGCCGATTTCCTGGATTCCTACACGAGCTTCGGGATGCCGAGCTGCTTGAGCAGTGCCGCGCTGTCGAAGTAGATGCGCGACTCGGCGATCTTGCCGTTCTTGAGTTTCATGAACTCGCTCACCTGGAGCTCCAGCTTCTTACTGGTGGGCTGGATCGTGCCCGAGGTCGCGGCGAACGGTCCGGTGTGGGTGCCGCGTCCGATGTACTCGATCGCGACCGCCTCTTCCGTGGCCACCACGTTCTTCACCTCGATGCGGAGGTCGGGAATCGCGGTGACCAGCTTCTCCGCCAGCTTCTTGAATCCTTCGTGGCCGGCGTAGTTCTGGTTGAGCGGAATGGTGATGAGCTTGATCTCCGGGGTGAGGTGGATCGTCGCCTCGTCGAGCTTCCGCTGGTTGAAGAGGTTGTAGATCGTGCGTGCCAGTGTGGCGTTGTCCTGTGCGGTGATCATGGTCCCCTCCTTGTGCCGGGATACGGCACTCAGGTTTCTCGACCGGCGCGAGACGCGCGGGTTTGGCGCGAGAATCGGCCAAGGTCGCGCGTCCAACCGGCTGACCGGTGCAACCATCTGGACCATGAGACCGAGCGTTCGCGGGCGCCAGCAAATTCCTCTCAAACTGACGAGGAGCGCTCTCGAAGCCTTCCAGGAATGTGAATCTGCAAGATTCGGGAGAGGACGTCGTGCAGATCGCAACGAGCGAACATCGAGGTGACGTTTCATACACCTCGACGTGACGCCGCGCCGCGGGCGCCGGAGCTCCTCGCGCGAGGGATCGCCGCCGCGCGGCTCTAGCCCGACACCTTCATGAGCCCGCCGCCTGCGAGTGCTAGGCGCTCTTCACCGCGCTCATGTCGATCGCGCGACCGAGGATCCCGATCGCCTCGTCGATCTCGGCCTCGGTGGTGTCGAGCGGCGGCCGGAACCTGAGGCTCTGCGTACCGCACGGCAGGATGATCATGCCGAGCTCGAAGGCCTTGTCGGCCACCGCGTCGCGGGCCGGCCCATCCGGGAAATCGATCGCGCCCATGAGCCCCTGGGCGCGCGCGTGGCTCAGGTGCTCGGGTCGCTCCGCCTGGAGGTTCTCGAGCGCGCGCTGGAGGTGGCGCCCGGTCGCGGCGGCCCGCTCCACCAGGCGCTCCTCGGCCATGATCTCGAGATAGCGCTGGCAGCGCACCATGTCGACCAGGTTGCCGCCCCAGGTCGAGTTGATGCGGCTCGAGACACGGAACACGTTCTCGGGCTCCTCGTCGAGGCGTCCGCCCGCCATCATTCCGCACACCTGGGTCTTCTTGCCGAACGCGAGCAGATCGGGACGAATGTCGTGGTGCTGGTGCGCCCACATCCGTCCCGTGATTCCCATGCCGGTCTGGACCTCGTCGAAGACCAGCAGGGCGTCGTTCTCGTGCGCCAGGTCGCGCAGCGCGCGCAGGAACTCGGGCCGAAAGTGATTGTCGCCGCCTTCCGCCTGGATCGGCTCGATCAGGATGCAGGCGATGTCGTCGCGGCGCTCGCGGAAGGCACTCTTGATCTCGGCGATCGACTCGGCCTCGGCGCGCCGCACGCGCTCGACCTCCGCGGCATCGACCGGGAAGCGCAGCTTGGGATTGCTGACCCTGGGCCAGTCGAACTTGGGGAAGTACTGGTGCTTCTTCGGGTCCGCCGTGTTCGTCACCGACAGCGTGTAACCGGACCGCCCGTGGAACGCCTCGCGGAAGTGGAGCACCTGGTGGCCCTTCTCCTCGCGGCTGCCCTTCCGGAAGTTGCGCCGCACCTTCCAGTCGAAGGCCGCCTTGAGGGCGTTCTCCACCCCCAGCGCGCCGCCCGCCACCAGGAAGAGGTGCGGCAGGTAGTCGGGCATCGCGAGCCGGCCGAACGTCTCCACGAATTCCGCCAGCTCGATGGTGTAGATGTCGGAGTTGGTAGGGTTCGCGAGCGCCGCGCGCTCGAGCCGGGCGAGGAAGCCGGGCTCCCGCATCCCGGGATGGTTTAAGCCGACCGGAAGCGTGGCGAAGAACGAGAACATGTCCAGGTACCAGCGCCCGCTCTTCGCGTCGTGGAGATGGCGCCCGCTGCTCTTTTCGAGGTCGAGCACGAGATCGTAGCCATCGGCCAGGATGTGGCGGGCCAGCACTTCGTGCACCTGCGCGGGGGTGATGCGGGTCTGGGATCCGGTCTTCACGAGTCTTCTCCTTGAGTGCCGAGCGCGATGCGGGTTTCTTCCTTCTGGGTCGAGAGCACCATCACGGTCCGGGTCTGGCGCACTCCCTCGAGGGCGTTGAGCCGGCGGAGCAGCAGGTGCTGCAGCGATTCCATGTCCCGCACGCGAACCTTGAGCAGCAGCGAGAACTCCCCGGTGATGTGATGGCATTCCTGCACCTCGTCGAGCCGGAGCATCTGCTCGAAGAAGCCGGGCTCGTAGCGCGGGTGCTCGATGAACACCTCCACGAACGCGGTGAGCGACGTCCCCGCGGCGCGGGGGTCGACGATCGCCACGTAGCGCCGGATCACTCCCGCCTGCTCGAGCTTCTTCAGACGCTCGTTGACGGCAGCGGCCGACAGACCTACCTGACGTGCGATCTCTGCCTGGGCCAGCTTGGCGTCGCGCTGAACCAGGTCGAGGATCGCTCGATCCTTGGCGTCGATTGACTGAACATTGTTCACCCGAGTTGCCATAACACCATGATACATTCGGCTCTTTGGGCTAGCAACTTTAGAATATTCGGCCATGGCCGGCGGAAGGTGCAGGGACCAGAATTCACGAGTCCGGCTCCGGCGCCCAGCCCGGCCGCCTTGTGCTAGCATCGCCCGCCCATGATCTTTGCCCTCGACCTGGAAGGCGTGCTGGCCCCGGAGATCTGGCCGATCCTCGGCGCTCACTTCGAGTTGCCCGAGCTGTCCCTCACCACCCGGGACCTCGGCGACTTCTCGGAGTTGATGCATCGCCGGGTGGACGCCACGCGCTCGAGACGCCTGACCCTCAAGGAGCTCCAGGCAGTGGCCCACCAGGTAGAGCCCTACCTCGGGGCGCGGGATTTCCTGTCCCGCCTGCGCGCCCTCGGGCAGGTCGTGATCATCTCCGACACTTTCCACGAGTTCTCGGAGCCGCTGGTGCAGAAGCTCGGCGGGCACAGCCTGTTCGCCAACCGCTTCGAGCTCGACGGGGCGGGGACCTTGAGCGGCTTCAAGCTGCGGATCCGCGGCCAGAAGGAGCGGATCGTCTCGGGCTTCAAGAGCGCCGGCTTCCCCGTGGCGGCGATGGGCGACAGCCTGAACGACCTCTCGCTCCTCAAGAGCTGCGACTACCCGGTGCTCTTCCGCCCGGTGGATGCGCTGCTGGGCCAGTTCCCGGGGGCCCCGGTCGCGGTCAACCTGGACGAGGCTCTGGCTCACATGCAGGCGGCGGCGCGCCGCGAGGAGAATGGTACCAGGGCCGAGTAGCGGCGCCACCGCTCAGGCCCGCGCCAAGCCTCGCGCCCACTCGAGCAGTCGCTCGTTGTCGGAGAGATCCTCCAGCATGAGATCGGGGCCGAGGGGCTCGAGCTCGTGACGGCCCCGCGAGCCGGTGGCGACGGCGACCACACGCGCCCCTGCAGCCCTCGCGCACTCGATGTCGTGCTCGGTGTCGCCCACCACGATGCAGCGCTCGGGCGGGATTCCGAAACGCCGCCTGACCCGCTCCACCGCCACCCGGGCCAGCGCGTTCCGGTCCTCCGCCTCTTCGCCGAAGGCGCCGAAGCCGAAACGCGCGGCGAGCCCGAAGCGCCGGAGCTTGATGCGCGCCATCTGGGTCATGTTGCCGGTGAGCAGTCCCGCGACCCAGTCGGGCTCTCGCTCGATGGCGTCGAGGAGCTCCGGGACGCCAGGAAGAAGCCGGCCGCGCCCGGGCCCGAGCGCCCTGCGCATTTCATCGAAGACGGCATCCCAGAAGCGAGCCTCGTCGCCATCCTGGAAGCGCCGCCGGTGCTTGCTCAGGATGTCGGCGAGGATCAGCGGCTCGGTCCGGCCAGCGAAGGCGATGTCGCGGAGGTCGTCCTCGACCTCGAGGCAGGCGCGCACCGCTTGAGCAAAGGACTCGCGCGCGGCGCCCTCGGTGAGGAGCAGGGTGCCATCCACGTCGAAGAGCCAGGCCAAGCGCATGGCCCATGCTAGCATGCGTGGGTCCGAGGTCGCGTCGGCGGCGCCTGGAAAGCCTTGCCGTGAAATTGGCGCCTGGCGCCACCGGCACCGGCGCGGCAACGCTCCAGCGACGGGACCGCCTCACGAGGGCACGTTGCAGTCTGCAATCCCGGAAGTCCAGGTCGGGCAAAGCGCTGGCAGCGAGCGACCTCCGCTCATGATAGACTTCTCGCACACCTCTCTGCACCGACACCCGGAGCCCACCACCCCATGAACCCACGCCGGCTCGCCCGCGCCCTCAGCGTTCTCCTCACGCTGGGCACCGCTGCCCTCGCGCACGCCGACCTGGTCCAGCCGCGACTCGTCCGGGTCCGCCTGAGCGCTGGGCTCACCGTGGCCAAGCTGCTCGAGGCCGGGCTGGACGTCATCGAGGTCAAGGGGACGAGCGAGGCGAAGCTCCTCGAGTGGCCGGGCGACGAGATCAAGCTGAGCGGCCTCAGCGCCACAGCCGAGGTCGTGGACGCGAGCCCCGGCCGCAGCGCCGCGCTCCGCTCCCAGTCCGAGCTCGCCTCGCAGCCCAGGCCGAGTCCCACGCGAGTGCGCAGCGCCGTCGGGCCAGACGGCGTCTTCCGGATCGAGTCGCTCCCGCCCTTCGGCTCCGGCAGCATGGGCGGCTACTGGACGCTCGCCGAGATCAAGATGAAGCTCGACGCTCTGGTG
>VBOT01000167.1 GCA_005893225.1 Candidatus Eiseniibacteriota bacterium
TGCTCTACGCGGTCGACCGCGACCGCGAAGGAGACGCCGGTTCATTTCGCTTCTTTGGGTGCACATCGTCGGAGGCGGAGGCGGTACTGCGGCGGGCAGACCTGTTGCTGAACTTTCATTATGCGATCGACCCTCGCTTGCTCGCCGCCGCCCGGCGCACGGCGCTCGTCGACATCGACCCGGGGCTGCTCCAGTTCTGGATGAGCACAGGACAGCTCGCCGTTCCGCCGCACGATCATTACCTCACCACCGGTGAGACCGTGGGGACGCCGGACGCCCGCTTCTCCGATTGCGGCGTGCCCTGGATCCACATCCGGCCGCCGGTGTGTCTCGACCTCTGGCCGTTCATTGCCGATCCGCCGTCGGAGGCGTTCACCACCGTCTCGAGCTGGATGACCGCCGACTTTCTGAAGGTGACCGAGAACGGAAAGACGTTCCTGCGCGAAAACACGAAGCGGATTGCGTTTCGCCGGTTTCTCGATCTCCCTCGCCACACGCCCCAGCCGCTCGAGCTCGCGTTGTACCTGGTCGACAAGGATGCGAAAGAGAAGGCGCGCGTCGAAGGTCACGGGTGGCGAGTACGTCATTCGCGAGAGGTCGCGGGCAGCCCCGAGTCGTACCGATCGTACATTCAGCGGTCCCGCGGCGAGTTCAGTTGCGCCAAGCCCTCGTGTATCGCTTTTCAAAACGCGTGGATTAGCGACCGGACGCTGTGTTACCTGGCCAGCGGCAGGCCCGCCGTGGTGCAGCATACGGGTCCGAGCGCCTTTCTGCCCGACGGGGAAGGCCTGCTTCGCTTCACGACCCTGGAGGAGGCAGCCGATGGACTGGAGAGGGTCAACGCCGATTACGAGCGGCATTGCCGCGCCGGCCGGGAGATCGCGGAGACCTACTTCGACGCCGAGCAGGTCGTGGCTCGAATCCTGAACGAAACGCTCGGTTCGAAACCGCGGAGCCTGAACGACTCCGGTGCCACGTTCCCGAACGCAGTGCTCGGTGTCTGAAGCGAGTGAGCGGCGATCGTGCCGCTCATCATGAAGAATCGGAGTGACGCCATGTTGCCCACCGCGAGGCTGATGAATGATCGCGCCTGACCGCACACGGGCAGAACTCCTCGCCGAAATCGGCGCGACGGATACAGGGACCGATTCCCTGACCGACATGACCGACCCGCGCTTCGCCACCAGCGACGTTCACGTGCGCGTGTGTGGTCACGCGAAGGAGGATCTGTTCCCCCTGCTCGATCTCGCGCTGTCGGAACGGTTCGCCGCATTGCCCCGTGCGCGATTGTTGCGGGATGTGCTGATACCGGTGAGGAAGGCGCTCGGCAACGCCCACAAACACGGCAACGGAAAAGATCCAGCAAAGGACATCGTGGTCGAGATCGTGCTGACTCGCCACGGTGTCGTGATTGCCATCACAGACGAGGGCCCTGGCTTTGACGTGGCGCGAACATTTCAGCGCTTCCGGGAGCGACAGAAGTATTTCGTTCATCAGGGTGCCGGTTTTCGATTTCTCCACCGCGCCATGTCCACGGTCAGCTACGAACATGGCGGCCGCACGCTTCTCCTGTGCTACCGGCAGACGGACGATTTATACGACGGCGCGCCTTCATGCTCAGACCGTCAAAATCTTCTCGATTCGCAATGGATGCAGACCTGCCTGTCGGCCGAGTTACCGGAATTCCGCACCGGCCGGGCGCGTCTCGCGTCGTGCCGTGTATACCTGTCGCACGGACGTGACGACTTCGGGCCGCGCTATGTGCTGCAAGTTGTCCAGCACGACGGAGCAGTGGAAACGCGAATCCTGACCGCGCGGCTTCATGCGTCGGAGGCGATAGCGCAAGCTGACTTCGAGGCGGCATCCCATTTGTACGATTCCTGCGTTTTGACACGGGTCCGCGTTCCGCGGCCAGTAGCCCGCCTCGATGCCGAACCGTGTCTCGTCCTTTACGAATTCGTGCCATCGATGAACCTCTCTGAGTACTTCGCGTATCGCGGCAACCTCAGCGCCGTCCGGCACGCATTGGAAAGAATCGGACAGACGATGGCCGCGCTGCACCGCAGTCCCGCCGTGCTGCCGGATGTCGAATCCGGCATCGCTGATGAACCGGTTCAGGCGAGGATCGCACGGGCCGACGCTACGCTTCGAACCCTGTCTTCCAGCGCCGATCTGGTGAATCGTTTTCAGTGCAGCATTCGATGCATGAACGATCGAACGGGGTCGCGGATGTGGCGCGCCATGGCTCCAATCCACGGTTCATTGCGGTGGGACTGCATCTACTACGGCGTTGACGGGCGCTTCTACCTCTATCGGTTCGAAAAATGCCGCCGGTCGGATCCGGGGCTCGATCTCGGCGGATTCGCCGCAGACCTCCTGTGCTACACGCTCGACCACTATGACGACCAAGCCTATCGCGTCTGCAGGGACGAGCTCCTGAAGCATTACAACGCGGAGGCCGAGCACAGGACAGGTGAGGACGATTTGCGTATTTACACCGTGCTTGCCCTCTGCGAGCGGCTCCAGCTGGCACAGCTCGGCTCGGAGTCTGCCGTTGAGCACCTGGTCATGGCGCTGGCCGCGGCGCTTCGAGAAGAGCCCTCTAAACGTGACGCTGACTGATGCTGACCGCCTATCCCAACGGCGGCGGGCATTTCTGGGTCTATCTCCAGTGGGCTCGGACTGCGGGCGCTTGGCTGCCCGGTAATCTGGCTCGAGCAGATCGATCCGCGGAGCCCTTGGAGGAGACGAATCAGAACGTCGCCACGTTGCAGGAGCACCTGGCCCGCCTCGCGGACTCCCTCGCCCTCACGACGCCCATGGGGACGGCGCGGCCTCGGAAGGTGGCGACGCGGTCGCTCGACCTCAAGGCCGCTGCCGAGGCCGACCTGCTCCTGAACGTCTGGCACTCATTGCCTGCGCCGGTCGTGCAGCGGTTCCGCCGCTCGGCGTTGATGGAGGAAGCATGCCGACCCAAGAATTTCCCGATCTAAAGAGACTCACCGCTGGGCTCTCAGCAGTATTTCATCGACGAGGGCCTGCCCACGTAAACGTTAGGGTACTCGATCGGAAGCCCAACCTGGAGGGGAGCACGTTTCCAACGGAAATCGTGACGTGCTTTCTTGATGAGAAAGGCAGCACGCTACGCCTCTTTGTCAAGTACGGGACAAAGGACTTCAACAGCGTCCACGGCCACAGGGGGAACATTTCCCATGAGGCCAAAGTCTATCGCCAAATCCTCCAACCCTTGGGGATTTCGACACCCATCTTCTACGGCGTCTACAGAGACAAGACGACACAGGCTCAATGGCTTATGATCGAATTCCTTGAAGGAAGCCGGGGGCACTGGTCACGGAACCCTGAAGCAATGATCCTCTCAGCGCGATGGATTGGAAAATTTCATGCGCTCAATGAGGAGCGCATCCCAAGCCCTGGGTTGAATTTCCTGCGCACATACGATCGCGAGTATTACATGGGATGGGCGCGACGTGCCAGTCGACTATTGAGCAATTCACAGATCAGGCTTCCACGGCTCACGACCCTTTGCGACCGGTTTGAGATGCTGCTCCCAAACCTGCTGGAGAGGGCGACGCGTACCGTGATCCATGGCGAATACTACTCTCCCAATGTACTTTACCAAGATGGAATATGTTCGCCCGTGGACTGGCAGTCTGCGGCCGTCGCTCCAGGAGAAATTGACCTCGCTTCGCTGACACAATCGCGGCCGAGTCAGATGGTGCAGAAGTGTGAAAGAGAGTATTGCAAGTCGCGATGGCCTGGAGGGGCCCCGGATGACTTGGAGCAGATACTTGAGACCGCCCGAGTCTACATCAACCTTCGCTGGCTAGGTGACCCCGGTTTGATGTCTCGCCTGTTCAATCCGCGCGGGGAATTCATCCCTTCGGGAAAGTTCAAGAAAATGACCGAAGGACTTTATTCAGCGGGAAAAAGGACGGGACTGATCTAGCGAATTCTTTTCTTCTCTGCTGCATGAGAGAATTCTTGAATCAGAATCTCCTGATCTCTTCCAAACACTCACCAAGCCACCTTTCAACCATCATCCGCGCATCTGGATTTCCTGACGATGTGATCTGCGCTCCTCGATACGCTTGGCCGCACGTGCCTGGAATGGACCAGGCGACGTTGCAGCGGAGCATTATGACCCCTTTCGGCAACGCAAAGGGCAACGCGATCGGTACGTGATGCTCTCGCCCAACAACACGACGTTCTGGAACGAGAAGCGGGTCGCGTTCTTCGATTCCCTCGAGCTGCCTCCGCGGACGCGTGTCCAGTTGGAGGTGACGGTCTGCCTCGGGAAGTACTACGAGGAATTCCGCCAGCTGATGGAGCCGAGCGGCTGGCGGCTGCGCGAGGCCGTGGGACGTCAGTTCCACGCCCGAAAAGTACCGGGCCTACGTCCAGCGATCGCGCGGCGAGTTCAGCTGCGCGAAACCAGCGTACGTCACGCTCGAGACCGCGTGGGTGAGCGACCGGACTCTTTGCTATCTGGCCAGCGGCCGGCCGGCCGTCGTGCAGCACACGGGCGTCAGCCGACTCCTGCCGGACGCCGACGGTCTGGCGCACTCGCTGCCGCCGAAGCCGACTACGAGCGGCACTGCCGGCAGGCCCGGGCGCTCGCCGAGGAGCACTTCGACGCGCGACGAATCGTGGCGCGAGTGCTCGAGCGGGCGCTCGAGTGACCGGGGAAGTCCGCCAAATGACCGAGATGCTCGATCTGCGCGGCGGCCTCCGGCACGCGCTCGAAGAAAGCGGCGAGCCAGGAGCCGCGGAGCTGTACGACTTCTTGCAGGAGCTGCTGGATGGCGACGATCCCGCGGACCGTGTGCACAGTCTCCGCCGACTGAAGGCGCGCGTCTTTCGGCTGGAGATCGCGGGCGAGACACCCTGGCGCTCCATCGTGCTCAAGCGCCTGGCCCTCAGTCGCGCAGCGGAACCGGCTGATCGCCGAGCGCTGGCTGCCGGCCCTCGGGTTAAGGGACCGCTGTGCGCGCTTGCTCGGCACGGCGGCCGATCGGCGCGGCGCGTGCGCGTGGCACGCC
>VBOT01000155.1:0-6085 GCA_005893225.1 Candidatus Eiseniibacteriota bacterium
TCACTTGCAGCATGTAGACGCCGGGCCTCAGGCCGCGAGTATCGAGGCTCAGATCATGTGGCTGGCGCACCAACATTTTCTCCAGTGCGATCCTTTGGCCCAAGACGTTGAAGAGGTCCACGGTCGCGCCCGACATCTCGGACCCCGTGCTCACGCTGAGAGCCACTCCCGAACGCACCGGGTTCGGGAACATGTGGAGGGCGGGCGAGCTCGCGACGGGTTGCGGCACGTCCAGCAGTTCCTTCCTGAAGTACCGCTCCGCCAGCGCGAAAGCATTCTGTCCCAGCGCGCGTCCGATGATGCGTCCCGGCACGTCGTCGAGCGGCGGATGGATGCCTCCCCAGATCCGCGACAGGCTGCATTGGTCGGATGCATCGCGGTAGGTCGCCCATTGCAGCGTGACGTCCATGCTCGGTCCGTCCTCGAAGACCAGGAATTGATTGCGCGGCGCGTGGAACTCGCCCATCCCGCCGGGGAAGAACTCGTCGCCCGTGAGCGCGGTCAGCACCTCGGCCGCGGCGCGCGAGTAGGTCGAGTGGCCGGAGATGTAGCCCGCGAACGGTGGCGTCACGAAGGTCGGCCGTTGATACGGCCACCACTTCTCCCCCAGGATCCAGCCGACACCGGCAGTATCCGAAGCGGCCGACGAGATTGAGTCCGGCCCGAACCACGCGCGCGCCTTGATCTTGTACAAGTTCTGATTGCTCGAGCCCGCGAGGGGATCGCCCGGCTGCACCAGCTCGACGTATCCCGGGATCAGCGGGAGTCCGAGCGGTGAATAATGAGGAAGTCCCGGATCGCTCGACTGTCCCCGCTGTGCCATCCAGCGAAGCGCCGAGATCGGTCGGATGTAGTCGTACCATCCCTTGATACTCCACGCGGATAGGGCGGCGTCATGGACGGCTCCGCCCAGCGCGAAATAGGACTTCACATCCCACTCGAGGTCGTTGAGCACGGGACCTTGGCCCTTGAAGCGCTTGACCACCGCCGGATGGTCGCTCACGTAGTTGAGGATCGTGAACCAGTGGCCCGGAGGCGTCTCGGAGTTGGGACCGTCCGCCCAGAACTCGGCCAGCACTCGGGTGTAGTCGCCGCGCGGGACGTATTGGTGCGCGTAAGGCAGGCCCGTTCGCGGATTGAGCGAACGCCCGGCGCCGTGATCCCCACCTTCCAGCAGGTTGTAGAAGGAAGGCAGGTCCTTCGCGTTCTCGGGAAGCGGACCGTTGTTGCCGATCGAGGCCGGAGAGATGTCCCACAGGACCGGATCCGACCCCTTGAGATGGGACGACCAGACCAGCACCAGCTCGAACGCCCACTTGTAGAGCGCCGAAGCCGCATCCGTTCCATCGGAGACGTCGAGCATCGGCGGTGGTCCCGGATCGTCGTAGACCTTGTATTGGGATCCGTCTCGAGAGTGGATGGTGAGATCGCCATTGCCCAGCGCGAACGGCGTCACGTTGCCCCACTCGGGCGTCAGGAACTTGGGAGTGTTCCCCGGGATGACGTTGCCGTTCTGGTCGATGAAGACCGTTAGCGTCAGCGGCTGCCAGCGATTCGGATCGACCAGCGTCGAATCTCCCGGAAATTGCACGATCATGGCCGGGTTCACCGGCTGGTAGTACTGATAGGCGTAGTTGTTCTGCTCGTTCGATCCATCCTGCAGGCCGAACGCGATGATGCTCTGGCCGATGTAGTTGCCGAGCGCGGCAGGTGATCCCGAGGCGTAATCGGTGGACGTGAACGCCGGATCGTAGCCGAGCACGGTCATGAGCGAATCGAGGCGCGGGAGCGTCAGTGACGCGCCGGGAGAGGTCTGGAAGCGCTCCCGCAGCAGACGGTAGGCCGCATAGCTGATCGCTTCCTTGCGCGCGGCCTGCGTGTCGGCCGGCGCCGGCGCTCCGGCGAACGGACACGTGAAGCCCCCGACGGTCTTACCGAGCAGGTAGGGCGTGGCCTCGCGGTCGTATGCCGCCCAAGCGTCGTAGACGGCGACAGAGAAGTGGAACAGGTTGCGGGCGGTCACCGTCGGACGTGCGAGGTCGTTCCGGATGGCCGTGAGCAAGGCTTCGTTCCACTGCCTGGCTACCGATTGGACAGCGAAGGCGGGCGGCGCTGCGAACCACAGAAGTACGGCGGCGACGACAATCGGCGATCTGCGGATCATGGGAACAGGTTCTTCGCCGGCGAAGGCGGCGGGATTCGAGAAGGTTGGACGGGTGCTTTCCTGACGGAGCTGGAACAAGGAAAACTTGGACGGCGACGTAGGTGCGAAGCCGAATGAATTCGTAGATGCTACGCGGTCGCCGGGCGAGCGTCTACCGAGAAATGTCAGCCCCCCGGCGCCGAGTGCTTCTGCCCGTTGCGTGGCCACACCAGCCACGCGCTCAGGAGCAGCGCCACGCCGACAAACATCGGGATCAGCCCGACGGCCCAGACCGGTTCGCGTGAGTGCGTCCCGTACATGAGCAGCCCTATGGTCGTGAGCCCGACGCCGGCGAAACTGGTGATAAGCCCGGCGACCATGAGTCCCTGGGCGCGATGCTTCGCCCGCTGGGCCCATGATCCCCCGTAGAGCTCGCCGTCGCCCAGGTCAGGCAGCGGCGGCAGCTTCGCAGGATCGATGCCGCGCTCGATGGCGGCAATCCGTTCGCGGTGCGCGAGCTCGACCAGTCTCTGGCGGCCGAGCGTCCGCACCACACCCGCCGTGATGCCCCCGACGATGGCGGCACCCGGGACCGCGAAGATCATGAACGCGATGATGGACTCGGGATCGAGGATGTTCAGGAACACGGCGAGCTCCTTTCGGTTGGGGACGGCCCCTGACGGGCCGTGGGGTGCGGTTTCGCTTACTTCGACCGGTGAGAGTCGTGGCCGGGTTTCAGCGAGTTGCGGGACACTCGCCGCGGCCCTCAGGATGATGTGACAGAGCGTCGGCCAGTCTTTTCCCGGGAAGGCGCACCTTCGGCTGCGCGCCCGAGGTGCGGGCCCGGCGCGCTCGCCGGCAGCCGCGGGCCGCGCTCGAGTTTCCTGAAACCCGGGGCCCTCACGAGGCGGTCGAAAGGAACGATGGAGAGCCGCCTGGCCGGAGCGCAAGCCGCATCGCCCGGAGCTCCGGGCGAGCGCATCTCGTCGAGCGCCCCCGCGCCGGGAGGAACCACTGCCGAAGACGACCGATCCGCGACCGCGCGTACGGGCTCGCGCTCCGGATCCTGCGCTCGCCGCCGGACGCCGAGGAGGTGGCTCAGGACGCGTTCGTGCGCGCCTGGCTGTCGCTGCCGGGCTTCCGGGGCGAGGCCAAGTTCTCGACCTGGCTCTACCGGATCGTCGCGCGCAGAGCCTTCGATCGGGCGGCGGTGCTGAAGGGGCGCCGGGCCCGTGAGACCAGCCTCGAGGAAGCTCGGAGCGTGGCGGTGGGCAAGGCGAGCCTGGAGGCGGCGGCCCGCGCGACGAACATGCTCCGACTCGAGCGATCACTCGACGAGCTGTCGGCGGTGCAGAGGGCGGTGGTGACGATGTACTACTATCAGGAGAGGGCGGTGCAGCAGGTGGCGGAGGCGCTCGGGCTTCCGGAGGGCACGGTGAAGACCCACCTTCATCGCGCGCGCGCGGCGCTGCGGGGTTTTTGGCTCAAGGCAAAGGCCGCCGACGTGGCCGGAGGGAGCCTGCGGCTAGAGGAAACTGACCCATGACCTGCCGCGACTTCGAGCAGTGGCTCGACGAAGGGATGCCGGAGGGGAAGGCCGCTGCCGCGCGGGCTCATGCGGCCGCGTGCGTCGCGTGCGCCTCGATGCTGGCGGCGGCGCGGGAGATCGAGGTTCTGCTCGCCGGGACACCCGCCAGCGCACCGCCGCTGTTCACCGATCATGTGATGGCGCGCGTGGCGACGGCCGGCACATTGCGAGCGCGGGAGCGCGATCCGGCGCCCGCGCCGAGCATTCTGCCATGGTGGGTGCGAGCCGCCTACGATCCCGCCGCCGTGCTGGCCGCCGCCACCGCCGCGCTCGTGGCGTGGCGGATCGAGGAGCTGATCAGGCTCCCCGAAGCGTTGGCGGCAGGAATCGTGCCGTGGACCGGCGGACTCGCTCGGCTCTCGGCACTCATGTCGCCCGCGCGGCAGATCTCGTCGGGAGCCCCTGGGGCGGATCCCATGGTGAAGCTCGCGCTCCTCGTCGCGGCGGTGACCCTCCTCGCCGTCGGCTCGGTGCCGCTCTACCGCTGGTGCGAGAGGATCGCCGAGGGACCGATCCACAGGGAAATCGTGGTCCGGTGAGAAGGCTCGCTACCTGGTCAATACGACGCGACGGCGCTCCATCCCACCCGGGAATTGGTAGCTGACGAAATAGAGCCCCGAGGACAGCGAGCCGCCTGGCGTCTGGCCAGACCACTGCACGACGTGTCGGCCTGCGAGCCAGATGCCGCGGGCGAGCGATGCAACTGCTCGCCCCTGGACATCGAACACGTCGATCCGGATGGGCGCGCGGCGCGCGACAACGAACTCGATCGTGACCGGCCCCGATCCCGGGCTCGGAACCACACGAACGAGGGCGAAGAGATCTCCCGGGCCGGCGGCAACCTCGATGGGTCCGGCAAGGACGTAGGCACCGGCACTCTCGCGGGCCATCAGGCGATACCAGTACACGTGCCCGACAGACGCCTCGCTGTCTACCTCGACCGTGACATCGCCCTCCGAGAGGTTCTGGGTGGGAATTCTTGACCAGGGTCCCTCGCTTGTCTCGGCTCGCTCCAGCCAGACGTCAGCCGACGAGCGGTCGGCGAGTCGCCAGCGTATCCGCACGCCCTCCGAGACGCGTTCGACGCTGAAGAGCGTGACGAGAGTCGCCGTCACGCTATCCGGGCACCCGATCGCGAGCGCCCCGATCAGGCCGCAGGTGCTGCTGTCCGGGGCGCACGGGGACCGCACGTTGATCGTGAAAATGCGGCCGATAGCGTTGCAGAAGAGGGGGTCGAGCGAGATGTTGCCGAACTGGCCGGTCTGGTCCGGGCAGTCTCCTCCGTAGTTGCGGGCGCTGCCGTTCACCTCGTTCATCCACACGTCGTTGCACGCGACGGAGCCCGGAGGCACGGTGCCGCGGCAGATAATTCCGGAGCCTTGATTAGACGCGACGATGTTGTTGGCTACCGTGGAGCCTGCCCCACCGAAGACGATACCCGCCCCGAAATTGTCCATCTGGTTGAAGACAACCGTATTGGAGCGGATCTCGCCCGGGCCTTCCGCATAGATCGTATTTCCAAAGGCAGTGAAGTTGTCGAAGCACACGTTCTCCACGATCGAGAAGCTCCCGCCTTGGGTCGGCGCATCAGTTCCGGCGCAGCTTGCAAACGAGAATTCGATGGCGGACGCCCCGTAGCCCGCGAAATTTCGCTCGAACGAGGATCGCGTCACGGTGAGGCAGCCGCCGCTCGAGTTTATCCCTGGCCCGGCACCTCCGGCGTTGTCAGAGAACGTACAGGAGTCGATGTTGGCGACACCGTTCGTCGCGATGGCGGCCCCGGCACCGCCTTCAAAGCCCGCGGCGCCATTGTGTTCGAAGCTGCAGCGCCTTGCGATGAGATGGGTGGCTGCCCCGGCCGCGATCGCTCCCCCGATGCCCTCCCCGACGCCGGAGACGTGCGGAGAGCCAGAAGCGCCAACGGAATTGCCCTCGAAAAGACAGTCCTCCATGACCACGGAAGACTGGGAGTCCATCATGACCGCGCCACCGTAAGCCTCGAGGTATCCGTAAGCCCGGTTGCCAACGAAACGGCAGTGCCTGATCACTGCCGCTGCTCCGTCCCGGAGGCGGAGTCCTCCTCCCTCGTCTGCCTGCCCGTTGCTGATCACCAGCCCCTCGAGCACGGTCGCCAGCGTCACTCCCGCGCCCAAGTCCATCACACGCGCCGTGCGGTTCGTCGTGATCTCCGCCGCGCCGGACTCGCCGAGCAGCGTGAGATCCTTCCCCGACCAGGAGAGAGAATCGACATAGGTGCCGGCCCGAATCAGGATCGAATCACCGCTGGATGCCGCCGTGACGGCGGAGTGGATGGTCGGGTATTGATCGGGGACGATGAGGAGCGCGGACGCGGC
>VBOT01000155.1:6097-16415 GCA_005893225.1 Candidatus Eiseniibacteriota bacterium
ATCAGCACCAGCGACTGCGGCAAGCGGCACATGCTCTCCCTCGTTTCGCGACGCCCACTCGAGGAGCGGGAGACAACTCAAAATTGTCCCGCTCCTGGGGGCACCAAGCAAGGCGGACTCAGGGCGCCGCGAACCTCGGGCTTTTGCGAGCCCGTCTCTCATCCATCAGAGTCCAGCCCGCATGACGAACCACGCGACGCGCGATCGCGGCGCCGGGCTCGCGGAGGTCCAGCGCGAGGAAGGGCGGATCGAGGAGCGGAGCGCCGTCTTCAAGAAGGAGCTCGGGCTCGTCGATCTCGTCCTGACCCAGATCGTCTTCGTCGTCGGCACGATCTGGGTCGGGACGGCGGCCAAGCTCGGGGCGGATCAGCTCTTCTTCTGGTTGCTCGCCATCCTCACCTTCTATCTGCCCCTCGCGGCCGTCGTGATTCACCTCAATCGCCTGATGCCGCTCGAGGGAGGGCTCTATCAATGGGCCAAGCTCGGCTTCAACGACTTCGTCGGCTTCATGGTGGCCTGGGACCTGTGGGTCTTTGCCATCCTGGTGATGTCGGCGATCGGCCTGACGGTGGTGACGAACCTCTCCTATGCCCTGGGGCCCGGTGCGCGATGGATGGCCGAGAGCAAGGGATTCATCACCGCGTTCAGCATGGTGCTGGTCGGCGTGCTGGCAGGAATCTCGATCCGGGGGTTGAGCGTCGGCAAGTGGGTGCACAATGCCGGTGGCGTGCTGCTGCTCCTGACGTTTCTCACTCTGATCGGACTCCCTTTCGTCAGCCTTCTCGGCGGCAAGATCCGGGAGTTCCATCCCCTTGCCTTCTCCGTTCCCGATGTCTCGCTTTCCAACCCTGAGCTCTTCTCCAAGAACCTCAACATCTTCAGCAAGCTGGCGCTCGGTGCCCTGACCGGCTTCGAGTACGTCGCCATCCTGGCGGGAGAATGCAAGACCCCCGCGCGCAACATCGGCCGCTCAGTGATCATCGCGGCGCCGATCATCGCGCTGATGTTCGTTCTCGGCACCGCCTCGGTCCTCGCCTTCGTCCGCCCCGACGAGGTCGATCTGATCGGCCCCATCGCCCAGGTCCTGAGCCGCGGCTTCGGGCAGTTCGGCGTGGTCGCCTCGAATGTGGTCGCGCTCGTGATCCTCGCCCTGATCGGGCGACTCGTCGCGCTGATGAGCATCTACCTGACGGCGAACGCGCGGCTGCCGATGGTCGCCGGGTGGGACGACCTTTTGCCACCGTGGTTCACGCGCCTCCATGGTCGCTACAAGACGCCGGTCAACTCGATCGTTCTCGTCGGCGCGGCCGCCCTCGCCCTGGGGTTGCTGGGCATCGCCGGCGTTGGCATGCAGGAGGCGAACCAACTTCTCGACAACGCCGCGGGCATCTTCTACGCGTCCACGTACGTCGTGCTGTTCGCCATCCCGCTCTTCGCAGCACGACGAATCGGCTTGCGCGCCCCGATCTGGCTGCGGGTCGCATCCGCGTCCGGCGCGCTCGTATCCCTGCTCTACATCGCGCTCACCATCATCCCGATCGTCCGGGTCGAGAGCCGGCTGGCCTTCGCCGCCAAGCTCATCGGCGTCGCCCTGGTCTTCAACCTCGCCGGGGCGGCCCTGTTCGCGGCCGGTCGCCGCCGGCAGCGCCTCGCGGGTGCGGCCTCGTGAGATCGCGCGGCCGTGAGCTTCTACCCCGAGACCGCGCCGGTCCCCGAACGAAAAGCCACCGACCGCCTGCTGCTCCGTCCGCTGCGCGTCACGGATGCCGAGATGGACTACGAAGCGGTCATCTCCAGTGCGGCGATGCTGCGGCGCTGGAGTCAGAGCGACTGGCCGGCCGACGACTTCACCCTGGCCGAGAATCGACGTGACCTCGAGCGGCACGAGCGCAAACATCGAGAGCGAACGGCGTTCACCTTCACGGTCCTCGACCCGCGGGCCACGAAGTGTCTGGGCTGCATCTACATCATGCCTCTGCGGCCCGAGGAGGCTGCATTGTGCCCGGGTGCGAACCACGGCGCGAGGGTCGGGTTCTGGGTCCGCGCCTCCGAGCACTCGAACGAGCTCGAGAGGCACCTGCTCGGCACCTTGCGCGAATGGTTGAGAACCGAGTGGGCCTTCGATGCCGTGGTGTTCACCGTGTACCAGCAGGAGACGCGTCAGGCGGCGCTTCTTGCGGAGGCGGGGCTCGAGATGCGCCTGAAGTTCACGCTGCCCGATGGGCGGGCGTGCTGCGCGTACGCGTAGAGGCCGCACATGAGATAGAGCTCGCAGCGAGTCCCGCCTTCGGCCGGGTGCGCGGCGATCTCTGCCGGCGGCAGCCGGAAGATGAGCCAGCCCTGCCCGGCATCGACCGAGGTCCATCCGAAGACATCACGAAAGAAGGCGCGCAGCTCGTCGGCCTTGGTCGTGTACATGATGGCGTGAATGCCTTGAATCATTCTTGTGCCTCACGGAATCGTAGCGAGCTTCCTCACGACGCTCCGATCCATCGCCGCGAGCCGCACGAAATAGAGCCCGGCCGCCAGGCGCTGGCCCTCGCGTGTCCCATCCCACGCCAGCTCGTAGCGCCCCGGCGACTGAATGCCCGACCAGCGTCGCAACCACGCGGCCCGACACATCCACCACCACGAGCCGCACGCGGCCGGCGCGCGCCACCGCGTACTGGATTCGCGCTCCCCCGCTGGTTGGATTCGGCCCGAGCAGGGTCATGGCGCTCTCGACGATGGACGCGCTCGCCGTCGAGGGCACCGGGCCGAACGTGACGCCGGCCCCGTCCACGAGCCCCACGATGAGCCGGTAGAAATAGGCTTGCCCCGGATCTGCCGTGCGGTCGAGCGCCACCGTCACCTCACCCTCCTGACGCCGCTCGGGAGTGATCGACACCCACGGCCCATCCGCATCGGGCGCGCGCTCGACCGTGACCGACGTGACGTGCGAGCGGTCCCCGAAGCTCCAGCTGAGCTCGACCCCCTCTGGGCCCGCGACGGCATCGAAGCGGGCCAGCAGCGTCGCGGTCGTGCCCCCTCCGATGTTGACAAGCGCCGAGACCGAATTGGAGCCGTAGTTCGCGATCACGAGGTCGGGCTTGGCGTCGCCGTTCAGTCCGCCGATCACCACGGAGGAGGGCAACCTCCCGGTCCCGAAGTCGGCGTGCGCCTCGAAGGTCCCGTCGCCGTTCCCGAGCAACACCGAAACCGTGTTGTCGCCGCTGTTCGCCACCACCAGGTCCAGCTTGCCTCCTCCGTTCAGGTCCCCGATCGCCACGGAGAGAGGAGCGTACCCGGTCCCGAATTCCGTATTCGCCCCGAAGCTCCCGTCTCCGTTCCCGAGCAGGACCGACACCGTGCTCGAAGAGGAGTTCGCCACCGCCAGGTCCGGCTTGCCGTCCGCGTTCAGGTCACCGATCGCCACGGAGTAGGGACCGCTCCCGGTCCCGAAGTCGATGTGCGCGCCGAACGTCCCATCGCCGTTCCCCGGCAGCACCGAGACCGTGCTGGAGGCGGAGTTCGTCACTGCCAGATCGGGCTTGCCGTCCGCGTTCAGGTCACCGATCGCCACCCACGTGGGACGGCCCTGGGTCGGCAGGTCCGTGGGAGACCCGAACGTGCCATCGCCGGATCCGAGCAGCACCGAGACCGTATTGGAGCCGCTGTTCGCCACCGCCAGGTCGGGCTTGCCGTCGGCGTTCAGGTCCCCGATCGCCACGGAGTAGGGGCTGACCCCGGTCCCGAAGTCGGTGTGCGCCCCGAAGGTCCCATCGCCGTTCGCGAGCAGCACGGACACCGTGCTGGAGGAGGAGTTCGCCACCGCCAGGTCGGGCTTGGCGTCGTCGTTCAGATCTCCGATCGCCACGGAGTAGGGACCGCCCCCGGTCCCGGAGTCGGTGTGCACCCCGAAGGTCCCGTTACCGTTCCCGAGCAGCACCGAAACCGTGTTGGCGCCGCTGTTCGCCACCGCCAGGTCGGGCTTGCCGTCCGCGTTGAGGTCTCCGGTTGCAAGGGAATAGGGACCGCCCCCGGTCACGAAGTTGGAGTGCGCCCCGAGAGTCCCATCACCATTCCCGAGCAGCACCGACACCGTGCTGGAGAGGGCGTTCGCCACCGCCAGGTCGGGCTTGCCGTCGCCGTTCAGGTCACCGATCGCCACGGAGATGGGATAGCTCCCTGTCCCAAAGTCGGTGCGCGTCCTGAAGGTCCCGTTGCCGTTCCCGAGCAGCACCGACACGGACTGGGTGCTGGAGCTGGCCACCGCCAGGTCGGGCTTGCCGTCCCCGTTCAAGTCCCCGATCGTCGCGGAGTAGGGAGCGCCCCCGGTGCGGAAGTCGGTGTGCGTCCCAAAGCCCCCGTTGCCATTCCCGAGCAGCACCGAAACCGTGTTGGAGGCGCTGTTCGCCGTCGCGAGATCGGGTTTGCCGTCCCCGTTCAGGTCCCCGATCGCCACAGACCAGGGCTGGCTCCCCGTCCCGAAGTCCGCGTGCACCCCGAAGGTCCCATCGCCGCTCCCGATCAGCACCGAAACCGAGTTCCCCGAGTTCGGGAACGGTAGGGTGTTTGCCACGGCCAGGTCGGGCTTGCCATCGGCGTTCAGGTCGCCGATCGCCACGGAGTGAGGCGAGTCGGTGCGCGTCCTGAAGGTCCCGTCGCCGTTCCCGAGCAGCACGGAAACCGTACTGGAGCTGCTGCTCGCCACCGCCAGGTCGGACTTCCCGTCCCCGTTCAGGTCGCCGATCGCCACCGAGGCGGGACGGCTCCCGGTCTCGAAGAACATTTGCGTCCCGAAGCTCCCATCGCCGTTCCCGAGGAGCACCGACACCGTGCTGGAGCCGAAGTTCACCACGGCCAGGTCGGGCTTGGAGTCCCCGTTCAGGTCGCCGATCGCCACGGAATAAGGGCCCGTCCCCACTCCGTAGTCGATCTCCGGCTCGAACGTCCCGTCCCCGCCCCCGAGCAGGACGGAGACCGTGTTGGAGTTCACGTTCGCCACCGCCAGGTCGGGCTTGCCGTCGGCGTTCAGATCGCCAATCACCACCGAGTTAGGAGAGTACCCCGTGTCGAACGAGAGGAACGGCGCCGCGAAAAAGGGGGTTGCGACTGCGCGAGGGGCGGTGGCAGCCAGGCCGGCTGCCAGCAGGAACACCGGGGCAATTCGCATATGGAGAGTGGACCTCGGTGTCGGCATGGGCGGCCTCCCACCTGGTCCCGGTGCGGAATTCGAGAGAGTCGCGCGCTCGGCCAACGATCTCGGTGCACTGACTCTACGCCCGCGGGCGCGGAATGTCACCCGCGCAGCTCTCGCCGTCCCCCCTACCCGGCCGCCTTCTCCGTCGCCTCGCCGCCCTCCGGCAACGCCTCTACCTGCGCCGCCTCCTCCTCCGCGCGCACGCGGAAGATCCGGGCCAGCTCGCTGCGCAGCTCGCCCTCGCTGAGCTGCTGCTTGAGCTTCCCCCGGAAGGCCACCGATATCCCACCCGTCTGCTCGCTCACCACCACCACCGCGGCGTCGGTCTCCTCGGTGAGGCCCAGGGCCGCGCGGTGCCGGGTGCCGAACATCGCGGCAGTGCGCGGATTGGCGGAGAGAGGGAGGATGCAGGCCGCCGCCACCACGGCGTCCTCGCGCAGGATCACGGCGCCGTCGTGGAGCAGCGAGCCGGGGCTGAACAGCGTCACCAGCAGCTCGGCCGAGACCTTGGCGTCGATGCGGGTGCCGGTCTCGACGAAGTTGCGCAGCCCCACGTTCCTCTCCACCACGATCAGCCCGCCGTGGCGCCGCTGGGCGAGCTGCTCGGCGCCGCGCACGATCTCGCCCAGCACCCCGTAGTGGTCGCCGCGCAGGAAGGAGCGGAAGTAACGGGTGCGCCCGAACTGGGCGAGGGCGTGGCGGAGCTCGGGCTGGAACAGGATCACGAACGCGATCAGCCACACGGTCTTCAGGCTGTCGACGATCCACTTGACCGCGATCAGGTCGAACTCGCGCGCGATGATGCCGACCAGCACGATCACCAGGAGGCCCACGTACATCTGCGCCGACCGCGTGCCCTTGACGAGGATGAGCAGGCGGTAGAACAGCACCGCCACGAGCACGATGTCGGCGAGGTCGAGAAGCCAGAGCTTATGGACGGGCGTGAGCGTCATGACGGTCTTGTCGGCAAGGCTCTGAGTTCAATCTATCAGAAGCTTCGCCGCCAGGACTACGGAAAGCCGGCGTCGCGCGCCTTCGGACCCGCCGACGCCTCGGCCGCGGCTAGCCCCCCTCGGCGTTCGCCGCCCGCCGCGCGGAGCGGATCGCCTCGGCGAGGCGGACGGCTCGCACGGTCTCGGCCACATCGTGGGTGCGCACGATGCGCGCCCCGAGGAAGGTCGCGACCGCGGCGGCGGCAAGGCTCCCCTCGAGCCGGCTCTCGACCGGAAGGTCGAGCACCCGCCCGATGAAGCTCTTGCGCGAGGCGCCGACCACCACCGGCCGCCCGAGGAGAGTCAGCTCCTCGAGCCTCGAGAGGAGCTCCAGGTTGTGGCGCGCGGTCTTCCCGAACCCGATCCCGGGATCGACGGCGATGCAGTCCTCCGCCACCCCGGCCCGCCTCGCCCCCTCCACACGTTCCGCCAGCCAGGCGCGCACCTCGGCGGTCACGTCCGCATAGGCCGGCTCCTCCTGCATCGTGGCCGGCATCCCTCGCATGTGCATGAGCACGAGGCCCGCTCCCGCGCCCCCTGCCACCGCCGCCATGGCGGGATCGCCGAGAGCGGTCACGTCGTTGACGATGACGGCGCCGGCTGTCAGGGCGTGCTCGGCAACCGTGGCGCTCGAGGTGTCGATGGAGAGGGCGGCCCCCCCGCCGGCCACCAGGGCCTCCACCACCGGCATGAGCCGGCGGAGTTGCTCGGCCGCGGGCACCGGCTGCGAGCCCGGCCGGGTGCTCTCGGCGCCGAGGTCCAAGATGTCCGCCCCTTCCCGGGCGAGCCGGCGGGCGTGCTCGATGGCGGCGCTTGGATCGAGGAACCGTCCCCCGTCCGAGAACGAGTCCGGGGTGACGTTCACGACCCCCATCACCAGCGTGCGCTCCGCGAGGTCGAAGAAGCGATCGCGGCAGCGCCAACGCATGGGGGCAGTCGGCGGCCCCGCCGGGTGGCTCGACGCGCCCCGGGGCGCGTTGATCGGTCGCGCCGCGGCGGGGCCCGGCAAGTCAGCCCGCTCCCGAGCCAACTACCCCAGCGCCTCTCTCAGCCTCCGGATCTGGGCCGCGTGGTTGTGCGCGTGCGCGGCGTAGATCTGGAGCCAGGTCTCGGCGCTGTAGAGCCCCGATTCCGTGTGCCATCCCTGGCGCTGCCAGTCCTGGTCCGACATCTTCCTCAGCAGGGGAACCGTGGCCTCGCGCACGCCCCGGAAGGTGGCGAGCGACGGGGCATGGTCGCGCTCGTTGTATCGCAAGCGGCGCGCGTACTCCTCCTGGTCGTAGCCCTGGATCACGGGACGGTCCTCAGCGAGGAGCCTGCGGATCCGGATCGCCGAGATCGACTCGCTGTCCGCCAGGTGATGGACGATCTCGCACGCGCTCCACTTCCCGGGGAAGGGCTTGGCGGTGAGCTTGCCGGCGGGGAACCCCTCGAGGCTCCTCGCCACCTCGTCGGGGCCGGCCGAGTAGTGGTCGATCAGCTTCTGCCGCTCTTGATTCGTCATCGCTCCCTCTCCGGTTGGCGCGCCGCGGGAGCAGGGCCCGGCCTCGCTCCTGGCGCCTCGCCAGCGTTGACCTGCGCGGGACCGGATGGTAGCACTTACCGGCCTTTTGCCCGGGGTCTCCGCTCGGGACCCGGGGTCCGGAACGTGCCCCAGCCTCGGGGGCGGGCTCCGGGGCTCGCCCAGCCGGCTGCCTCACCGCTTCGACATCCCTGGTAGCTCGTAGAAGGAGGTCCCGCTCCGCATGACGTGGAACAAGCGTGCGTTTCCGGCCGTCGCACTCGCCCTCCTCATCGCCTCACCGGCGGCCGCTCAGGTGGCGGGCCGGCCCTACGAGATCTCGGGACAAGCCGGGGCACTCGTGTTCGACTCCCGCGCCTTCACGCGGAACGGTCCCGCCGCCGCCGCCACGCTGGGCTGGCGCGCCTTCCCTTGGATCACGCTCGAGGCCCAGGGAATGGCGGGGATCGGAAGGGTCGACACGCTCCGGACGAAGGAGAACGTGAAGTTCGCCACCTTCGGCCTCGACCTGCGCTGGAACCTGCGGCCCGCCGACAGCCGCGTCGTCCCCTACGTCCTGACGGGCGGCGCCTACGCCTTGAGCAACGTCGTCGGCCATGCGCCGACGAACCTCGAGCGTGGCTCCGGCAGTCTGGGGCTCGGGGCGCTGTACAATATCGCGGGGCCTCGCACCTATCTCAGGCTCCAGGCTCGCGACGTGTTCTTCCGCGAGCGTGAGGCGCTCGAGTTCAGCAATCACTTCGCGCTGACCGCGGGCATCCAGTACGTGCTCGGCGGCAAGTTCCACGACCAGGACCTGGACGGGGCGCGGGACTGGCTCGACCGCTGCCCCGACACGCCGATCGGGGCCAAGGTCGACGCGCACGGCTGCCCCGTCGACACCGACGGGGACGGCGTCTTCGACGGGCTCGACAAGTGCGCCGACACACCGAAGGGGTGCAAGGTGGACCCGGGCGGGTGCCCGATCGATTCGGATGGCGATGGCGTCTGCGATGGGGTCGACGAGTGCGCCGATACCCCGAAGGGCGCCACGGTCGACTCCAGGGGCTGCCCGCACGATGCCGACGGCGACGCCGTGCTGGACGGTCTCGACAAGTGCGAGGGCACCACCAAGGGGTGCGTCGTCGATGCCAACGGCTGCCCCAAGGACAGCGACAACGACGGTGTCTGCGACGGGCTCGACCAGTGCCCCGACACGCCGGCCGGCCTCAAGGTGGACCAGAACGGCTGCCCGATCGAGGTGATCGAGAAGGAAACCGAGCTCCTCGACACCGGGATGATCAGGCTCCAGGACATCAACTTCGAGACCGACAAGGCCGACGTGATGCCCGAGTCGTTGCCCCGTCTCGACGCGGTCGGGCTGGTGCTGGTGCGCTGGCCCGAGCTCAAGATCGAGATCGGCGGCCACACGGACTCGCGCGGCTCCGACGCCAAGAACCAGAAGCTGAGCGAGGCCCGCGCCAAGGCGGTGGCGGATTACCTGCTCAAGAAGTTCCCGGCGCTCAAGCCCGAGCAGTACACGGTCAAGGGCTACGGGGAGAAGGTGCCGATCGCGTCCAACAAGACACCCGAGGGCATGGCCCTCAACCGTCGCGTCGAGTTCGTGGTCCAGAACAAGGACGTGCTGAAGCGCGAGATCGAGAAGCGGCACCTGCTCAAGCAGGGCGAGGGGACGCCGGGGCAGACACCCGTGCCGCCGGATACGACGCGGCGGGCTCCGCCGCCGACACCGGCGCCCCCGGACACGATGCGGCATGCGCCCGCTCCGGGCGGGGCGCCGCCGGACACGACGAAGAAGTAAGGCGGCTCTGCTGCTCCGGCCCCGGGGCGGGAGCCGTTCCCGCCGAGCCGGCGCCTACGTCCGCTGCTTCTTCTTCTCCGCCGCCGGGAACAGCACGTTGTTGAGGATCAGCCGGTAGCCCGGCGAGTGCTTGTAGCGGGAAAGCTCGGTGGGCGGGTCCCCCACCATGTGCTGGTAGTCCTCGGGGTCGTGGCCGCCGAGGAACGTGAACGTTCCCCGGCCGAACTGCCCGTGCAGGTACTTGACCTCGTCGGTGCCATCCACCTCGCCGAGTGCCAGCACGCCGCTCTTGATGAAGCGCTTGTGGAAGCCGGTCGACTGCCCGAGGAACTCGGGCACGGCGTTCACGTGGTCCTGGACCAGCATCGTGGGCACCGGGTCGTTCTTGGCCGAGAAGTCGAACAGGGTGAAGAACGTGTTCGGCCCGCGCTGGGAGGCTTCCATGCTGACGTCGATGTCCGAGTGCCCGGGATACACGAACGGGTCGAGCTCGACGCGGAAGTCCTTGAACGCCATGGTGCGCGAGTAGTCGAGCTTCTTCTGCGCCTGGGGATCGGGCCCGTCGCCGTCGTAGACCTGGTCGGCGATGTCCACGCCCAGCGAGGCCAGCGCGATGTCGTAGGTGTCGGTAGCCGAGCACATCGCGAACATGAATCCCCCGCGGGTGACGAAGTCCTTGATGGCGAGCGCCACCGCGCCCTTGAGCTGCGTCGCCTTCGCGAACCCCATCTTGGCCGCCATCGCCTTCTGCACCCGCTCCTCCTCCTGGTACCAGGGGAAGTTGTGATAGGCGGCGTAGAACTTGCCGTGCTGGCCGGTGA
>VBOT01000156.1:0-5684 GCA_005893225.1 Candidatus Eiseniibacteriota bacterium
AGGCTGCCGTAGGCCGTGCCGAGCGGGACGGCGTTGATCTGGTTGCCGTCGTCCCCACCGCCCCGGATCGTGGTCGGAGAGTAGGTGCCGTTGGCCTCGAGGGTGAGGAACGACCCCAGGGGCTGCGAGAGCGCGGTCTCCACGCCGCGATGCCAGCTGCGGCCGATGTTGGCATACGTAAAGGACGCGGTGCTGAAGTCGATCTCGTCGTGAACCCGCGCGCTGTAAAGGGCGAGCAGGACGCTCTGGCGCGGCGAGCGGTCCCAGCGGCCGCCGATCTCGACGCTCACGCTACGCTGCGGCGAGAGCTCAGAGTTGGAGATGTAGATGGGGCCGAACTGGGTGTCGAACGGCCGCCGATCGAAGAGCTGGTTGAGCGTGGGCACCCTGAAGGCGGTGCTGAAGCTGGCGTAGAGGCTGCCGCTCGAGCCCACGCGCCGGCTCAGGGCCGCGAGCGGACTGACCGACGAGAGCGTGCGCGAGACGGTCTCGGTGCCCGCCAGCCGATCCTCCGAGCGCACCCGCGCGGCGTCGCCCCGCACGCTGAGACGCGCGGTGGTCATGGGGTCGATGGCGATCCTCGCCCCCGCGTAGCCGGCGAGCGTGCCCCGCCAGCTCACCGCCTTCGCGACCTCGGGGCCGATCGTCCCGTCGAAGTCGTCGTAGGCCGAGGTGAGTCGCGACTCCTCGGCCTGAACGCCGGCCGACAATGCGGTCGCCCGACCGCCGAGTGTCACGGCTCGACGCCCGTCGAGCGTGGCGCCGCCGGTCAGGGCGCGAGTGTGGTGGAACTTGGTCTGGAAGAAGATCGTGCGCACCTGATCCAGGTTCTCGCCGCGCAGATAGGGGGCGAGGGTCCAGCGGGGGTCCTCCTCGGGCCCGGCGGCGAGCCGCGCGCCGAGGAGGAGCCGCTTGGCGTGGTCGAAGTCGGTGCGGGTCTCCGACTGCTCGCGATCGGCCCGGATCTGGTCCGGGGTCAGGGTTCCGGGGTTCTGGCGATCGGTGTCGAGCCAGGCGGCGTCGGCCGAGACGTGGAGGTCTCCACCCGGCTTCCACCGGCCCCCGCCCCCGGTTGAATACACCTTCTCGCGGCCGTGATCGCGCCAGCCGTCCACCTGCCGCGCCGATCCGCGCAGCGAGCCGCCCCAGGCCCCGCTCTGCCCCGACATCGCGATCCCGCCCGACCTCAGACCAAAGCTTCCGAAGCGGGCTCCGCAGTCGGACGTGAAGCGCTCGGCAGGCGCCGGACGGACGACGTTCACGATCCCGCCCTCGGCCCCGTCCCCGTAGGCCCACGCTCCGGCTCCCTCGACCACCTCCACCCGTTCGACGTCCTCCGGGAACACCCAGTCCCAGTCGACGTTCCCGTTCTCGACGTCGCGTACGTCCCGGCCGTTCACCAGCAGCTTGAGATAGGAGCTCTCGCCGCTGGCGGTGAAGCCGCGGGGATCGACCACGCCGACGTCACCGTTGGCGTTCTGCTGGTAGCCGTAGAGCCCGGGCAGGGACTGGAGCAGGTCCGAGAGGCGGGCCGCCCCGGATTGCCGGATGGCGCGGCCGGAGAGGACGAAGCTCGCCGCCGGGATGCTCGAGAGCCGCTCGTGGCCGCGAAGCGCCGTGACCACGACCTCCCCGACCTGGTAGCGAAGGGTGTCCGGCGGAGCCTTTTCCTCGGCCGCGACCGGAGACGCGGCGGCGAAGATCCCCACGGCGAAGACAAAGCGAAGCGCTTGGCGTTTCATCGTCGACTCCTTTCCCGGGCTCGGGACACTGGATGGCCAGCGAGTTCGAGGCCTGCCGTCAGTCTCTCTCCACCGGCAGCCTGAGGCCGCGCGGCACCACCACCCGATCCAGGAGATCGAAACCCCACTGGACCAGGAGCGCCAGCGCGGCGGCGGGGAGCGCGCCCTGCCAGATCAGGGACGACTGCCTGAGCTGAATCCCGGAGAGGATCGGATCCCCGAGACCCCCGGCCCCGATCAGCGCCGCCAGCGTGGCGGTGCCGACGTTGATCACGGCGCTGGTCTTGATCCCGGCCATGATGGCCGGCGAGGCCATCGGCAGGCTCACCCAGAAGAGCTGCGCCCGGGGCGAGAGCGCGAGCGCCCGGGACGCCTCGGCGAGCGAGGGCGAAATCGTCGAGAGGCCCACATAGGTGTTGCGCACGATCGGGAGCAGGCTGTAGAGGAAGAGCGCCACCAGGGCCGGTGCGACGCCGATCCCGAACAGCGGGATCAGGAACGCCAGCAGCGCCAGCGAGGGGATGGTCTGGAGCAGGCCGGCCGCGGTCAGGGTCAGGTTCGCGAGCCAAGGCGAGCCGGTCGCGAGCACCCCGAGCGGCACCCCCAGCACGATCGCCCCGAGCAGCGAGATCGCGACCAGGCGCACGTGGATGAGGGTGTTCCTGAGCATCTCCCGGGCGACGTGCGGCCGCTCGGCCGGGCCGGCGGCCGCGGTGCCGAGCGCCTCGGCCAGGAGCCCCGCCGCCGCGTGCTGGAAGCTCTGCTTCTCGAGCACGACGCGGGCGTTGGCACGCACCATGAGCTTCTCGTCCACCTTCCCCACCAGCCGCGACATGGCGGCGAAGGCCCCGGGAGAGCGGCGCGCGAGATCGAGCCGGTAGAGCAGCACCGCGTCGTAGCGCGGGAAGAAGCCGCGGTCGTCCTCCAGCACGGCGAGACCGAGCCGCTCGATCTGCGCATCGGTGGTGTAGATGTCCGTGACGTCGATCTTCCCGCTCGAGATCGCCGCGTAGGCGAGCTCGTGCTGGATCCCGAGGACGTGCGCGTGCTCGAGCCCGTAGCGCCGCGCCAGCCCCGGGAAGCCGTCGGCGCGCCCCAGGAACTCGTGGGTCAGCCCGAAGCGGATCTCGGGGTGCCGGGCCAGGTCGGAGAGCGTCTTGAGCCCGAGCCGCTGCTGGGTGGCGCGCGTCACCGCCAGGGCGTAGCTGTCGTTGAATCCCAGCGGGTCGCTGATGCCGATGCCCTGCCGCGCCAGGGCGCGCCGCATCTCGGGCAGCGAGGTTCGCCCCGGCGTCTTGAGGATCACCTCGGCGATCGTTCCCGTGTACTCGGGATAGACGTCGAGCGCGCCGCTCTCGAGGCCCTGGTACACGATCTCGGTGCCGCCGAGGTTGCTGCGGTGCACGACCTCGGCCACGCCGGCGCTCCGGACCAGGGAGGCCAGCGCCTCGCCCAGGATCCAGGACTCCGGGAACGCTTTCGATCCGACCGTCACGCGGGGCGGTGGTCCGGCCCGGGCGACGCCGCCTGCCGCGAGGGTCACGAGGCAGACCAGAGCGATCGCGCGCCTCATGACGGCGAGCTCCCCGTGACGCCGCCGAGCGGGCGCTGGGCGCGCAGGAACTCGGTGACGAACGGTTCGGCGGGGCGATCGAGCAGATCTTCGAGGCCGCCGCGCTGCACGATGCGACCGTCCCGCATCAGCACGATCTCGTCGCCGAGGAAGGCCGATTCGGCCATGTCGTGGGTCACGAGCAGCACGGTCTTCCGCAGGCGCTGGAAGATCTGCTTCAGCTCGGCCTGGAGCCGGGAGCGGATGATCGGGTCGAGCGCCCCGAGCGGCTCGTCCATGAGCAGCGCCTCGGGATCGAGCATCAGCGCGCGCATCAACCCCACGCGCTGGCGCTGGCCGCCCGAGAGCTGAGCCGGATAGCGCCCCAGGAGCTCGGGCGGGAAGTGGGCGAGCTCGGCGAGCTCGGCGAGCCGCCGGCGCAGCCGCTCCGCATCCCAGCCGAGGTCGCGGGCCTTGAGCGTCACGTTCTCCCCGGCGTCGAGGTGCGGGAACAGGCCGCCGTCCTGGATGACGTAGCCGATCCGCTGCCTCAGCTCGCGGTAGGACCGGGGCTCGACCCGGGTGTCCTGGAACTCGATGACCCCTCCGTCGGGTGCGATGAGGCCCAGGATCAGGCGCAGCAGCGTCGACTTGCCGGAGCCGCTCGGCCCGATGAGCGCGAGGCAGCGCTCGGCGGGCACCGTGAGATCGGTCGGTTCCAGGACCGGCTTGCCGTTGTAGCTCTTGCTCACGCCGGTGAGCCGGATCGCGCCCTCACGCGGGGTCGTGGTCACCTCCTCCAAGTGTTCACTCTAGAAAGGAGCCGCCGGCTCCTCGATGGGCTCCGCTCAGCAGTACCAGGGCTCGGTGAGAAACGGGACCGGGGCGCGGCCCACCCGGCGCCCGGTGGGAATTCGACCGGGATCCCGGCCCAGGGCCCGCCCGGCCAGCTCCCAGACGCGCGCGAAGATGCGGCGCCGGTTCTCCCGGCGCCGGAGCCCCTCCTGGATCAGAGTCTGGGCTTCGCGCTGGAGTCGGTCCACGTCGGGGTCGCGGTGCTTCCAGGGGTAGACCAGCAGGCCGTCGTCGAACGGCTCGACCAAGGCGCGCACCTCGGCGAGCTCGAGGAGCCTCGAGCCCTCGGGGATCAGGAGCCGGATCGCGAGCTGAATGGGCGCCACGCTCTCCACCAGATCGAGCTCGGCGATCGAGGCCAGCAGCTCGCGGTAGCCATCGAGCGAGATCCAGGGCGTGAACGCGACGAACGTCGGATTGAGCGTGATGCTCGCCGCCCTCGTCTCCCGGACCGCCTCGTGGAAGTCGGCCCTCGTGTGGCCCTTCTCCAGGAGCCCGAGCACCCGGTCGTCGATCGACTCGACGGCGCTCGTGATCAGCACGCAGCCGGTCTCGCGCAGCGTGGCGAGGTGCTGGCGGTGATGGAGCAGGTGCTCGATCTTGATGGTGGCGTCGTAGGTGAGATCGGGATGCTCGCGATGGAGGCTCCGCACCAGCGGCAGCGCGTGACCGACGCCGTTCAGGAAATCGGGATCGCCGAAGGTGATGTGCTCCGCCCCGGCCTCGACCTGCTGGCGGATGTCGGCCAGCACCACGTCGCGCGGGACGACCCTGAAGCGGCCGCGGTAGACCGGGACCACGGGGCAATGCCGGCACTGGTGCTTGCAGCCGCGGGTCGCCTCGGTGTAGCCGACGCGGCGGATCCGTCCCGAGCCGTCGTGAAGGTGGGCGTAGCTCGACAGCGGGGGGAGCCCGCCTCGATCCGGTGTGATGAAGCTCAGCCTCGGCACCGGGGCGCCGGGTCCGGACGCCGACCCACCCGGCTCGCCGAGGGCGCCCGGCCGCTCCTCGATGCCGCTCAGCGGACCCTCGCGGTGGATCCTGGCCACCAGCTCCTCTTCGAACTCGCCCCCGAGCACGAACTCCGCCCCGAGCAATCGCAGCCGGCGCTCGTTCATCGCGGCGTAGAGGCCATAGAAGCCGAGCCGGGCCGCCGGGTTCAAGGCCCGCACGCGTTCCACCATCCGGGTGGCGAGCCGGGTGGCGGTGTGCATGGGAAGGTGAAAGGCCACGCAGTCGGCGGCCCGGATGGCCTCCTCGTCCAGAGGCTCGACCGCCAGGTCCAGGCAGCGCACGCGGTCCCCGCGGCGACTGAGCCATGCGGCCGGAGAGGCCAGGCCGAACGGCTGCCTGCCGAGATCGTAGGTGGAGACGAGGACGACGCGCTTCATCGGTCGTGCCCGGCGCCGCTCCGGCCCGGGCGGCGCCGGGCCTGGACCCGAGCTATCCCCGCGCCCGCCCGCGAGCCCGATCTCCTCCGCCCATAGGACGCCGTCAGCTCGAGAACGGCGAGGCGCCGCCCTTGGCGGGCTGGT
>VBOT01000156.1:5948-6247 GCA_005893225.1 Candidatus Eiseniibacteriota bacterium
GGTCCCTCGACGTAATCGATCGAGGCCCCCTCGAGGCTCGGGGCGCTGTCGGCGTCGACGTAGAGCTGGAAGCCTCCGGCGTCCACCACCACGTCGGTGGCCGCCCGGTCGGATTCCTCGACGAACGCGAGCCGGTAGACGAACTCTCCCCCGTGCCGACCCTGAACTCCGAACCGGAGCGCCACGTGGTCGCGCTTCTCCGCCTTCATGAGCCCCAGGATCCTGGACCTGGCCTGATCGCTGATCGTCACCATGTGCGCACCCTCATGCCGGACCTCGCGGCCCCTGCGCCGTCCTGG
>VBOT01000157.1 GCA_005893225.1 Candidatus Eiseniibacteriota bacterium
CACGCCGTTCGAGGACCACTGGGCGGTGCCCGAGGCATCGACACGGCGGGCGTAGATGTCCAAGCCGGCGCTGCCGCCACGCCCGTCCTCCCAGGCGATGATGGCTCCGCCGGCCTGGTCCGAGGCGATGGACAGGTGGTTCTGGTCGCCCCCAACCATGCACAGGCCTACCCCGTTGGCCGTCCACAGCGGGACCCCGGCACCGCTCACGCGCTGCGCGTACACCTTGGAGGCGCCGCCGCTTTGATCCTCCCACGCCACGATCGCGCCGCCTGCCCCGTCCGAGGCGATGACCGGGCTTCCCTGCCAGCCCCCGGCCGTGCAGAGGGCCACCCCGTTGGAGTTCCACTGCGCCACGCCCGCGGCATTGAGGCGCTGCGCGTAGATGTCGGATGCGGAACCGTCGCGGTTGTCGTACCACGCGACGATGGCGCCTCCCGCGCCGTCCGAGACGATCACGGGTCCGTACTGGAAGCCGCGCGCCGCGCAGACCGGAACGCCGCTCGCTCCCCACTGGAGCACGCCATTGCGGTCGATGCGCTGACCGTAGATGTCCGACTGGTCTCCGAAGCGCTCTTCCCAGACCACGATCGCCCCACCCGCCATGTCCGACGTGACTGCCGGGTAGACCTGGTCCACCTTGACGGCGGTGCAGAGCAGGGTTCCGTTCGACGCCCACCGGCCCACGCCGCCGCCATCGATGCGGCGAGCATAGAGGTCCGCGAGAGCGGCCCGATGGTCCTCCCAGGCCACGATCGCTCCCCCGGTTCCAACGGGGACGATGCCCGGCAGGAGCTGGTCTCCGGCGGCGCCGCAGAGCAACACGCCGCCCGAGGTCCACTGCGGGACCCCCGTGCCGGTGATGCGACACGCGTAGATGTCGGCGGTAGCTCCGCCCCGGTAATCGCTCCAGGCCGCGACGGCCCCGCCCGCGCCATCCGGGGTCAAGACCGGGGCCACCTGGCTCTTGGTCGCGGTGCACAGGGCCACCCCGTCGGCCGTCCACTGCGGGACCCCGGAGCCGTCGATGCGGCGCGCATAGATGTCGGACGTGGCCCCTGCGCGGTAGTCCTCCCACGCCACGATCGCCCCACCGGCCCCATCACCCACCAGAGCGGGCGAGAGCTGGTTGCCGGAGGCGGCGCACAGCGCCACCCCGTCGGCGCTCCATTGCCGCGTTCCATCGGCCGCGACTCGCCGCACGTACACGTCTGCCGAGGCGCCGCGGTAATCGGTCCACGCCACGACCGCTCCGCCGGCGCGGTCCGAGACCAGCCTGGGCGCCTGCTGATCGCCCGGGGCGGCGCACAGGGCGACGCCGTCCGGCGTCCACCCGGGGGTTCCGTCGCCGGCGACGCGCTGCGCGTAGATGTCCGAGCTGGGGCCCCGGGAGTCCGCCCAGGCCACGATCGCGCCCGACGTGCCGTCCGAGACGATGGAGGGAGCCACCTGATCCCCGGCCGCGGTGCACAGGGCCACGCCGTCCTTGGTCCACTGCGGGATGCCGTCGCTCGTGACCCGGCGGGCGTAGATGTCGTAGCTCGCGCCGCGATGGTCCCACCAGGTGACGATCGCCCCGCCGAGGCTGTCCGAGGCGATCGCCGGGTAGCGCTGATCGCCGGAGGCGGCGCAGAGCAGCGTCCCGTCGCTCGCCCATTGCGGGACGCCCAGGTTGCTCACCCGCTGGACGTAGATGTCGGCGGTTGCTCCCGCTCGGTAATCTTCCCAGGCGATGATCGCCCCGCCGGACCCATCGGGGACGATGGCCGGGAACTGCTGCTTGCCGTCGACCGCGCACACCGGCACGCCGCCCGGGTCCCAGAGCGCCGTCCCGCTGGTGTCCACACGCTGCGCATAGATGTCCGAGGTCGCGCCATGGTCGGCCTTCCAGGCCAGGATCTGGCCCCCCAACCCGTCCGGGGCGCTCGCGCACTGGCCGCGTCCCGCCAGGTCGGTGGCGAGCAGGGCGCCCCCGGAAGGCCAGGCGGCGCGGGCCGGCGACGGCGAGAGTCCCTGGGCGACGAGCATGATGAGAAGCGCACCGCAGAGGCGCGCGCGGGTGCGTGGCACGGAGTTCTTCTCGGGTTGGGGCTGAGGGTGAAGCTCGAAGGAAGGCGGGCGGAAAGGGGGGCTCCGACAGAACCGCATCAAGTGTGACATCGCCAATCGGTCCTGGACAACATGAATTTTGGTATCAGTAAACTTTGCCATTGGCGGGCCCGGCTGGGTTATTCTCCGCACCCGTGACCCCGCGAACTCGAGAGCCGGCGAGCTGGATCCAACCCGTGGAGGCCGGCGCCGCCACGGGGCGGCTCGGGCGGATCTACGAGGCCATCCGAGCCCGCTCGTCGAGCGGCAAGGTCTCGAACCTGTGGCAGGCATGCGGGCTCGATCCCTCGGGGCTCGAGGCGTCGTTCGTCCACTACCAAGGGCTCATGGACGATCCTTCCCCGCTGAGTCCCGCCCAGGCCGAGCTGATCGCCCTGGTGGTGTCGGCCACCAACGGCTGCACCTACTGCGTCGCGCACCACGGTCCGCCTCTGGCGCGAGCCCTGGGGGACGAGGCGCTGGCGCGCGCGGTGGCGCGCGATTACCGCGCGGCCAACCTGCCGGCGCGCGACCGGGTGTTGCTCGATTCCGCGGTCGCGCTCACCTGCGAGCCCTCGGAGCGCAAGCTCGAGGACATCGAGCGGCTGCGCGAGTACGGCTTCGACGACGCCGCGATCCTCAAGGCGACGGAGATCACAGCCTATTACAACGCGATCAACCGGGTGGTTTGCGCGCTCGGGGTGTCGCTGGAGGCCGGGCTCGAGGCGTGGGAGTTCGGCGCGCAGAAGTAGCCTGCTGCCGAGGAGCGGAACGCCGGCTGCCCTCGGCTATTTCCGCTCCTCGAACTGGAGCGCGGCGGAGTTGATGCAGTAGCGCAGGCCGGTGGGCGGCGGGCCGTCGTCGAAGACGTGGCCGAGGTGCCCTCCACACCGCGCGCAGACGACTTCGTCGCGCACCATCCCGAAGCTCACGTCGCGATCGACCTTGACATGGCTCGGCGCGATCGGCTGCCAGTAGCTTGGCCAGCCGGTCCCGGAGTCGAACTTGTTCTCGGAGCTGAACAGCTCGAGGGCGCAGCCGGCGCACCGGTAGACGCCCGCGCCGTGCTGGTTCCAGTACTTCCCCGTGAACGCGGGCTCGGTGCCCTTCCTGCGGAGGACCCGGTACTGCTCCGGGCTCAGGGCCTCCTTCCACTCGGCATCACTCTTCACCACTCGACCCACCTCCTTCGACTCGGGGTTCGCCGCCACCACCGCGCGCTTCGACTCCGCCGGCTTTCGGGCGTGGGCGCCCGACCTGGACTCCTTGCTCGATCCCGTGGGCGCGGTGCGCGCGCCGGTTGCAACCGCGATCAAAGCCACCGCAAGCATCGCCACGACGGGCTTCATTCCGAAGGCTCCTTTCAAAGGTCTGATGCTGTCCTGCTTCCCCTGATCTCCTGCGTCTCCAACCGCCAGAATCTACGCCCGCCGGGCCCCGGAGTGACATCCCCGCCGACCTCGCACTCCCGGCTGGCGGTGCATGAACGGAGCGGGTTAAGTTTCTCCCGCGCTTGGGTCCGCGGGCAATCTCGGATCCCGCGGTCGAGCCCCACCCCTACGCGAGGTGCCGTCATGGTCCGCATGCCCCGTCCCGCGGTGCCGCTCACCGCGTGCCTTTGTCTCGTTCCGCTGCTCGCCGCCGCGCCCGCCACCGCCCAGAGGGAGCGCGGGACCATCACGCTCTCGGTGGACCTCGGCGACGCCCCGCGCAAGATCTTCCATGCCCGGATGAGGATCCCGGTCGAGCCGGGCCCGCTTTCGCTCTCGTACCCCAAGTGGATTCCCGGGGAGCACGGGCCGACCGGGCCGCTCACCGACCTGGCGGGGCTGCGGATCACGGCGGGGCGAGACACCCTGGCGTGGCGGCGCGATCCCGTGGACATGTACCTCGTCCGCTGCACCGTGCCCTCGCCCGAGCGAACCGTGGAGGTGGCTTTGGACTTCCTCTCGGCCGCCACTCCCGAGGGCTTCTCGTCCGCCGCCTCGGCCACCGAGAACCTGGCGCTCCTGAGCTGGAACCAGGTGCTGCTCTATCCCTCCGGCGAGCCCTCGGACAAGCTCCGCTACGAGGCCAGTCTCCGCCTGCCGTCGGGCTGGAGGTTCGCCACCGCGCTGCCCCTCCGGAGCCAGAGCGGCGGAGTCCTTCGCTTCGCCCCGGTCTCGCTCACCACGCTGATCGACTCACCGGTCTTGACGGGCGCCTATTTCCGCAGCGTCCCGCTGGCCCCCGGCGAGGCGGCTCCCGCCTTCCTCGACATGGCCTGCGACAGCCGGGAGGGCCTCGAGATGGCGGCGGACCAGATCGCGCACTATCGCCGGCTGATCCGCGAGGCCCACGCTCTCTTCGGCGCGCATCACTACCGCCAGTACCACTTCCTGCTCTCGCTCAGCGACCACGTGGCGCACTTCGGGCTCGAGCATCACGAATCCAGCGACGATCGCACCGCCGAGCGGATGTGGATCGACGACTCGATTCGCATCGCCAATACCAATCTGATGCCCCACGAGCTGGTCCACTCGTGGAACGGCAAGTACCGGCGGCCGGCCGGGCTCGCGACTCCGAACTATCAGGAGCCGATGAGGGACGACCTCTTGTGGGTTTACGAGGGTCTCACGCAGTACCTGGGATTCGTGCTGGGCGCCCGCAGCGGAGTCCGGACTCCGCGCCAGGCCCAGGAGGCGCTCGCGCTCGCCGCCGCGCACCTGGACCACCGGGCGGGGCGCGCCTGGCGGCCGCTGGTCGACACCGCCGTCGAGGCCCAGCTCCTCTACGCCGCGGCGCCGCAGTGGCAGTCGTGGCGGCGCGGCGTCGACTTCTACGACGAGGGCCTGCTCATGTGGCTCGAGGCCGACGTCACGATTCGCCGCCTCACCCAGGGCGCCCGCTCGCTCGACGACTTCTGCCGCCGCTTCCACGGCGGCAAGAGCGGACCCCCCGAGGTCGTGCCCTACACGCTCGACGACGTGGTGCGCGAGATGAACGAGGTGGCGCCGAACGACTGGCGGAGATTCTTCAGCGCGCGGGTCGACTCGATCACCCCGCATCCTCCGATGGGGGGGATCCAGGGCGGCGGCTGGCGCCTGGTCTACAGCGACGCGCCGAACGGAATGCTGGGGGCGCTGGAGACGGAAGGGAAGTACGTCGACCTCCTCTACTCGCTCGGGTTCCGCCTCGGGACCGAGCAGGGCGACCTCCAGGACGTGAATCCCGGCTCGCCCGCGGCCCGCGCCGGAGTGGCGCCGGGCATGAAGCTGGTCGCGGTCAACGGCCGCAAGTGGACGAAGGACGTCCTCCTCGACGCGATCCGCGCCACTCAGGGGAGCAAGGAACCGCTCGAGCTCTTGCTCGAGAACGGCGACTTCCTGAAGACGTTCAGGCTCGACTATCACGGCGGCCCCCGGTTTCCGCACCTCGAGCG
>VBOT01000158.1 GCA_005893225.1 Candidatus Eiseniibacteriota bacterium
GGGCGGACTCCAGGAGGAGGCCTGCTGCCTGCACGTCCCGTGCGTCACGCTGCGCGACAACACCGAGCGGCCGGAGTCCGTCGAGGTCGGGGCCAACCTGCTCGCCGGAGCAGAGCCGGAGCGGATCGTCGAATCCGCCCGCGCCATGGCGCGGCGTTCCCGCGACTGGCCGAACCCCTTTGGCGACGGACAGAGCGGCCAGCGCATCGTGGACCTGCTGCTCGGCGGGTCGCGGGCGCACGCCGGATCCGCGGCCGCGGGCGCCCCGAAGCCGGCGGGCGAGGTGACCTCGGGCACTCCGTGAGCGTTCTGGCCCCCTCATTTGGGAGGCTCGAGACCGTAGAGGCCCCGCCACCACCCTCGCCGGCGAGGCGGCCTGCGATCCGGGATCGTGTCGGGATCCTGGCCGTCCTGCTCGGGGCGCTCGGGCTGCGCCTCTGGCACCTCGGCGCCCGCAGCCTGTGGACCGACGAGGCGTCGAGTTGGACCGCGGCGACCTCGCCCATCCGCGAACTCCTCCGGCTGTGCGCCGAGAAGGACGCCAGCCCGCCGCTCTTCTACCTCCTCACCTCCCTCCCGATGAAGCTCGGGAGCGACGAGGCTCACCTGCGCTTCGTCTCGGCGCTGGCCTCGCTGGGCCTGGTGTGGCTCACCTACCGCCTGGCGCGGCTGCTTTGGGGCCGCGGCCTCTCCACCCTGGCGGCCGCGATCACCGCGCTCTCGCCCTTCCAGCTCATGTACGCGCAGGAGGCGCGCACCTACGCCCTGGTCTCCTGCCTCACCGTCTGGGCGCTCTACCTGTTCCTGCGCGCGGCGGTGCTGGGCCGCCGCCGCGCCTGGGTTCCGTTCGCGACGGTCTCCGCGCTCGCGCTCTACACCCAGAACCTCGCGCTCCTCGGCGTGGGAGTCCAGGGAGCGATCGTGCTTCTCTCTCCGCCGGCCCGCCGGCGCCTGCTCCCCTGGATCGCCTGCCAGGCCGCGGTGCTCGCCCTCTACCTCCCCTGGCTGTTCGTCAGCATGGCTCAGATGACGCGCCTTTCGCACAGCCACTGGTACCTGCTGCCGCCCGACGAGCGGGGAGTGATGAAGGTGCTGCGCGCGGTCTTCGTCTCGCCGGTGGCGCTGGTGTCCCCGCCGCCCTCGAGCCCGCTGGCCGGGCTCGACGCGTGGATCCCGGCGAGGCTCGCCCAGGTCCTGCTGATCCTGATCCCTGCCCTGCCGCTCGCGGCGGCGCTCCGTGTGGCGCGCGAGAGGAGCGAGCGCGGCGCGCTCATCCGAACGATGTTCGCCGCCCTCGTCCTCCCGCTCGCGGCGGTGCTCGCGGTGTCGTTCAAGATGCCGCTCTGGATCGGGCGCTACTTCGTGCTGCTCACCCCGTTCCTCGCCGTGCTGCTCGCAAGCGGGATGAAGGCGCTCCGGCCCCGGGCGCTGGGCGTCGCGTGGGCGGCGCTGGCGCTGGTGAGCAACGCCTACGCGTCCCTCCACTACGACCTGGACTACGACAAGGAGCCGTGGCGCGGCGTGGTGCGCGCAATCGGACAGGCGAGCCCGCCGGGGCGAACCGCGGCGCTGGTTCCCTTCGACGTCGATCCGTTTCGCTTCTACAACTCGACGCTGGCCCACCCGGTCGCCGCCTTCGAGGTCTCGCATCCGGAGGTGCCGTTCGCCTCGGAATACACCGAGCGCCAGCTCGAGGAGATGGAGCGCCGGGCGGCGGCACAGGCGGCGCCCTACGACGAGGTGTGGGTGATCGTGCGGAGCCCCAACTCCGCGGTGAGGCGCGAGGTCGCCTCCCGCACCGAGCGGGCGGCCGCGGCCGGCCGTCGGCCGACCGGGCGCTGGCGGTGGGACTCGGCGGGGGGCCCGCTCCGCGTGGCGCGCTACGATCGGGCGCCGGGACGATAGGGGACTGCTGCGCGCTAGTGCGCTGTGCCACGTGAATCGAGGGGGGAAGGCGGGCGGGGGCACTCCGCGAGACCCGCCGGCCTTCCCCCGATTCACGAAAACGAGCCGCCCGGGGCCGACGCGTGGGGCGGAGTCCGACCGAGGGCCGTAGCGAGACTCTCGCAGCGCGCGGAGGCGGGAGCCGGAGCGCGCGTCGCGAGTCAGCGAGCCGGAGACAGGATGTCGGAGGCCGCGGGTCTCGCGGAGGCCCTCGGCCGGGACTCCAACGGCGCGGGTCGCTCTAGCCCTGCGTAACCCTCAGGCTCTCCTGCGCCCGCTTCAGCTTCTCGAGCGTCTCCTCGAGCTCGGCCAGGCGGTGGCGCTCCCGCTCCACCACCTCGACGCGCGCCTTGGTCAGGAAGTCCTGGTTGCGGAGCTTCTTCTTGGTGCTCTCGAGGTCGGTGAGCAGCTTGTCGGCCTCGCGGGTCAGGCGCGCGCGCTCCTCCTCGAGGTCGATCAGCCCCTCGAGCGGCAGGAACACCTCGGCGCCGCGCACGATCGCCGAGGCGGCCACCGGGGGACGCGAGCCGTCGCGCGCCAGCGCGAGCGTCTCGATCCGGGCAAGCGGGCGGATCTGCGCTCCGAGCCGATCCACCAGGTCGAGCTGATCGGGGGTCCCGCGCACCACGACCGGGACGCGCCGGCCCGGAGGCAGCCCGGCCTCGACCCGGAGATTGCGCACCGCCACCACCAGCTCCTTGAGGAACGACACCTGGCTCTCGGCCTCGGCGTCGAACCACGACCGCCGGGCGGCGGGCCAGGAGGCGAGCGCCAGCACCTCGCCCTCGTGCGGGATCGCCTGCCACAGCTCCTCGGTCACGAACGGCATGAGCGGATGGAGGAGCTTGAGGATCCCGTCCAGCACCTTCCACGCCACCCAGCGAGCGGCCAGCCGATCGGCGGTGCGCTCGGGGCTCGCGGGCGCGGCTCCCCCCGCCGCGCCGGGCAGCGGCTCCTCGTCCGACCAGCGCGGCTTCGCCATCTCGAGGTACCAGTCGCAGTAGTCGTCCCACACGAAGTGATAGATCGTGTTGGCGGCCTCGCTGAAGCGGTAGGTCTTGAGGTAGCGGGTGGTGTGCTTCACCGCGTGGGCGAAGCGCGACAGAATCCAGCGGTCGACGAGTGTCAGTCGCAGCGCGGACTCCCGCACCGCGGAGAGATCCTCGTCGCCGAGGCGCATCGCCACCAGGCGGGTCGCATTCCACACCTTGTTGGCGAAGAACTTCCCGGTCTCCAGACGCTTCTCGTCGAACAGCAGGTCCTGGCCGGTGGGCGTGAGGTAGACCATGGTGAAGCGCACCGCGTCGGCCCCGAAGCGGTCCATCATCTCCAGGGGATCGGGCGAGTTGCCCAGCGACTTGGACATCTTCCTGCCCTGGGCGTCGCGCACGATGCTGGTGAAGTAGACGTGCGCGAACGGGACCTCACCGCGGAACTCGATCCCGGCCATGATCATGCGCGCCACCCAGAAGAAGATGATGTCGCTGCCGGTGACCATGAGGCTGTTGGGGTAGTAGCGGGCAAGGTCCTCGGTCTCCTCGGGCCAGCCGAGGGTGGCGAACGGCCACAGCCACGACGAGAACCAGGTGTCCAGCACGTCCTCGTCCTGACGCCACCCCTCGCCCGGCGGCGGGTCGGGCGAGACCACCATCTCCTCGCCTCGGTACCACACCGGGATGCGGTGGCCCCACCAGAGCTGGCGCGAGATGCACCAGTCACGGATGTTCTCAAGCCAGTGGAGGTAGACCTTCTTCCACCGTGGTGGGAAGAACTTGACCTGCCCCTTCCGCGCCGCCTCGATCGCGGGGGCGGCCAGGGGAGCCATCTTCACGAACCACTGCCACGAGAGGTAGGGCTCGATCATGGTGTCGCAGCGGGAGCAATGCCCCACGGCGCGCACGTGAGTCTCGGTCCGCTCGAGGTAGCCGGCATCGCGCAGCGCGTCGACGATGCGCTCGCGCGCCTCGAAGCGGTCGAGCCCGCGGAAGTCGCCGGCGTTCTCGTTCATCAGGCCGCGCTCGTCCATCACCACCACGTACGGCAGGTCGTGGCGCTGGGCGGTCCCGAAATCGTTAGGGTCGTGAGCCGGGGTCACCTTCACCGCCCCGGTGCCGAACTTGGGGTCCACGGCCTCGTCGGCGACGATCGGGATCTCGCGCCTCAGGAGCGGGAGGACCGCGCTCTTCCCGAGCAGCTTCGCATAGCGCCGGTCCTTGGGATGGACCGCCACGGCGGTGTCGCCGAGCATGGTCTCGGGGCGCGTGGTGGCCACCGTCACGAACCGCTCGGTGCCCTTGATCGGGTAGCGGATGAACCACAGGGAGCCGGCCACCTCCTGGTGGTCGACCTCCTCGTCGGAGAGCGCAGTCTGACAGCGCGGGCACCAGTTGACGATGTAGCGACCGCGGTAGACCAGGCCCTTCTCGTAGAGGCGCTGGAACGCCAGCAGCACGGCGCGCGAGTAGGCGGGATCCAGCGTGAACCGCTCGCGCGTCCAGTCCGGGGAGATCCCCACCCGGCGGAGCTGCTTGAGGATCAGCCCGCCGTACTCCTCCTTCCACTCCCACACTTCCTTGAGGAAGCCCTCGCGGCCCAGCTTGAGCCGGCTTCTCCCCTGCTCGGCGAGCCGCTTCTCGACCACGTTCTGGGTCGCGATCCCGGCGTGGTCCATGCCGGGCAGGTAGAGCACCTCGCGCCCCTCCATGCGCCGCCAGCGCACCACCAGGTCGCGGACCGATTCGCCGAGCAAGTGGCCCATGGTGAGCGAGCCGGTCACGTTGGGGGGCGGGATCGCGACCACGAACGGCTCGCCGCCCGAGGGCTGCGGGCGGAACACGCCGCGCTCTTCCCAGAACGAGTACCAGCGGGACTCGACCCGGCCCGGGTCGTAGGGCTGTCCCAGCGCCTCCGGCCTCGCGGGATGTATGGCGGCAACCTCCATTCGCGGGCCGCACGGTGGCCCGATGAGCTCCGGGTAAGGGATGAGGGATCGAAGCTAGCACAGCCTCGAAAAGGGGCTCAAACGCGGGCGCGGGCGACACCGCGCCGCGCGGCCTCGCCCGCGATCTCCACGCCGGGCGGCCCCGGTCGCGCTAGCGACTCTTAGGGCATTTGTCCGGTGAGTGATTTCTGGCCGCTCTCCGGTGTTGCCGGGGTGTGCTTCGCTTCCTCAGGGTCCCTGATCGAAAAACGGCTTCGCCAGATGCCCCAGGATCGACGATCGCCCTTGGGTGAGTGTTCTGGGTCATGCCTCCCTCCAGGTTTCCCACCATCGTCGCG
>VBOT01000159.1:0-5896 GCA_005893225.1 Candidatus Eiseniibacteriota bacterium
AGAGGAGCGCCGCGGCGCGGCGGCCGAAGTTGGGGTGCTCGGAGCGGTAGCGGGACTCGACGCCGACCGTCACGCGGCGGGTGAGCTCGAAGGCCAGTCCGCCGGTGACTTCTCCGGAGAATGCGTTCCTCAGCACCTCGCCGCTCGGAAGCATTTTCTGGCGGTCGTGACGGAACTCGAACTCACCGATCAGATTGGTCGCCGAGAGCCAGCGGCCGCTCCGGTGAGCCACCAAGAGCTTCGATTCGAGCTCGAGCTCCTCACCCGACTCGGTGGTCTCGAGATAGAGCGCGGGGTCGCCCGGCAGACGTCCTGGATCGGACAGCCGATAGATCAGCTCGATCGACGGCGACTCGAAGCGCAGGTCCCTCCCCGCCGGGGCATGGAAGTTGAGGTATGCGGCCCCGGAAAACCGATCGTGAATCGTGTACTCGAGCTCGACGCGCGGCGCCCACTCGGGTCCCTCGCCGGGGTTCTGCTTGCCCGCCTTGGCCGTCAGCCAGCTCTCGATCTCGAGCTCCCCGGCCGGGCTCAGGAAGGGCGAATAGGTATGGAGGAAATAACGCCGGTCGGCATGCGCGGCGCCCGGCAGGAGCAGAAGCATCAGCGCGAGCGCCGGCGCCAGCGCGCCCTTCCAGCGCGGCGCGGTCATCGCGAGGGGTTGGCGGTTCATCGTCTTCCTTTCGGATCTCTGGAATCGGGTCGCGCGGCCGTCGTTCGACCCTCGCCGACCGCGAGGGAGTGAACGGGCCTGGAAAGCGCGGCAGATTAACGCAGGGCGCGGAGCGTTATCCAGTCGTCGCCGGCTCGGGCCAGGCGGCCCTCGGCTCACTCGGCCGTCACCGCGATCACCGCGGGCAGCGGAGCCCGATCGCTCTTTCCGTCGGGGTCAGGCTCGCCGTCCCAGCGGCCGAAGCTGGCGTAGCGAAAGCGACCCACCTTGACGCACAGCATGGCCTCCTCCCCGCCGTCCATCGACATCGCCTGGGTGATCCGGAGAGGCAACGCCCTGAGGAGGCTCGCGAACTCGTGGAGCGTGTAGGCGCCCTCGGTGGTAATCACGAGCAGCCGCCCGTCGCGGTCTTCGGCCACCACGGTGCGGTTCGCGGTCTGGCTGGTGCGGCGGATCCGCAGCGTCCCGGTGCGATCGAAGAGCATGAAGGACTGGGCGATCTCGCGCCACCGGGGCCTTCTCGCGTCGAGGGGCTCGCGCTCGAGGTCGAGCACCCGCGCGCGCCACGGGCCTTCCACCGGGGAGGCCACCAGCGCGGCCTTGTAGGCCGGATGCACGTGGTGCGAGACCACGCGGCCGTCGCTGACCAGTAGCCCCATGTAAGAATAGTCGGGGTAATACTGCCCCGCATTGAACACGGCCAGCGCCGCGGTGCGCCCTTGCCACTCGAGGATGTCGAGCGGCCGGTGCTCGGGCTCGAGCGAGTAGTGGCGGACGCGCAGGCGCACCCGCGCCGGGTCGAGCCGCAGCACCGCGATCGCCGACGAGCCGCCGCGACAGAAGGGCTCGCCGTGGAGCACCGCGAACTCCAGCCCCGGCCGGAGGCTCCTGAAGTGGGGGCCGGAGACGCCGCGTCCGATCACGAGCGCGCCCACCACGACGGCTGCCACGGTGGTGACCCGTGCCACGGGGACGCGTCGGCGACTCATCTCACGTCACGCCCCCGCCCGCCGGACGGCCGGCGCCTCCGCCGCGGCCGCGAGAGCCGTCAACGCGCGGTCCCGAAGCGTCGCAGCGCGTCCCGCACCACCAGCAGGTCTCCCACGTTCTCGAGAGTGATGAGCCCGACCAGGCCTCCCTGGTGAAGCACCGGGAGCGCCGACCGGCCGCGCTCGCGCATCCGCTGGATCGCGTCCTCCAGCGGCTCCGCCGCGTCCGCATACTCGTCGTCGTGCCTCAGCACCTCGCCCACGGGAACGTCCACGCCGTGCTGCTGGAGCGCCATGACCAGGTCGGCGCGGTTCAGGATGCCGAGCGGCGTGCCGCCGTCCACCACCGGAAAGTCCTGCTGGCTCCCCGCCACCAGGAGATCGACGGCGCGCCGCAGGGGGTCCCGCGGGTCGAGGGCCCGGAAGTCCGTGACCATCGCGGCGCGCACCGGCAGGCCCGCGAGCGAGGCGCGGTGCTGGATCAGCGCGCGCTCCTCGGCGGCGGCCAGGAACACGAACAGCGCCACGAACATGAGCATCACGTTGTTGTTGAGGAGCCCGACCAGGCCGAAAAGCAGCGCGATGGCCTGCCCGATCGTCGAAGCGATGCGCGTCGCCTGGACGTACGGCAGCCAGAGCGCGAGCACGGCACGCAGCACTCGCCCGCCGTCCATCGGGAATGCCGGGATCAGGTTGAACCCCAGCATCGCGATGTTGACCACCAGCAGGCTCTCGACCAGCCCGCCGCCCGAGGCCATTTCCAACAGGGGGCGATCCAGGCCGGGGACGAAGGCACGCAGCGCCAGCGCGATCAGCAGGTTGACCGCCGGCCCGGCGAGCGCCACGACGATCTCCTGAAGCGGCTTGTCGGGCATCCGCTGGAGGCGCGCCAGCCCGCCGATCGGAAGCAAGATGATGTCGCGAGTCTTGATGCCGTAGCGTCGCGCGGCCAGGGCGTGGCCGAGCTCGTGAAGCAGCACACAGGCGAAGATGAGGAGCACGAGCAGCACCGAGCTCAGCGCCTGGGCGGTATGGCCCGCGAACAGGCCGCGCGAGATCGCGATCCACCCGATGAACAGCAGGAAGGTGACGTGCACCTCGACGCGGATCCCGGCGATCCTGCCGATTCCGAACGACCAGCGCATCAGGCGCCCCGCCGGGAGGAAGGATCCGGGCCGGGAAAAATGAGGGCGTTCGTCGCCAGGGACACGCCGATCGTTCGTGCCGCTCTCATCGCGGCCGAAGTTTCCCACAACCCTCGGCCCGGCCGCCACCTGATCGGCGGTTCGTTGCGGCTCGTTCATGGTCGGTGCGGCATCCCGAGCGAAGCGACACCCGGCCCGGGAAGCAAACGGAGCCGTGCGGGCTCGCGATCGCGCGCGGCCGGGATCACTCCGCGTCCGTGGTGCTAGGCCGCGCGCCCCTCCCCCGGAGCGTCGTCCAGGAAGGCGGAGAGTGACTCGAAGTCGGCGCGGGCGGCCCGATGACCCGGATTGATCCACAGCGTGTGGTAGAGCATCCGGATCGCGAGCTCGACGGCGCCGTACTCGAAGCAGGCCGAGGCGACGAGGTAGAAGAGCCCCGGGTCGTGGGGCGAATGGGCCAGCCCTCGCAGCGCGTGAGCCAGGGAGTCGGGGCAGTCGCCGCGGTCGAGCGCCGCCTGCGAGGCCCGCGCGAGCGCCCCGGCGATCTCGCCGTCGGGCGGGAGCTCGAGGCCGGGGATGTAGAGCTCGAGGTGGAACGCGACGTCGCGCAGCGCCTGGTGCACGTACGGGTCGAGGGCCGCGCCGTTCGAGTTCGACACCCGGCCGGCGAGGTCCATGAATGCTTTGGTGATGTCGTCGAGCGTCGGCTGCCAGGCTTCGGACACGGCGCGGTTCCTCCCGCGCGCGTTATCGGCAGGAAGCCTGAGAATTCTGAGGGAGTTTCGATGCCGGTGGCGCCGGGGCTACGAGCTCAGCGCCGCGAGGCCGCGCGCAGGAACTGCTCGAGCAGGTTCCCCGCCACCGCCTGCGCGCCGCGTGCCTACCTTGCGGAAGAAGGCGAACGAGCGGGCGGGCAAAGGCGCCGAGGTGAGTCCGCTGGCTGGTTGCCGCCCTGCGGCGGCGAAAAAGGCGAGGCCCCGAACACAGCGCCCGAGGCCTCGCCGATTTCTTCCCAACGCCCCAGTGACCCGACCGGTGTCACCGATAGATCGCCTTCACCTGTCCCCAGCTCGTGCGCCTGGTTGGCGTCACTTCTGTCCGGCAGAACTCGATGGTGAAGATGTAATCCCACGTACCGGGCTCGATAGCCGCGGGTAGTTGCTGACAATAACTTCGGCCCGAGTACCACCCAATGCCGTCCGGGTAGGGGTCGGAACCGTTGCACGCGAGGATGTCGAAATAGGCGGCGCAGGGATCCTGCAATACAAACCACGCGAACTTTCCCCGATGCGGCAGGGCCAGTGGCGGGTCGAATCTCCAGGTGAACTCGATCGGGTGGATGCCGTCGCCATTCTCGATCACCTTCGTCGAGCCTTCCCACACCACCCGGTCTGCAACCGGGTAGCCATCTGGAGGGCAGGCCGGCCAGTTGCACCACGAAGGCGTCGTGTCCGTCTCCACAAAATACGGGTGGAGCCCGATCCCCCAGTTGCTGTCTTCACTGGCTACCCGCCACACCGTGAAGCGCGTCACCAGCGTATCGGCGGCCTCGAAGGTCTCGCCCAGCGCCCTCCCCAGGACAAGGGCGCCGCTGCCGTTGGCTTTTGACGTGTCGACGCCGATGCTTATCGGGCTGCAACCGGCGGCGGCGGCGCGCCCCACTGCGCCGGCCAGCAGACAGAGTGCAAACCCCAAGGCGGTCGCACGAGGTCGGAGAAACACAGCACGCATCACCGCACCCCCACGACCTTGCCCTCCTTGACGAGCGTCCCCACCTTGACCCGGTAGAAATAGATCCCAGGCTCCACGTCTCCGGTCTTGCGGATGTCCCAGACCAGCGGCATCCCGGAGGGGCCTTCAACGGCAGCCACCCTTCGCCCTCTGAGGTCGAAAACGGTGAGTGTTGCCCGGACGCCCTGCTGAAGCGGCGTGGGCATGATGAAGCGGACCGAGGCTGGATTCGGACCCTCCGCGGCAGGGGGGCTCGCCACGACACCGTCGCGGCTCTCCGCCGACCCCGGCTGGGGCGTAGCTGAAGGGTGAAGCAGCGGGCTCACGACGAACTCCACGATCAGGTTGTCGGTTCCTCCGGTCGGCTCCGCCGCCACCGATGAAAGGGGGCGCCAGGCCCCGGACACGTGGCCCGAGGCCCAGCACTCCGTTCGGACACAGACACACGGCCGTGTCAGCGATAGATCGTCTTTAACTTCCCCCAGCTGGTCCGCCGCACCGGCGTCGAAGCATCCCTGCAGAATTCGATCGTGAACACGTGGTCCGCGTTCGGAATGGGATAAGCCTCGATCAGTCGGTCACAGTGACTCCGGCTTGTATACCAGGCAATGCCGTCCGGGTAGGCATCAGCGCGGTCGACCGCGAGGATGTCGAAATAGGCAGCGCAGGGATCCTGCAATACGAACCAAGCGAACTTTCCCCGGTGGGGCAGGACCAGTGGCGGGTCGAAGGTCCAGGTGAACTCGATCGGGTGGACGCCGTCGCCGTACTTGACTACTTGCGTCGGCCCGTCCCACACCACGCGCCCAGTGGCCGGGTAGCCATCAGGAGGGCAGGCCGGCCAGTTGCACCACGAAGGCGTCGTGTCCGTCTCCACAAAATACGGGTGGATCCCGATCTGCCAGCTGCTGTCTTCACTGGCTACCCTCCACACGGTGAAGCGCGTCACCAGCGTGTCGGCAGCCACGAAGGTCTCGCCGACCGCCTCCCCCAGGAGGAGGGCGCCACTGGTGTTGGCCTTTGACGTGTCGATCCCAATGCTAACCGGGCTGCATCCGGCGGCGATCGCGCACCCCAGTGCGGCGATCACCAGACAGAGGACAAATACGCCCACCGCAACCGCACGAGGGGGAAGAAACGCGGGGCGCATCACCGCACCACGACGACCTTGCCGTCCTTGAGGAGCGCCCCACCTTGACCCGATAGAAATAGATCCCAGGCTCCACGTCTCCGGTCTTGCGGATGTCCCAGACCAGCGGCATCCCGGAGGGGCCTTCAACGGCAGCCACCCTTCGCCCTCTGAGGTAGAAAACGGTGAGCGTTGCCCGGACGCCCTGCTGGAGCGGCGTGGCCAAGGA
>VBOT01000159.1:5926-10815 GCA_005893225.1 Candidatus Eiseniibacteriota bacterium
CCCTCCACGGCAGGAAGGCCCGCCACAGCGCCGTCGCGGCTCTCCGCCGCCCCGGGCTGCGTGGTGGTTGAAGCGTGAAGCAGCGGGCTGACGACGAACTCCACGATCAGGTTGTCCGTCCCTCCGGTCGGCTCGGTGACTCGGAACTTCGCGTAGTAGGTCGCCTCGGGCGGACTGGTCGGCACCGTCCAGGTGTATCGCCGGGTGGCAGGGTCGAAGCGTCCGCCCGGCAGGATCGGAGCCGAATACGTCAGAGCATCGCTCTCGACGTCGCTCGCGTCCAGGGTGAAGTCAACGAGGAGCCCCGGAAGGGGATACATCGAGAAGACCGACACCGTGTCATCGAGCGCGGTCGGCTCCTGTCCGGAAATGCCACGCCGAGCACCGCCTGGTAGAAGCGCAGGGAGCGCTGCGGATCGCGGACCGCGAGGGCGACGTGGGTGAGACCGTGCGTCCGCACGGGTGCGCGCGCAGGTGCGCGTCGCCGGGGGCCACGGCGTCGCACGATGGTTCTCGTGCCGGCCCTAGCGACGCGCGCGGCTCTCCGCGGCGGCGCGCAGGAACTGCTCGAGCAGATTCCCCGCCACCGCCAGCCGGTAATCACGGCTCGAGCGGATGTCGTCGATCGGGGCGATGTCCTCGGCCAGCGCAGCGCGGGCGCGCGCCGCCACCGATGCCGCGAGCGGCTCGCCGCGGAGCGCGCGCTCCGCACGCCGGGCGCGCAGGGTCACCGGCGCCACGCTGCCGTAAGCGAGACGCACGTGCGCGATCCGCCGCTCGCGGTCGAGAGCAAGGAGCCCGGAGAACACCACCTTGGAGATGCTCTGCGCGCGCCGCGTACCCACCTTGCGGAAGAAGGGGAACGACCGGGCGGGCGGGAACGGCAGCGTGACGGCGGTGATGAGCTCGTCGGCATCGACGGTCAGCTCCCGGTAGCCGCGGTAGAGCCGCTCGAACGCCACCTCGCGCGCGCCGCGCGCCGAGCGCACGTCCACCTTCGCGTCGTGGGCCATCAACACCGGAAGCGAGTCCCCGGCCGGTGAGGCGTTCGCGATGTTGCCGGCCAGAGTGGCGCGGTTCTGGATCTGCCACGCCCCGACCTCGGCCGCCGCCGCGACCAGCGAGGGGAACCGGCGCCCGAGCACCGGGTGCTCGCGGATCTCGCGGAAGGTCGTGAGCGCCCCGAGCCTGACCCCGCCGTCACGCACCCGGATGCCGCGCAGCTCGCGCAGGCCCCAGAGGTCGAGGTAGCGCGTGCCGGGCGGCGTGCCGGCGTTGAGGTAGACGAACAGATCCGTGCCGCCCGCGAGCGGGACCAGCCGCTCGCCAGAAACCGAGCGGCCCAGGGCCTCGAGCGCGTGATCGAGGCTCCTCGGCCGCACCACCTCGAGCGTCGAGAGTGCCGACCTCACCCGCGCCTCCGCGAGCGCTTGGTCCGCGCGGTCCGCGAGCGCTTGGCCCGCGCGGTCCCGGCACGCGATCGGCCGGGCGCTCTGGCCCCGCTCGTGCCCGCCGCGCCGTCTCGCGAGGCTCCCCGCGCCGCCGCGCGCACCGCATCCACGATCTTCTGGTAGCCGGTGCACCGACACAGGTTCCCGGCCAGGGCCTCTCGCACCTCCTCCTCGCTCGGCACGCGTCCGCGCGCGTGTCGCAGCAGCTCCGCCGCCGTGACCAGCATCCCCGGGGTGCAGATCCCGCACTGCGCCGCGCCGAGGTCGATGAAGGCCCGTTGCAGCGCCGAGGGCCGGCCCCCGCGATCGAGCCCTTCGACGGTGACGACCCGCGCACCTCGCACCTGCACCACCGGCACCAGGCACGAGCACACGGTGCGGCCGTCGAGCAGCACGCTGCACGCCCCGCACTCGCCCTCGCCGCAGCCTTCCTTCGTTCCCGGGAGCGAGCAGTCCTCGCGCAGGACGTCGAGCAGTCGCTTCATGGGAGGAACCCGCACGCGCCGGCCGCGGCCGTTGAGGACGAACTCGATCATCACGCGCCCGCTCACGAGCGCTTCCCGCCGCGCCGGGAACCGGGTGAGCTTCTGCTCCCGTCCCTGCGGGCTCCGTCACGCAGCCCCTCGAGCAATCGCTCCGGCGTGACCGGAATCTCGTCGATCCGCGCCCCGGTCGCGTGCGCGATGGCCGCCACGATCGCCGGCGCCGGGGCGTCCATCGGCAGCTCGCCCACGCCCTTCGCCCCGAAGGGGCCGCGCGAGTAGGGCAGCTCGACGATCACGACCTCGATCGGCGACGCGTCCATGGAGGTCGGGATGATGTAGTTCGTGAGCTGATGGTTCCATACCCGGCCGTCCTTCCACCGCACTTCCTCGAGCAGCCCGTAGCCGAGGCCCTGGACGGTCCCGCCCTCGATCTGCCCCGCCGCGAGGATGGGGTGGATCGCCTTCCCGATGTCGGCGGTCGCGATGGTCCGCAGCACCCGCGTCTCGCCGGTGTCGAGGTCCACCTCCACCTCGACCACGCAGCACCCGTACGAGAACACCCCGTAGGCGTCGCCGCGATAGCGGTCGTCGTCCCACTCGATCTCGGGCGGTTTCTCGTAGCCGCGCTCGAAGCGCAGCGGGCCGCGCTCGGCGAGGAAGCGTCGCGCGATTCGCTGGAAGTCGCGCGCGTCCCGGATCGGGCGCTCGGCGAAGAGCTCCAGGCGCTCCCGCATGGCGCGCGCGCACTTCTCGAGCAGCCCGCCCACCACCATGCAGGTGCGCGAGGCCACCGTGGGGCCGCTGTCGGGCACCAGGCCGGTGTCGGGGGTCTCGACCGCCACGAAGTCGGCCGGCACGCCGAGTGTTTCCGCCACGAGCTGAGCGAACATGGTGGTGGTCCCCTGCCCGATCTCGGTGCTCGCCGAAAGGATCCGCGGCCGGCCATCGTGCGAGAGATCGAGCGCCGCGATCGAGCCGAGCTTGACCTCGCCGCTGCCGGTGAAGCCGGCGCCGTGATAGGCGAGCGCGAGCCCGATGCCGCGGCGCAGCCGCCGCCCGTTCGCCCGCGGCCCCGCGCCGTTGCGGCTCGTCTCGCCGCGCCGGCGCCCGGCCGCCGCGCCGCCGAGCCCCGCCGGACGCTCCCGCGCTTCATTGTCCCGGTTCTCGCGCTCGTGGCGCGCCCGCCTCTCGGCCCAGCGCGCGCGTCGGGCCGCGGTCTCCAGGGCCTCGAGCGCCCCCACGCTCTCGCGCAGCACCTGGCCGGTGGGAGTCACGTCGCCGAGGCGGTAGGCGTTGCGGCGCCGCAGCTCGAGCGGATCGAGGCCCAGGGCGGCCGCGATCCGGTCCATGTGGCATTCGACGGCGAACTGGGTCTGAGGCGCGCCGAAGCCGCGGAAGGCGCCGTTCGGCGGCGTGTTGGTGGCGACCGCGCGGGCGCGAATCGAGACGTTGGGACAGCGGTAGGGACCGGCGGCGTGGATCGCCCCGCGAGAGAGCACCACCGGTGACAGCGTCACGTAGGCTCCGCCGTCCATCACGATGTCGATGGCGTTCGCGACCAGCGTCCCGTCGCGTCGCACCCCGGTGCGCAGCTTGATCGCCGCGGGATGGCGCTTGGTGGTGGCCGCGATGTCCTCGAGACGATCGTAGACGATCTTGACCGGGCGTCCGCTCTTCCAGGCCAGGAGCGCGGCGTGCCCGCCGATCATCGACGGATACTCCTCCTTGCCTCCGAAGCCCCCGCCGGTGACGGTCTGGACGATCCGCACCTTGTCGGGCGGCAGCGCGAAGGCGCGAACCAGCGCCTTGTGCACGTAGTAGGGGCACTGGAGCGAGCCGCGCACCAGGAGGCCGCCGTCGGGCGTGCGCTCGGCGATCATGCCGTTGTTCTCGATGTAGAGCTGCTCCTGGTGGCCGCAGCGATACTCGCCCTCGATCACCAGGTCGGACCCGGCGAGCCCGCGCTCCACGTCGCCGCGCTCGATCAGGATGTTCTTGAAGACGTTGTCGTCCCGGTAGAGCGGGGCCTTCCTGGCCAGCGAATCCTCGATCGTGAGCACCGGCTCGAGCGGCTCGTACTCGATCCGGACGGCTCGGGTCGCAGCCTCGACGCGCTCGGGGTCCTCGTGGGCGAGGAGCAGGATCGGCTCCTCGGCGTGGTGGATCTCCTCGGCCGCGAGCAGCGGCTGATCGTCCTCGATCAGCGCGACCAGATTCTCGCCCGGGATGTCGCGATGGTCTGCCACCACGACTCCGCTCCAGTCGAAGGCCGGATCGAGCCTCACCCGCTTGATGCGCCCGCGCGCGATGGTGGAGCGCACGGTGCGCCCGTGGAGGACTCCCGGAACCCGCAGGTCGTCGACGTAGAGGGCGCGTCCCGTGACCTTGTCGAGGCCTTCGAGCCTCGGGACGCTGCGGCCGACCGAGGCGGGGGGACGGAGAACGGTGCGTGAGGCGCGGGGGAGTCGGGCGCGGCGAGCCATTGCGGGAGATTAAGGCCGGGTTCGGCGGCTTGCCAAGCGCCCGGTCCCGAGCACCTCGCGCTTTCAGGAGGATGGACAGGCCCGTTCTCCGGTAGGACACTTATGCGAGCTTCGCCGATGATCGACCCCAAGTCGCAGCACAGACCAACGAGGATGGGTAGCCCGGCGCCGGCTCGAGACGCCGCGTCACGGGCTGACCGCGGACGTCGCCGCGCACGGCGCGGATCGGGGGTTTCGATGTACAGAGTGCTCGGGTTGCTTGCTCTCCTGCTTGCCCTTCCCCTTCACGCAACCGCCACCGCGAGAGCCAACGAACCGCGCGCGGCGCATCCCGGCCGGCCCCGGACCTCGGTGGTGGACAATGGTCAGCGGATCGACGTCAACAACATCTCGATGTTCGTCACCAATACCGGCTCGTTCGCGTGGGACAAGACAACCAGCGCGGCAGGGCTTGAATTCCCCCGGGGCAG
>VBOT01000164.1:0-3039 GCA_005893225.1 Candidatus Eiseniibacteriota bacterium
CGCTTGTGGCGTTGCCCTGGGGGTCGATGTCGACGATCAGGACGCGATGCCCTTCCTGGGCCAGGCACGACCCCAGACTGATCGCGGTCGTGGTCTTTCCGACTCCACCCTTCTGGCTGGCTACTGCGATGACGCGCGCCATTCCTTTGCTCAGCGGGGGCGGACTTCCTTGCCCACCGGGGGAGAGGGTTTCGAGGGACTGGAACGTGGGCAGGATACAAGTGGGATGCGGCCAGGACAACCCCAATGTTTCACGTGAAACCAATGATCAGCTAAATCTCGTAAAGACTACTTTCTTGTGAATCTTGCGACGGTTATGTTACCGCTTCCAGCGCCCAGGATCCCATCGAAGTCCCACCATTCTCGCCAGCTCGAATCTTCCAGCATCTCCCGCTCGCGCCCACTACCCTTCCAAAGAAATGCGACTCCGCCGGTGCGGACGAACCGAGCAGCCAGCGTGAGCGTGGGCCCAAGCGCGAGGGTTGCCCGCGAGGTGACGCCGTCGAAGGCCGAGACGAAGGATGGGTCATCGGTCAAGGTCTCCAGCCGGCTGTGAACCGTGTCGATTCCACGCAGTCCCATATCCATCATCAACCTACGAAGAAATAGGGCCTTGGGGCGGCGCGACTCGACCAGAGCCCACCTCTCCCCGATGCCCGCGATCGAGAGCGGGACAGCAGGGAGACCGGCTCCGGATCCAAAATCTATCCATCGTCTCGCACCACTTGATCTTAGCAGGTGTGCCGGCTCCAATGACTCCGCGAGATGCCTCGACACGATCCTGGCCTCATCATTTTTCGATATCAGATTGGAAACACTTCTGTTCCAATCCAAAACCAGCTCCGCGTAGCGGCGTAACGTCGGGATCACCTCATGCGGATTGGCGCCCGCCTTCAGGACGTGAGGCTCGAGCGAGTCCCAGGGCTGGGAATCAAGGAGCTTCCTGACGTTGGGCCATACATTGGTTGTTGCCCTCCGCGGGCGTCCGGCACGCGTGGAGCCGGCACTCGCGAGACGGGGACGCGAAGGAGCGCTGCTCGCCGAGCTCGAGCGGCGCCCCATCCGCCGCACTCTCGCGCGCGGCGGAGGTCCACCGCTTCTGGAACCTCGGACCATGCGCCGGGAGTTCGCGTCCGCTCCTTCCACCCGAGCGCGCGGCGTCCGAGAGACGGAGCGGCGGAGACCTCCTTGGAGATCCGATCGATCGTCAGGTTGGCGGGCTCGCGAGGTTCGCCTTCGATCTCCAGGCCGCCGTCGATCTCCCCGCCGCGCCTTCCCGGGAGACGAAGGGGCGGCCCGACCGCGCACGGAGCGCTTCCGGCCATGAGGTCTCATGCCCGGGAATCTAGCCCGCTTCATTCATGAACCGCCAGCCGAGAGTGCGAGATGCACGGGAGACGCAAGGAGCGGCCGCGACGCAGTCGTGTCGTTGACACGTCGAGGAAGCGGCCGGTCGAACGACGCCGCGGATACCGCGCAGATCGCACTCGCAGGCGGCGGGCTCATGAATAAACCGGGCGAGGGGGCCCGAGTCATCGTGGCAAGAACGGAATGACGTGGGGGCGGCGAGAAGAGAGCCGGGAGCGAAGTCGCCGGCGACTGCGCCGCGCTGGTGGTCTCGACCGCCTGGGCTACGCGCTTGCAGCCACGCGACGCGCGTGAATCAGAAGCACCGCGACGTCCGAGGGGGAGACTCCCGCGATCCTGCCGGCCTGAGCCACGGTGCCCGGTCTCCAGCGCCGGAGCTTTTCCTTGGCCTCGTTCGAGAGTCCAGTGAGCTCCAGATCCCAGAGGCTCTCGGGAAGGTGCGCGCTCTCCATGGCGGCGGCGCGCTCGGCCGTTCGTACCTGGCGCTCGATGTAGCCGCGGTAGCGGACGCGTACCTCCAGACACTGGATCCAAGGGGCGGGGAGCTCGGTCGAGACCCCGAGCCGCTCCAGGGCCGAACAGGAACCGTCGGGCCGCGCGAGAAAATCGAGCGCGCTCACGGAGCACATGCTTTGCCCCGGCTCCTGGCCGGCGCGCCCCGGCCCGGCGGCGGCCCGGTTCGCGACGCCCTCGAGAGTCCCGCCCATGGCAATGGCTCCCGCCTCGACAGAACTCCTCACCTCGACACTACCGGCCCCAGGAGCGCCGGCCGGGACCGTCACCACGACCCGGGCAAGCCTCCGTTCCTCGGCCTCGATCGCGGCGTACTTCGCGCGCACCCGCTCGTACCGCTCCCGGTCGAGCAGGCCGAAGTCGCATCCGAGCCGGCTCAGACGCTCGTCGGCATTGTCGGCTCGCAGCAAGAGTCGATGCTCGGCAGCCGACGTGAACATCCGATAGGGCTCCCGGTGCTCGCGCGTCACCAGGTCGTCGACCAGCACGCCGATGTAGGCCTGGTCCCGCCGCAGGATGAACGGCCCGCAACCCTTGAGCTGAAGCGCGGCGTTGACGCCGGCCACGAAGCCCTGGGCCGCCGCCTCCTCGTAACCGGACGTGCCGCATATCTGACCGGCAAGGAACAGCCCCGGGACGCTCTTCACCTCCAGCGTCGGCTTGAGCTGGTGAGGGAGCACGAAGTCGTATTCCACGGCGTAGCCGGGGCGAAGCATCTCGGCCCGTTCCAGCCCGCGCAGGGTGCGCACGAATTCAAGCTGGATCTCCTCGGGCATGCTCGACGAGAGCCCGTTGACGTAGATCTCCGGCGCCTCCCGGCCCTCGGGCTCGACGAAGACATGGTGCGTTTCGCGGTCGGGAAACTTCACCACCTTGTCCTCGATCGAGGGGCAGTAGCGCGGACCGGTGCCGCGGATCTCGCCCGAGTAGAGCGGCGAGAGGTGGAGATGGTCGCGGATCACGCGGTGGGTGCGCGCGTTGGTGCTGGTGAGGTAGCAGAGGAGCTGATTGAGCTCGAGCTTTTCCGTCCAGTGGGAGAACGGCTCCGGCGGGTCGTCGCCTGGCTGCGGGGTCATGGCGTCCCAGTCGATCGAGTCGCGATGGAGGCGCGGCGGGGTGCCGGTCTTAAGGCGCCCGCGCTCGAGCCCTAACTCGGCC
>VBOT01000164.1:3238-10588 GCA_005893225.1 Candidatus Eiseniibacteriota bacterium
CTGCGCCCGCGGCGACCAGACCGCGGGGCCGCGGCCGCGATTGAGCATCTTGAACTGGATCCCGGCGCGGTCCGTCACGATCCCCATCACGCCGCCAAGCGCATCGATCTCGCGCACCATGTGGCCCTTGGCGATGCCGCCGATCGCGGGGTTGCACGACATCTTGGCGGTGTCTTCGAGCTGGACGGTCAGGAGGCCGGTGCTGAGCCCGAGCGTGGCGCAGGCCGCCGCGGCCTCGCAGCCCGCATGACCCGCGCCCACGACCAGCACGTCGAATGAGAGGTCGCCGTCGGGGCGGCCGGCGCGGGACGGATCGGCATCGGCACTCCTGGCCCGGAACGGATCCGCTTCGGCCCGGCCACTGGCGGAGTCGCCGGGGCTCGCTAGCTCGCCGGTCATTTCCCGACGCAGAAGCGGCTGAAGATCCGGTCCAGCAGGTCCTCGCCGACGGTGCGGCCCGTCACCTCGCCGATCGCCTCCAAAGCCTCGCGCAGCTCGAGCGCCACGATCTCCCCGGGCGCGCCCGCGCAGCCGGCGGCCGCCGCGCGCGCCAGCGATTCGCGCGCCCGGGACAGCGCCTCGACGTGCCGCGGATTGCTCACCGCTCCGCCGAGCCCTTCCGACCGATCGAGCTCGAGCAGCTCCACCAGGGCCTGGCGCGCCTCATCGAGCCCCTCGCGCTGCGTGGCGGACACGGCCACGATCCTCCGCCGCGACGCCCCATCCAGCAGCGGCTCGACCTCCGCGGCCCGCGTCACGGGCCCGAGGTCGCGCTTGTTGAGCGCGACCAGGACTCGCTTCTCGTCCAGCCGGGACGCCACCCGGAGATCCTCCGGCTCGAGCGGAGCCGCGCCGTCGACCACCCACACCACCACCCGGCTCTGGTCCAGGGCCTGCTCGGCGCGGGCGATCCCGATCGCCTCGACGGGCTCGGATGGCGCACGCAGTCCGGCGGTGTCGGACAGCGTCACGCGCACGCCGTTCAGCTCGATGGCCTCGCTCACGCGATCGCGCGTGGTGCCGGGCAAATCGGTGACGATCGCCCGCTCCTCGCCGATCAGGGCGTTGAAGAGCGCCGACTTGCCGACGTTGGGCCGCCCGACCAGAGGAAGCCGCACGCCCTCGCGCACCGCGCGCGCGAAAGCCGCGCCGCCGAGCAGCGTGTCGAGCTCCGCCGAGGCCGACCGGATCGCCGACACCACGTGCGGCGGAACCTCGACGCCGCCGACGTCCTCGGCGAAGTCCACCCGCGCCTCCACCTCGCCCAGCGAATCGGTGACCCGCTCGGAGAGCTCGTCCAGCCGCCGCGACAGCTCTCCGGCGATCTGGGACAGCGCGAGTTCGTGCGCCGCCTCGGTCTCGGCCCGGATCAGATCGGCGACCGCCTCGGCCTGAGCCAGGTCGATCCGTCCGTTCACGAACGCGCGCAGCGTGAATTCTCCCGGCCGCGCGAGTCGCGCCCCGGCGCGGAGCAGGGCCGCGAGCACGCGCCCCGCCGAGATTCGGCCGCCGTGACAGGAGATCTCGACCACGTCCTCGCGCGTGTACGATCGCGGAGCCCGGAACAGGGCGACCACGACCTCGTCGAGCCGCCTGGGTTCCGGGGCGCGCGGCGGATCCGGGCCGCGCCGGGTCGACTCCGCGCCGGGCCGCGCGGCGGCCGGTCCTCCGCTATCGCCGGGCTCTCCGTCCGACCCATTGGCGCCCGGAACGCACGGCGCCTCCGGCCAGACGGCCCAGCCGTGGTGCAGCGTGTGGCTCGGGGCTCCGGCGAGGCAGGCCCGACCTCGAAACACGCGATCGGTGATCTCGATCGCCCGGGTCCCGCTCGCTCGCACGACCGCGAGCCCCGCGGCACCGGCAGCGGTCGCGATGGCCACAATGGTCTCGTCCAGCACCGCCGCCCAGCGCCTCCGAGCTCTAGCAGACTGCTGAAAAACCCGATGACTGCGTTGCTCGGTCGCTCCTCGCTGCGACGTATCTCTTAGATACGACTCGCTCGTCGCTTCCCTGGCGCCTTGTCCTCGGCTTTTTCAGCAGCCTGCTATTGTCTGGTCTTCACTACTCTTCGCCACCGGGCGCCCCCTGAAAGTCTGCAGGGGCCACGGCCACTCGCTTGATCAGTCCGGTGCCGAGCGCGTAGGTCTTGACCCTCGAATCCTCCTTGAGGGCCATGTGCACCACGCGTCGCTCCTGGGCGTTCAGGTATTCCGTCACCGCCTCGGACTGGCTGGCGAGCGCCCTCTCGGCCAGCTCGCGCGCCAGCTCGGCGAGCTCGATCTCGCGCCGCTGCCAGAAGTCGTTGATCTCGAGCTGCAGGTGATAGCGGGTCCCCTCGCCCCGGTTGAGCATGCGGTTGAGCAGGTGCTGCAGCGCCTGCCGCACCTCTCCCTTGCGGCCGGTCAGAGTGTCCTCCCCGGAGGGCACCGAGACCTGGACGTCGACGCGGTTGTCCTCGGCGCGGGCCGTAACGGTTCCCTCGAATCCCATCGCCTTGATCAGATCTTCGGCCCAGCGCTGTCCGCGAGCCGAGAGCTCCTCGGGTGAAAGCTCGGGCTCGTCGATCGCCGGCGTGAGGGCGCGGCCGGGAAGCGGCTCCGGTCTCGAAGGTCGCTGCTCGATGGCGTGCAAGCCCGGACCTTCCCCGCCCGCGACCTGGGGCTCGGCCATCGGCGAGCTTCCGCGCCCGCGCCCGCGCCCGCGCCGCCGCCGGCGGCTCGCATCATCGGACCTCGCATCGTCCGCAATCCGGCCCGGGCTCGGCCCCCTGCGGGAAGCCGCCTCCACGGATCGCGGCTCGCTCCGGGGCCGCGCCTCGTCACGGGGCCGTGCCTCGTCACGGGGCCGTGCCTCGTCACGGGGCCGCTCGCCCCGCTCGGCCATGTCCGGCCTCCCCCGGTCCCTGGATCGCCGCGGCTCGGCGCCACTCCGTCCCGGCCCGCGCTCCGGAGCGCCGGACTGCGCCCTGGCCGGCCGGCCGCGGTGCTCGGGACGGCCGCCGAAGTCGCGGCGCCCGCGGCGCTCCCGCCGGCCCGGCTCGACGGGCTCGCGCGGCGGGCCCCCGGGGCGAGGCATGATGCGGACCCGGTAAGGCCGCGCCCCGATTCCGAGAAACCCACCCGAGCCTTCCTCGAGCATCGTAATCATGACCTCAGCCCGCGACAGGCCAAGCGCCTCGAGACCCTTGCGAACCGCGTCGTCCAACGTCTTGCCTTCGAACACCGAACCTTCTCTGTCCATGACCAACCTCACGAGTGCCGCGGCGGGAGAACCAGCGCGCCAGAACAGCTCCCGCCCTGCGGGCTTGAGCGAACCATGATAGACAAGACGGCGGCTGCGACGCGATCGCGGACGCGAAGAGCTTCTGGCTGTGTACCCGGAGGCGTCCGAGCCCGCGCGGCCATGAACCGCCCAGTGATGAGATAGCTTACTTCTCTCCCGTCCTCCTCGCCACGGCCCGGGCCCGACCTCGGGAGCGCCGCGCCGGGCTCATCCCGTGCGCCCCTCGGCCCGGCGCTTCTTCGGCCCGGGGCTCGAAGCGCGAGCCGGCGCGGCCGCCGCCGGCACCGGCGCCGCGGCGTCCTGCCGCAGGACCATCCACTGCTGGAGCGCCGTCAGCAGGTTCATGACCGTCCAGTACAGCACCAGCCCCGAAGGGAGGTTGTAGAAGAATACCAACATCATCACGTTCATCATGTACATGGACGGAAGCTGTCTCGGGTCGGTGGGCGTGACCCGCTGCGAGAGAATGCCCGAGCCCGCCATGAGCAGGGGGAGCAGGCGGATCGGGAGCGGCCCGATCGTGAACAGCAGGTCGGGCGCCGAGAGGTCCTGCATCCAGGCGACGAACGGCGCCAGCCGCAGCTCGATGGCGTTGAACAGCACCTGGTAGAGCGCCACAAACAGCGGCATCTGGAGCAGCATCGGCAGACAGCCGCCGGCCGGGTTGACCTTGTTCTCCTTGTAGAGGGCCATGACGGCGGCGTTCATGGCGCTGGCGTCGTTCTTGTACTTCTCCTTGATGCGCTCCATCTCGGGCTGGAGCCTCTGCATCGCACGCATGCTCTTCATGCTCATCATGTTGAGCGGGTGGAGCAGCACGCGCACCAAGGTGGCGAGCGCGATGATCGAGAGGCCGTAGTTCTGCAGCAGCACGTCCAGCCAGTTGAGCACGCGCAGCAGGAAGCGGGCGAACGGCAGGATCCACGGCCATCCGAGATCCACGGCGCCCTCGAGCTGCGACTTGAGGCCGGCGAGCCCGAAGTACTCGGCGGGCCCGGCGTAGAAGACGAAGCGCTGGACTGGGCGGGACTCGGGCGGGAGCCCGACGACCAGCGAGTTGACCGCGACCGGCTGCTCGGGCTTGGCCCCGGGTGGCGCGAGGGCGAGCTCCTCGGTCGTGGAGGAGCGTAGCTCGGCTCGCGACTGCACGCCGCGCGCGTCTCCCTGGTGGATCGCGACCCCGCTCATGAAGTAGCGGCTCTGGACCACCTCCCAGGCCGCGTTGCCGTCGAAGTCTCGCGCCGTCTTCAGCAGCCCCACGGCGCGCTCGCGGTGGATGTTGGTCCCGACCAGGCTCGAGGCCCGGAGCGTTCGGGCATCGGAAACAACATCGCTCTCGGTGAGGAGCGGCCAGGATCTCGAGGTGAGCGAGTAGTCCAGGATCCTCGAGTTCGCCGGCACGCCGCGCAGCTCGACCTCGAGATCGAGGGCGTAAGTGTCGGGTCGGACCCGGTAGGTCTCGCGCACGAAGGGTCCCCCGCTGTCCTGGGCGGTGAACGTGACCACCCGCCTCGATCCGGCCGCATCGAGGCTCTCCGCGACCGCGAAGTCCATGTCGGCGAGCGACTGGAGCGCCTTTCCCGAGCCGAGATCGAGGCCGAAGAGCGGTCCGCCGGCGAGAACCACGCGGTCGCCGGGCGGGATCTCGCGCCCGCTCTTGAAGCGCCGCCCCTTGACGCCGCGGCTCGAGGCGCCGTGGGCGGAGGCGTAGCGCTTGAGCTCCACCGAGACGAGGCGCGCCCCGCGGCTCGAGAACCGGGCGTGATAGAGAGGCGTCTCGACATCCACCAGCCGCTCCGGCGCCGCGTGCGCCTGGGAGCCCGCCGAGGGTGGCGAGGCCGGGGAAGACTCCAGGCGCGCCGCCGGCGGCGGAGCAGCGGCGCCCGCGATCCTGCTCGTGTCCCGGCGCGTGGTGTCGACGGCCGAGACCGGCGCCTGGCGGGGAGACTCGAGGTAGTGCTCCAGCCCGACCCAGCGGAGCAGCGGCCGGTAGAGCACCAGCAGGAGAAGGCAGAGCGCGACCCCGATGATGGTCTTGCGGTCCACTAACGTTCCTTGACCACTAGGGCACCGGGTCGAGGCCGCGCGAGGCGAAGGGATGGCAGCGCAGCAGCCGGCGCGCGGACAGGAGCCCGCCGCGCCAGAGCCCGTGCCGCGCGATCGCCTCGTGGGCGTAGGCGGAGCAGCTCGGAGTGAAGCGACAGTGACCGCCGAGATGCGGCGAGAGCACCCTCTGGTAGAGGCGGATCGAGATCAGGACCAGGGCCCGCATCAGGGGTGCCCGAGAGAGCCGATCGGCGCCAGCGCCCCGGCCTCGGCGAGCAGGCGCTCGATGTCGTCCGCCAGCTCCTGGTGCGGGGCCCCGATGGCGCTCCGGAAGGCTACGATCACGAACCAGTAGCCCTGGCGGGCGACCCGTGGCCATCGCCGGCGCACGATCTCGCGCAGGCGCCGGCGGTTGCGCTCCACGGCGCCTCCCACGCCCTTCTTGCTGGCGATGAATCCCACCCGCGTGGGCTCACCGGGGCGGGCGGCGACCAGCATCAGGCAATGGCGGCCGCGCAGCGGACGGCCATCCTGCTTGACAAGAACGAAGTCGCGACCCGAGCGGAGGCGGTGCTCGCGGCCGAGCCGTTCGGGATGCTGGCTGGGCATGACGCTCCTCGCCGAGGCCGCCGCGAGCCCCGAGCGATCGCGAGCCGGCAGTTCCGTGCCGGCGTCGACACCCTTGAGCACCGGTTCCAACCGCTGGAAGGGGCTAACCGGAAGAAACGGTCAAACGCTTGCGACCCTGGCTGCGGCGAGCCGAGAGGATCTTCCGTCCCCCTTTGCTCTTCATTCGGGCCCGGAATCCATGCGTCTTCTTGCGGTGGCGGTTGCGCGGGCGATATGTGCGCTTCATGCGAGTCGATGCCTCGAAATGGCAAAGGGTTAGATGGTTGGAAGCACGCGCACATTATGAGATTGGGGCCGCGCGCGTCAAGGGAAGCGGAGAAAGCTCGCGGTCGCGAACGGGTCCAAGGTGCGCGGCGCGATTCCCTGGTTTGGGGCTCCAAATCCGCCCGCCCGCTGCCGATAAAGCCACAAACGGGGCGGCAGCCACGCCCGGCTTCATGGGCTGCCTCGTCCCCGCGGCATCCACCCGTGCCGGCGCTTTCGCCGGATCGCCAGGAGTACGGCCATCAGCCTCGCACCCGAGAGCTCCCATCTGAAGCAGCCCCGCGCCCGCGAGCTCTCGCCCGCGGCGCAGGCATGCAGCAGCTGGTTCCGCAAGCTCGCGCGGGCCCTCAAGGTCTGCCGGCTCTACCGGACCGACAACACGGTCGTGCTGCAAGCCCGCGAGCAGGTTCTCAACGCGCTGGTCAAGCTGCTCGAGGAGAACGGCGGCTGGGCCCTGCGCTTCACCCCCACCGAGATCTGGCTCGACGACGAGCCGGTCGTCACGCCCTCGGGACGCCCCACGGCGGAACCGCAAGATCTGGGCTCCTCGGGCGAGGAGCATCTCGCGTTCGCCTTCTATCAGGATGGAATCCGCGCGCTCACTTTTCCGCCTCACGCTCCGCGGGAGGAACTGGAGGCCCTGTTCGACGCGCTGCGCGTGGTGGGCGGAGGACCGGTCACCCACGACGACCTCGTCACGCTGCTGTGGCAGGCGAACCTCACCCGCATCAAGGTGGATTCGGCGCCGCTCGAGCAGCAGATCTACCTGTCCGCGGACCCGCAGGCCCCCAAGAGCCAGGGGGGCGTGCGTCCGGTCTACGCCTCCACGCCGGGCGGCGACGAGTTTCACGCCGAACTCGGCCAAGCCGCGGGCGCGCAAGGTCTCCATCGAGACACCTTCGACGACTGGGAGCTCCCGGAGACCTCGGCCAGCGTCCCCGAGACCTACGAGCAGCTCTCCCAGGAGATGGAGTTCTCGAGGTCTCACTTCACCCACGCGTGGAAGGAGGAGGCCGAGCGGGACTGGAAGCAGCAGGCGGTCGAAGTGCTCCGCGAGATCATCTCGCTCGACCCGGGCGAGGACACGCGGCGGTCGCTCTCGCACTCGGTCGTCACCTGGGTCAGCGC
>VBOT01000168.1:0-9787 GCA_005893225.1 Candidatus Eiseniibacteriota bacterium
GCGCCTCGCAGGAGTTGCCCCGCGATCACCAGGCGCTGGATCTCGGTGGTGCCCTCGTAGATCCGGAGCGAGCGCACCGCGCGGTACAGTCGATCCACCGGATGCGACGCCATCACGCCCAGGCCGCCCAGGATCTGCACCGCGTCGTCCACGATGCGCTGCGCGGCCTCGGTCGCGAACGACTTCGCCATCGCCGCCTCGAGCGTGACGCGCTCCGCGCCGCGGTCGGCGGCCCAGGCCGCCCGGTAGACCAGCAGGCGGGCCGCGGTGAGGTCGGTGGCCATGCGCGCGAGCCTCTCCTGCACGAGCTGGAACTCCGAGAGCGGCTTGCCGAACTGGCGGCGGGTCCGGGCGTGTCCCATTGCCTCTGTGAGCGCGCGCGCCGCCATGCCGCACGCCGCCGCTCCCACCGTCGCCCGCAGCCGGTCGAGCGTCTTCAGGCCGAGAGCGAGTCCGCCGCCCTCCTCGCCCAGGCGGTGGTCCGCCGGCACCCGGCAGTCGTGGAACGCGATCTCGCCGAGCGGGTGCGGCGCCGACAGCACCTGCGGCCCGACGAAGCGAAGCCCGGGAGCATCGGCCGGGACGACGAAGCACGAGATTCCCTTGCCGCCCGCGGCCGGATCGGTGGAGGCGAACACCGCGTAGAAGTCGGCGATGCCGGCGTTGGAGATGAACGTCTTGTTCCCGTTGATCACGTATTCCGTCCCCTGGAGCCGCGCCGTGGTGGCGATGGCCGCGATGTCCGAACCCGCCTCGGGCTCCGTCATCGCGAAGGCCGCCATCGCGCGCCCCCGCACCGCGTCCGCCGCCCACCGCTCCTGCATCGCCTGGTTGCCGCTCATCAGCAGCGGCAAGGTCCCGAGAGCTTGAAGTGCAAAGACGGCGTCGGCGAGCGGCGAGGCCGCGGCCAGCGCCTCGCGCGCGATGCAGCAGGCGCGCCAGTCCTGCCGCCGGATCGGCTCGAGCCATCCCGCCTCGCCCATTCTTTCCAGCAGCACCCGCGCCTCCCGCCGCGCGGCGGCGTCGTCGGGGGGCTCCGCCCGGGGGGCCAGCTCCTGGGCCGCGAAGGCGCCGACGCTCTCGGCGAAGCTCGCGTGGTGGTCGCCGAGGAACGCCTCGATCGGCGCCGTTTCCGGAATGATCATCCGATGAACTTCGGCTCGCGCCGGGCGCGGAAGGCCTCGTACGCCTCGCGGTAGTTGGGGTGCTCCATCAGCCGGGCCTGTACCTCGGCCTCGTAGTCCAGCGCCTTCTCGAGATCGAAGGCGAACTCCACGTCGAGCGCACGCTTCGTCACCCCGAGCGCCGCCGCCGGACCCCGGGCGAGGCGCTCCGCCAGCGCGGTGGCCTCGGCGAGCACCCGCTCCTGCGGCACCACCTGGTGGTAGAGGCCGATCTCGTGGGCCCGGCGCGCGTCGATGAAGTCGCCGGTCATGAGCAGGTCGGTCGCGCGCCCGAGCCCCACCAGGCGCGGCAGCAGCCACGAGGCGCCCATGTCGGCGCCCGAGAGCCCCACGCGCACGAACAGGAAGGCGATCCGGGCCGACTCGGCCGCGACCCGGAAGTCGCAGGCGGCGGCGATCACCGCGCCGGCGCCCGCCGCCGTGCCGTTCACCGCCGCCACGACCGGCCGCCGGCAGCGCCTGAGGTTCAGGATCAGGTCGCAGGTCATGCGCGTGAACTCGAGCAGCCCGGCCGCATCGCGTCCGAACAGCGCCCCGATGATGTCCTCCACGTCGCCGCCCGAGCAGAAGCCCCGCCCGGCTCCGGTGAGGACGACCGCGCGCACCCCCGGCTCGGTGTCGAGGGCGTGGAACGTGTCGCGCAGCTCCGCGTAGACCTCGAAGGTGAGGGCGTTCAGGCGCTCGGGCCGGTTGAGCGTGAGGGTCGCCACCCCGGTCGCGGTGTCGACGCCGTAGAGGAACGACTTGGGCTTGATCATCTTCCCCCGATGACCGCCGTGGCCTCGATCTCGAGCAGGGCCCCGCGGTCCACCAGGCCCTTCACCTCGACCAGCGCCATCGCCGGATAATACTTCGCGCACCGCGAGCGCCATACTTCGCCCAGCGGCCTGAGGCTCGCCCGGTAGAGTCCGAGGTCGGTCACGTACACCGTGAGACGCGCCAGGTCGTCCGGGCCGCCGCCCGCCGCTTTGACCACCGCCAGCACCTTGTCCAGGGCGCGGGCGAACTGCTCGACGAATCCCGGGGGCTCGCCCGGAGCGCTCTCCTCCCATCCTACCTGGCCGGCCACGAAGAGGAGGCGCCCGCCGGGTGGTGCGAGGATGCCGTGGTTCCAGCCCCGGGGGACACCCAGGGACTCGGGGTTGACGAGCTCGAAGCTCACGGCCGGGCCCGCGTCGCGGCCGCCGCCGGGACCCCCGGGCCGAGCACGACCGCCTGGCCGTTCGCGGCTCCTGCCTCGTCGAGGCACAGGGAGAGCACGGCCTCCGCCACCTCGCCCGGCGTGACGAGTCGCTCCTGGCCCGCCGAAGCCAGCACGGCGGCCAGCGCCCCCTCGCGCGTCAGGCCGGTGCGCTCCTGGACGACCGCGAGCGTGTGCTCGGTCATCGGCGTGTCGACGTAAGCGGGGCAGACGGCGTTGATCGTCACCCCGGTCCCGCCGAGCTCCAGGGCCACCGAGCGGGTGAACCCGATCACGGCGTGCTTGGCCGCGCTGTAGTGAGCCACGTACTTGGCGCCCTCGAGGCCGGCCACCGAGGCGACGTTGACCACCCGCCCCCACCGGCGCTCGATCATCTCCAGGACGAACTCGCGCGTGCAGAGGAAGGTCCCGGTGGCGTTCACCGCCAGCGCGCGGTCCCACTCGTCGAGCGTCAGCCTCGTGAGCGGCGCCGAGGTCGCGCCTCCCGCGTTGTTGACCAGGATGTCGATCGAGCCCAGGTGCTCGCGCGCCGTCTCACCCAGGGCGTGGACACTTCCCTCGCGGGTGACGTCGCAGGAGGTGGACCAGGCGCGACCCCCCGCGGCCCTGAGGCTCTCCGCCACCCGCTCGACCTCGTCGCCGGTGCGCGCCGCCACCACCACGTCCGCCCCGGCCCCGGCGAGGATGCCGGCGATCGCCGCGCCGATGCCGCGGCCGCCCCCGGTCACCACCGCGCCCCGCCCGGCGAGAGGTCCCGTCATCGGGCCGCCCTCTCCTGGACCAGCTCGCCCAGCACCGCCTCGGCCAGGATCTCGCCGAGCACCGCCAGGGTCGCTCGCCCCTCCTCGGCGCTCGCCTCGGCCGGCCACCCGAAGTAGGCGCGCGGGCCCCCGGCTTCCTCGAAGGTCCGGGCACCCCGGCGTATGGCCGCCGAGAGCGAGGCGGGGTTCGGCGGCAGCCCGGCGCGCACCTCGTCGCGCACCAACTCGGGGGAGGAGGCGAGAACGATGGAGCCCTCGTAGCGTCCCGCGTGGCAGGCGCCGCTCTTGAACTCCTCGGTGAGCCGCATCGCCCACGACTTGCGCGAGACGACCGGGCACACCACCGGCAGGAGTTTCTCCTCCCGAGCGCGTGACACCGCCTCGTCGAGGGCCGCGAGGTGCGCGGGGTCGAGGTGGGCGTTGGCGATCGCCAGGGCCGCGAAGCCGTGACGCGCGAGCTCGCGGGCCAGATCCACGACCAGCGACGTCACCGTGGCCGGCCCGATCGAGAGCGTCCCGGCGAAGCCCGCGCCGAAGGGCGCGGCGCTGAAGGGGAGCGAGGGGAGGAGCACCACTCCGAGGCCGCGGCGCTCGATGAGCGGCGCGCCGGAGCGCGCCATCGCCCGCGCGATCACCACGTCGGTGCCGAGCGGCAGGTGGGGGCCGTGAGCCTCGATGGCGCCCACCGGGAGCACCGCGACCGTCTTTGCCCGGTCGAGGTCGCGCACCTCTTCCCACGTCAGCTCGGCCAGCTCGCGCATAGGCTCCGTGTGCGGTCCTGGGAGTCCGGTGTTGCCACCCGGCGGGCGGGCGGCCATCATGAGGCGTCCAGACGAAGCTACCATGAGCCTCGGAGCCGCCGGAACGATGAACATCGCCGACTACTTTCTCGACGCGCGCGTGCGCGAGAGGCGGGGGAATCGCGTGGCGTTGCGCACCGCCGCGGGAACCCTCTCCTACGCCGAGGTCCAAACACTCTCGAGGGTGCTGCTGGGGCTTCCCGACGGCCCCGAGTTCGTGGCCGCGCTGTTCGGGACGCTCAGGCTCGGGGCGGTGGGGGTGATGGTGAACCCGGGTCTCCCGGCCGCCGACCTCGAGCACCTGCTCCAGTACGCCCGCGCCAAGGCGGTGGTGACGCACCGCGAGACCGCCCCGATGTTCGAGGCCGCGGCACGAGCGGCGCCGCTCACCCGGGCGGTGCTGGTCGTGGGCGACGACGAATTCGACCGCCGGCTCGCCGCCGCGCCTCCATCGTTCGAGACGTTTCCTTCGCACCGCGACGACGCGGCGCTGTGGCTCTTCTCGGGCGGAACCACCGGGCGCCCCAAGGCCGTGATCCAGACCCACCGCTCGTTCGTCAACACCACCGAGTGCTACGCGCGGCAGGTGATCGGCTATGGCGAGGACGACGTCACGCTCTCGGTGCCCAAGCTCTACTTCGGCTACGCGACCGGCTCGAACCTGTTCTTCCCGTTCGCGGCCGGCGCGTCGGCGGTGCTGTTCCCCGAGCCGCCGACCCCCGAGGCGCTGTTCGATCGCATCCGCCGCTTCCGGCCCACCCTCCTGGTCAACGTCCCGACCATGATCCACAAGATGGTCTCCCACCCCGAGGCCCACGCCCAGGACCTCTCGTCGCTGCGGGTGTGCACGTCGGCCGGCGAGGCGCTGCCGGAGGAGCTCCACCGGCGATGGCGCGAGACCTTCGGAGTCGAGCTGCTCGATGGTCTCGGCACCGCCGAGATGTGGCACATCTTCGTCTCGAACCGGCCCGGCCACGCCCGCCCCGGCACGCTCGGGACGGTGGTGCCGGGCTTCGAGGTGAAAGTGTGCGACGAGGAGGGGCGCGAGTTGCCGGCGGGCGAGACCGGCTGGCTCTGGGTGCGCGGCGACTCGCGCGCGATCGGATACTGGCAAGATCTGGAGAAGACCCGGCACGGCTTCCGCGGCGAGTGGTACGTGTCGGGTGATCTGATCCGGAAGGATCGCGACGGCTACGTGCATTACTGCGGCAGGGGGGACGACCTGCTCAAGGTGTCGGGCAAATGGCTCGCCCCGCAGGAGGTCGAGGGCTGCCTGCTCCAGCACCCCGCCGTGGCCGAGGCGGCGGTGGTCGGGATGACGGACGCGAGCGGGCTCGTGAAGCCGCTGGCCTACGTGGTCTCGCGCGAGCCTCGCCCTGGCCTCGACCAGGAGCTCAAGGCGTTCGTGCGCGAGCGGCTGGAGCCCTACAAGCACCCTCGCGAGGTGATCCTCGTGGATGCGCTGCCGCGCACGCACCTGGGCAAGGTGGATCGCGGAAGGTTGAGGCGGCCGGCGTGAGCACGGATCGGCGAGGGGCCGCGCCCCCATGACCCACTCGCAATCCACGGAAGCCGCCTGGATCTGCGCCGCGTCCCGCACCCCGTTCGCGCGCGCCGGGAAGGGCGCGCTGGCGGGGACGCGTCCCGACGATCTTCTCGCCGCGCTCTTCCGGCGCCTCCTCGAGGGGCTGCCCGGTAGGGCGCGCGAGGAAGTGGACGAGGTCGTGGTGGGCTGCGCCTATCCCGAGGCGGAACAGGGCCGCAACGCGGCCCGAGCGATCGCGCTCGCGGCCGGTCTCCCGGACCACGTGCCCGCGATGACCTTGACGCGCATGTGCGCGAGCAGTCTCGAGGCCACGGCCATCGCCTGCGCCAAGGTCCGCCTCGGCGAGGCCTCGCTGGTGCTGGTGGGCGGCGTGGAGAGCATGTCCCTCATCCCGATCGGCGGGGTCAAGCCGTCGCCGAACCCCGAGCTGCTCGAGCGCCGGCCCGAGCTCTACCTGGCGATGGGCGTGACCGCCGAGCGCGTGGCCCGGCGCTTCGGGATCGCGCGGTCCGACCAGGACGCCTGGGCGCTGCGGAGCCACCGGCGCGCCGCCGCGTCGCGCGCGCGAGGCATCTTCGCCGAGGAGATCACCCCGGCGTGCGCCGACAGTGACGGCGGCGCGCGCGAGGTGCGGGAGGACGACTCGATCCGCGCCGACACCTCCATCGAGCGGCTCGCGGCGCTGGCACCCGCGTTCGAGGAGGGCGGGACGGTGACCGCCGGCAACGCGTGCCCCACGAGTGACGGGGCCGCCGCGCTGCTCGTGGCCTCGGAGTCGGCGGCGAGAGCGCACGGGCTCGAGCCGCTCGGGCGCTTCGTTTCCTACGCCGTGGCCGGGGTCGACCCTGCCGTGATGGGGATCGGGCCGGTGGAGGCCGTGCCGCGAGCCCTGGCGCGGGCCGGGCTCACGATGGACCGGATGGACCGCATCGAGCTCAACGAGGCGTTCGCGTCCCAGGTGCTGGCGGTAATGCGCCAGCTCCAGCTCCCGGAGGAACGGGTGAACGTGAACGGCGGCGCGATCGCCCTGGGGCATCCGCTCGGGGCCACCGGGGCGCGTCTCGTGGCGACGCTGCTGCGCGAGCTCGGGCGCTCGGGCGGACGCTACGGCCTCGCCACGCTGTGCGTGGGCGGGGGGATGGGGGCGGCGATGGTGGTGGAGCGGGTGTAGCTCACCGGAGCACGCAGGCTCTCGCGGTGCGGGACTGGGATCCCTGGGTCAGGCGCACCTCGTAGACACCCGGCGCAAGATCCACGCCCTGGGATATCTCGACCACGTGCGGACCCGGGCCCAGCGCCCCCACGTCGCGCGAGATCACCCGCCGCCCGGCGATGTCGAAGACCTCCGCCCGCGCGGGGCCGGTGCGAGGGAGCGAGAACGAGATGCGAATGCGGCGAGAGGGATTCGGCCAGGCCCCCGCGAACTCGAGCGCCAGCCCGGGGACTTCGATCTCGACCATCCCCGAGTAAGCCACACCGTGGTCGCCCCTGAACCCCAGACGATAGTCGTAGCGGAGCCCGGGCTCGACGGTACGGTCCTCGTACACAAAGCGTCCAAAGCCGTCGGGGGCGATCTTCGCCAGCGATGACCATGCGGCGCCGGGGATCCGTCGCTCCACAGCCGCTCCAGTGAGTGCCGGGTCGAGCACCAGCCAGGTGAGCTTCACGCGTCCCGCTTCTCGTTCGGCGCCCCCGAAGCTCACGGCCACGCCGGTGGGCGCGCCGAAGGAATGGGAGCAGGAGTCCCGGGCCGTCGGATCGCTCCGGCGCCACACGTGAATGGTGAACGTGTTGGGCCCGCCGGCCGCGCTGTCCGGCACCGGGATGCCGACGGTGAGGTACTGCGATGTGAATCCGTCGATCGATCGCCGGGCGGTAAGAGGGAACGAGGGCCAGTTCCTCGCCGAGTTGATCTGAAAGTCGAAGTCCTCGGTTGGCGGCGAGTGGCTCGTGACGAGGTAGTAGGCGAGGTTCACGCCCGGGACCGAGGAGGTGAGGTAGGGCGGACACACGACGTCGGGCGCCGCGGGCGGCGAGAACGAGAGAGAGGTGAGCGTGTAGCCGTCGTTGGCGGAACCGAACGCCCCGAGCAAGAAGCAGCGGTCCTCGACCGGGTCGTAGCCGTGGACGGCCACCGAGCTCCCGAGCGGATGAAGCTGGGTCCAGGACGCCGGCCCCGACACGGACAAGGACCAGATGTCGGTGAACGTGCTGAACGCGGTGTTTCCACTGATCAGGAGCATCCGGTCGCGCACCGAGTCGTAAACCAAGCTGGCCGAGGATCGGGCCGCCGGGCCCGCGCCGGGTGAGAGCTGGGACCATTGAAGGGCGGACGAGAGCTCCCAGAGGTCGCCGAGCTGCGTCGGGAAGGACCCGGAGCCAAAGTTTCCGCCGAAGAGCAGGAACCGATCCCGAGGCGGATCGTAGACAAGCGAACCCGCGCGCCGGGTCGGAGGCGGTCCGCCGGTGGGCGACAACTGAGTCCAGGTCGGAGTTGCCGCGAGGTTCAGGACCCAGAGGTCGTTCAGAGTGTTGGAAGATGTGGCCCCACCGAACAAGAGCCAGCGGTCGTGGGTCGCCTCGTAGGCGGCCGCAAACCCAACGCGGTTGAGCAGGGGACCAAGCGTGGCGCCCCCGAGCTTGGTCCACGCGAAAGTGTCACCGAGCGCGACCGCCCAGGCGGTGGTGTCGCCGGGGAAGTAGGCCAGGCAGCGATTGCGGGTGGGGTCGTTGAACAAGAATGCGGATGCATGGTTGGCTCCGGAGGGAGCGTTGACGGCGGGGACGCGCCGCCACCCCACCCCCTCGTCGATCGATACCGTCCACCCATCGGGAGCAGGGCCTCCCACGATGCTCGGGGGCAGCTCGATGAGGGCATATCGCCGATGAGTGAAATCGGGAACGATGTTCTTTGAGGGGGTAGACGTGGCGCTCGGCTCGGGTTGAGTTCTGCGGGGGTTCAGCTCTGTCCAGGTCGGTGTGCCGGCCAGGCTCAGCGCCCAGGTTGCTATGGAAGCGCCCCCAAGGGAGTAGGACCCGCCCGTGAACACGAGTCGGTCGCGGACCGGATCGTAGATCCCGGCGTGCCTCGACCGGTCGGCAGGCGGCGTGCCGGCCGTGACGGGCTGGGACCACGCCGGGGCAGGGCCGAGCGACAGGGCCCATAGCCCCATTCCGTGAATCAGCATCCGGTCGCGCGGCGGATCGTAGATCGCGACGGCGTAGCTCTGGGCCGGCGGCTCAGTTCCGGACGGTGTGACGAGATTCCAGGTGGGCACACCCGAGAGCGAAAGCGCCCAAACGTCGTTGACGCTGGCTCCCGAGCCGGTCGTGCCCCCGAACACGATCATCCGCTGTCGCACCGGGTCGTAGATCGCCGAATGACCGTAGCGCCCGGAAGGGAACACGCCGGCCGGTGAGATCTCGGACCAGGAGAGGACCGGTGCGAGGTTGAGCGCCCACACGTCGTTCGCGCCGCTGCCGCCGACCTGTCCGCCGAACAGGACCACCCGGTCGCGCGGGGCGTCGTAGATCAGCGTGTGGTAGACGCGTGCCGCAGGCGCCGTACCCGCCGGTGAGAGCCTCCGCCACCGGGGCGTGCTGGAGAGATCCAGCTCCCAGACGTCGTTGAGACCTGGGAACTGGCTGGAAGCGACGATGTAGATCATCCGGTGGCGAGAGGCATCGTAGACCGCGGCCCCGCCGGTCCGGGGATCGGGCGGGTTTCCCTGAGCGGGCAGCAGCGACCAGGCCAAGGTCCCCGCGAACGGCAACGCCTGGAGTTTGTTGATCGGCGTGGCGCCGATCACTCCGCCGAACAGGACCAGCCGGTCCGCCAGTGGGTCGTACACCGCGCTTGCCAGAGAGGTGGGGCCGTAGAAGTAAGCTGAGAAGCTCGACCACTCGCCGTCCGGAGTGAACGCGGCTGTCGAACGGCCGGTCGAGGCGCGAGCGGGCGGCGGGAAGATTGCTGAGAAGATTGCTGAGATGACGGCGACGAGGCCGAGCACCTGCAGGCTACGCGGGATCCTCTGCATGACTCACCGGGGCTTCCACACCGCCTGGTTCAGGGCAGTCTTGGGAACGTGGGCGCCAAAAAAGCCTACACCCGCTGAAGTCGGCGTCAACGGAGGAATTCCACGGGCTGCCGCGATGGCGTCGAAGGGGGCTCGGGTTAGGCTAGGTTTGGCGAGGGGGGCGTGCGCGCCGGCAACCGCGCGACACTCGGCGAATCCAAAGGACTCGTGTGAGTTGCGGCAACCCAAAGAGGGAGGACCCTGTGAAGCCAGCCCTGT
>VBOT01000168.1:9811-10429 GCA_005893225.1 Candidatus Eiseniibacteriota bacterium
CTACGAGCATCGTTCTCTTCACCCGGGCGGGCGTGCCCAGGGCCGAAACGGTGGTCCAACCCGTGGCGCGAGGGCAGACCGCGCCGGTGCCGCACAAGAAGGATGCCGCCGACGATCCGGCGGTGTGGATTCATCCTGAAAAGCCCGAGCTGAGCCTCATCCTCGGCACCGACAAGCAGGGTGGCCTGCACAGCTACAACATGGACGGCTCCCCGCACGAGCTGGTGGCCGACGGCGCGAAGCCCAACAACGTGGACGTGCTCTACGGGTTCAAGCTGAACGGAGGAGTCGTGGACCTCGTCGTTGCCAGCGTGCGTGGCGGCGACAAGAAGAAGGGCGGGGGCAGCAAGGGCGTGAAGGTGTGGGCCGTCGATCCGGCGAGCCGGCGGCTGTCCGACGTCACCGACGGCACGAGCATCCCCGCGTCCGGCGGGAAGGAGCCTATCGGCGTGTGCGCCTACCGCAGCCCGCGCACCGGCCGGTTCTACTGCTTCGTCACGAGCGAGAAGGGCGGCGTGGAACAATACGAGCTGAGAGACGCCGCCGGTGGCAAGGCCGGCGGAACGCTGGTACGGACGATCCGGCTGGCCTCCCTGGCCGAGGGCTGCGTGGCGGACG
>VBOT01000168.1:10483-16433 GCA_005893225.1 Candidatus Eiseniibacteriota bacterium
AGCCGGACGCGGGCGCCGACGGCAAGCTGGTGGCGCGAGCGGGGGAGAACGGCCTCACGGCGGACGTGGAGGGGCTGGCGATCTACTACGCGGGAGGGGCGCGCGGCTACTTGATCGCGTCGAGCCAGGGCAACAACACCTACAAGGTCTACGAGCGCGGCGGCGAGAACCGCTTCGTTCTGACGATCGACCCGAAAGCAGGCCGGATTGACGACGTGAGCGACACCGACGGCATCTGCGTGACGGCCTGTCCGACCTCGCGGCAGTTCGCGAAGGGGGTCTTCATCGTCCAGGACGGCACGAACGCCGGCGGTAATCAGAATTTCAAGCTCTACGCCTGGGAAGACATCGCGGGAACCCAGTTGCTCACGGATACGACGTGGAAGCCGCGAGAGGCGCGGGGGTCAGGGAGACAGAACTGAAGCGGGCTGCGACATTCGGCCGGGGCCGGAGCCGCGCGCCCCGGTCACCTTGCTCCCCGCATCACCCGAGCGTCCCCAGGATCACCTCGGCCCTTCCGATCAGAGCCTCGATCTGACGCGGCCAGTCACGCTCTCGCACGCGGAACGGGAAACGCGACCGGCGGAAGACCTCCACCGCCGTGTAGAGCCTGATCTGTTCCGGCAACGCACGGTGCGCCTCGTAGCCGGCGAGCAACGAATCCCTGAGTGACTCCAGCCGCTCCCGAGGGAGGTCGCCTCGCAGGACGTTCCGTTCCGCCTGCGCGATGAAGTTGCCCAGATCGTCGGCCGGGTCGCCGTAGCAGGCCCAGTCGAGATCGACGATCGCCACCTCCTGCCGGCCCATCACCACCACCTGGTTCGCCGAGAAATCGCCGTGCAAGGGGCAGCACAGGTCCGGGGCGTCGGCCAGCCTTGCCGCGAGCCCACGCGCAAGCTCATCCGCTCGCCGGGCGAGCCGGGGCGTAATGAAACCAACCTCCGAAGCCACCGAGAGCAGATCCGCCCCTTCGGCTTCGCGGGTCCAGCGCTCGAGCCCGGCCGGGGACTGGGCGTGGAGGGTTGCCAGGGCCTCGCCGGCCGCGGCCACCGCCTTGCAGTCGGCCTCGGACGCGGTGCAGAGATCCATCAGCGGGCGGCCCGGAATCCACTCGAAGGCGAGCAACCGGTGGCGCTCCGAGCAGCCGAGCAGGCGCGCGATCCGGAGCGCGCCGCGGGACCGAAAGGCCTCGGCGTTGCGCTTGGCGCGGAGGTACGCCCGCGGGGTGGAGCACTTGAGCAGCGCGTCGGCTCTCCCGCCGGTGGCGCACAGGGCGGCCACGTAGCGACGCTCCGGCCGGTAACGCAGCCGCTGGAGCTCCGACTGCCAGAGGCCGGGCCGGTCGGGCAGCAACTCGCGGAGCAACCCCTCCCGCTCACGCGGGTCCGCCAGGAGCGGAAGCGCCCCGAGCTTCAGATCGTTCGGGAAGGCATGGATCAACACGCAACGTCGCTCGAGAGCGATCCTGCCGGGACCCAGCGGCCCCGAAACCGCCGGGTCCCGCTGCCCGAGGTGCGCTCCGAACTCCTCGGGCAGGAATGCACGCACGTCCACGTCCAGCTCCGACCCGCCCACGTCCAGCCGGTAGGTCGCCCTGCAGTAGTCACGCGGCTTGTATCTGAGATAGGAGATCTCGGCGGACCTGAGATCGACCTCCGGCGCCGCCTCTCGCAGCGCGGCGGCGAAGACCTCGGGCTCGAGCACGGTGGCCAGCCCGGGAATGCTGGGATCGCGCCGGACCAGATCGGCGACCGCGGAGGAGGGCGATGGCCGCGCGATCGCCGGGGCCGCCGCGACAGTTCCGAGGTCGGTCGCTCGCCGGACCGTGCCGCGGCTGTCGCTCGCCGCCTCGGCCAGCCAGGCCGCCTCGGACACCAGCGCCCGCCCCGGGGCGAGCCAGTCCTCGCACCGGCGGTGCTGCTTGTGGGCGAAGCGCAGCAGGGCGGCCGACCAGTGCCAAGCCAGCGCGCGCTCGTCCAGGAGGCCCTCGGTCCGAGCCAGGAACGCCTCCTCGGCACGCGCCACGTCGCCCGCGAAGCGCTCGTCCCGGAGCCCGATGCGCCACGCGGTCGCAAGGAACACGCCGGCGTCGAGCTCCAGGGGGCCGCGTCCGAAGCGCTGCCAGTCGATCACCCCAGGGCCGTCGCCGAGATCGATGAGATGGCGGGCGTAGAGCGTGCCGTGCACCAGGGTCGACATGCCCTCGGGAGGCTGGGTCCTCGCGAGGCGCTCGAACACGTCCGTGGCGGCCAGTCCCAGCGCGGGGTCCAGGGCCCCCAGGTGGTTGACCCACTGGGCCACCTGCTGGAGCACTCCGGTGGCGGCCACCGGTTGCCCCGGCATGACGGGCAGCGAGGCCATGCGGTGCAACCAGTCCGCCGCCAGCTCGCCGGCTCTCGCACCCTGTCCCCGGCAGACGAGTTGGTCCAGCGTCGCGCCATCGAGCCAGTCGATGACGAGCAGGCGGAGATCGCGATCCCAGGCGAGCAGGCGCGGCACGCGGGCTCCCGAGTTGCCGGCGAGCCCGGCCGCCGCGAGCGCCTCGTACAGCCGGGCCTCGGGCTCGGCGTCCTTCGCGTAGACCTTGATCGCGAGGTGCAGGTCCTCGTTCCGGGCCTCCAGGGTGGCGCGCGATCCCGGCGTGTAGCCGCACACGCGAAGCTCGACGGGGCCGCTGCCCAGGCCGAGGAAGGGCACCGCCGTCACCACGCCCTGCTCGCGGATGACGGTGAGCGCGGGCAGCTCGGGATCGTCGGGAAGCTCGGTGGGCTCGTCGCCCCGCCCGCGCGCGGTTCTCGTAGGAGTGCCGAGCGGGACCTGCTTGGCCGCCGCGTCGGCCTCGCTCCGGGCAGCGGAGGCCAGGAAGCCGACCCCCAGCAAGGCCGTCATGGCGGTCTTCAGACGCCTCATCCCAGGCAGCATCGAGCCTCCTCGATGGCCACGCCCACCTTCTCGGGCCAGCAGGGTTCCTGGCGCTTGAAGATGCCGCCCGCCACCTCGATCAGGGCCCCCGCGCAGTGCAGGGGAAAGCTCCGGCGCCAGGGCCCCGGAACGTGGGCGAAGTACTCGTCCGCGAAGACCCCGGCGGCGGCGCGCGCCCGATTCCCACCCGGGCGGTGAGATGGGCGAAGAGATGGGCCGGGTCGCGGACCGGATCGCCCATCACCACCGAATCGAGGTCGATGAAGACGACTCGCTCGCCGGATAGGAAGACGTGGTCGGTCTTGAGGTCCCGGTGGATCGGTGCCGGCGGAGCTTCTTCCAGCCCCGCCACGACGGCGGCCGTGATCGCCTCGACCTCGGCCCGTGCCCCCGGGCACGCCCACCGGACCAGGCTGGAGGCTCGTCTCACGTCCGCGAGCTGATCCTCGAGCCCGTTGAGCGTAGCGATCTCGAGGTGGCCCCGGTTGAAGGCGGCCACCGCGCGCGCCACCGGACGCAACACCTCGGAGGGGTCACGCCCCTGGAGCAGCAGCTCCTGCACGGAAGTGCCGGGAGCCTCTTCGAGGACCAAGGTTCGGTGCTCGCCCCGGTAGGAGATCGGCCTCACCACGGAGAAGCCGTTCCGGCCCTGCTCTTCCCGTTCCTCAAGGTACCGTAGCAGCCGGAACGTCTCTCCTCCGTGCTCGTTGCGATAGACCTTGAGATAGGAGCGCAGCGTCTCGGCTCTCGAGGTCGCCGCCTCGCGCGCCCGCAGCGTGTACCGGAGCGCCGCGCCCAGCTCGGTCCGGTACCGGGTCGGCTCGAGGACATGCTCCTCGGCGCGCCACGCTCCCGGCCCGAGGCGGTAGAGCAGCGCGTCATCGAGCCGCCGCAGGGCTCCGCCCAGCACGGCCGAGAGGTTCGGGAGCTTGCGGTCGAAGGGGAAGATCTCCACCACCATCTGGAGATCGGGGACGAAGCCCACCGGCTCGAACGTGAGCCACGGCTCGGGAACCTCGCGCCGCGGGTCCTGGGCCCGGAGCTCCCGCCACAGCCGCTCGGCCTCGCCCGCCTGCGCGTACAGGAGGCCCGTGGCCCACTGCTCCCACCGCCGGCCGGAGTCCGGATCGGCCACGCGCAACGTGTACTGGAGCACGCAGCGGGAAGTGGACTGCCGGCACCGGAAGCGGAACGGGATGCAATCCTCGATGACCCATGGCCTCCCCGCCACCGGCTCGAGATGGGTGCGGAAGATCTCGAGCATCCGGCGCGGATCGCTGGCGATCTCGAGCTGGGGAAAATCGCGGTCGACCGGAAACGCCTCACCCCGGACGGCCGGGAGGACCTCTTGCTTGGGCATGGCCTCCCTCTCCTGTGTCGCTACACCGCTACGTCCACCGCCTGCTGCAGGTTGAGCTCGTAGAGCTGGCGGTACCTGCCGCTCCTCGCCACCAGTTCGGCATGGGTTCCCCGGTCCGCGATCCGCCCTTCCTCGAGGAGCAGCACCAGGTCGGCGTCCGCGATGGAAGGGAGATCGTGGGTGATCATGAGGGAGGTCTTGCCCGCCATCAGGCGATCCAGCGCCTCGCGCACCTTGCCCTCGCTCTCCACGTCGAGGCCGGTCATCGGCTCGTCCAGGATCAGGATCGGCGCGTCGCGGATCAGCGCCCGCGCGATCGCGATGCGCTGCCGCTGTCCGCCCGAGAGCGTCGCGCCGCGCTCGCCGATGACGGTGTCGTAGCCTTCCTCGAGCTCGCGGATGAACTCGTCGGCGTTCGCCGCCCGCGCGGCGGCCACGATCTCGTCGAGGCTCGCTTCGGGGCTTCCGTAGGCGATGTTCTCCCGGATGGTGGCCCCGAACAGGATCGACTGCTGGAGCACGAGCCCGATCTGTCGCCGCAGCGAGTCGCGGCGGTACTGGCGGATGTCGACGCCGTCGATGAGGATCCTCCCCTCCTGGGGCTCGTAGAGGCGCAGGATGAGGCTCACGATCGTGGACTTGCCGGCCCCCGAGGCCCCCACCAGGGCCACCCGCTGCCCCGGGGATCCGGCGAACGACACCTGCCTCAGCACGTCCTTGCCGTCCCCGTAGTCGAACGAGACGCCCTCGAAGACGATCTCGCCTTTGAGCCGCTGCGCCTCGATGGCGTGAGGCGGGTCCTGGATCTCGGGCTCGATGTCGAGCACGTCGGAGATGCGCTCGGCGCTCGCCATCGCCTTGGAGAGGTCGGTCGAGAGCTTGGCCAGGCTGCGAATCGGCTTGTACATGTTGGTCAGGTAGCCGACCACCAGGACCAGCTCCCCGGGCAGCATCCTGCCGCTCAGGACCTGCGTCGCCCCGAACAGCACCGCCGCCGCGGTTCCCACCGCGGTGATGATCTCCGACGATCGCGTCGCGGCGGCCTCGAGCCGCGCCACGCGGATGCTCTCCAGCACCGTCTCGGCGGTCACGGCGTCGAACAACTCCTCCTCGTAGCGCTCGCGAGCGAAGGCCTGCACCAGGGGGATGGCCGAGAGCACCTCGGTCATGCGGGAGTTGACCTTGCCCTCCTGCTTCTTCTGCGCCTTGACCGAGGCCTTGGTCTTGCGGAACAGGTGAAACAGGCTGAAGCAGAGGAACGGCAGCGTCGCCAGCGCGATCGCGCCCACCTTCCAGTCGATGACCATCATGACGGCGAGCATCCCGATCACGGTCAGCGAATAGGACGCGAACTTCATGATCGAGTCCGCGAAGACGTCCTTGAGGGTGTTGGTATCGCCGGCGATCTTGGTCATCAGGTCGCCCGACCGCGAGCGATTGTGGAACGACAAGGAGAGCCGTTGCAGGTGCGTGAACAGCTCGCGGCGGAGCGCGTAGACCATCTTGTAGCCGATCGACGACGTGATGAAGATCTGGAAGTAGGAGAACAGCCCGCCGCACAGCGCGATCAGGACGATGGCGGCGGCCGAGTCGACGAGCAGCCCGGTCCGGCCGGCGGGGCCGATCCCATGGAGAAAGTGCATGGAGCGCGGCAGCGGCTTGTCGAGA
>VBOT01000177.1:0-5299 GCA_005893225.1 Candidatus Eiseniibacteriota bacterium
CAGCACCGTGCTCACGGTCTGGTCGGGCGGGAGACCGGCCGCCACCGCGGCGTCGAACTGGGGGTCGCCGGTGGGAATCTGGCGGAACTCGGCGCTCCCGTCGTCCACGTCCACGACCACCTTGCTGCGGTAATAGGCGCCGAGCTGCCACTGCTTTCCGGGCGCGAACGAAAGCGCGGTGTTCCAGCCGTATCCGGGCTTGTAGTCGGACTCGAGCTTCGTTCTGGCCACGTCCACCTGCTCGCCCCCGCCGCCGGGGTACACGGCCATGATCCGGTTCTCGAGCCTGACCTTGGAGAACAGCGCGCTCGCCCCCGCCGCCACGCTCCACTTGGAGTTGAACGCGTAGGCCCCCGACAGGTTGCCGTTCAGGGCCCTGAGCTCGGCCTTGGTCGATATGTAGCGCCCGGTGAAGCTGTCGGGCTTCTTCCACTCGGTCCCGAGGCCGAAGGGCGAGTTGAGCCCCGCCCCGACCGCCCAGCCGCTGGAGTACCGGTGCGTGGCGTAGAGGGTCGGAGGAACGAACGTCTGCCGCTTCATCTCCTCGGTGACGCCGAAGCCCGGATAGGGATCCACACCGGCGAAGCTCGTGACGGGATTCAGGACCGAGCCGCCGACGTAGATCCGCGTGCCCTCGAGCCGTGTCATCGCGGCGGGATTGAAGAACAGCGCCGAGGCGTCCCCGACCGAGGCCGTGGCCGCTCCCGCCATGCCCAAGGCGGCGGCCCCCTGCTCGTAGATGCTGTAGCCAGATCCACAAGCGGGACCGGGGGAGAATGCCGCCCAGATCGCGGCGGCGGAGAGCGTGGTCCTCACGAGCCTCATGTCGTGCTCCTCTTTGGCGTGGGCTGCGGCCGCGTGAGCGTTCCTACACGCTCGCGGGCACGGGGCGGCCACCGTACATCTGCTCGATGACCGGGGCGAACTTCTCGCTGATGACGCGGCGCCGGACCTTGAGGGTGGGGGTGAGCTCTCCGGTGTTCTGCGTGAGCTCGCGCTCCAGCAGCGCGAACTTCTTGATCTGCTCGAACGGCGCGAGGCCGGCGTTGAGGGTGTCGATCTCCTTCTGAAAGAGGGCGCGGGCCTCGGGCCGTTCCATCAGCTCACTCATCGAGCGGTAGGGCCAGCCGTTGGCCTTGGCCTCGGCCTCGAGGTTGGCGAAGTTGGGCACGATGAGACACACGACGTAGGGCCGGCGGTCGCCGAGCAGCACCGCTTCGCTCACCCACTTGCCGGTCTTGAGCCGCGCCTCGAGCGGCTGCGGCGCCACCTTCTTGCCGCCTGCGGTCACCAGCAAATCCTTGAGTCGGTCGGTGATCACCAGCGAGCCGTCGGGGTCGAGACGCCCGATGTCGCCGGTATGGAACCAGCCGCCGCTGAGCGCCGCGCGCGTCGCCTCCTCGTTCTTGAAGTAGCCTCGCATGACGTGCGGGCCGCGGGTCAGGATCTCGCCTTCCTCGCCGATCCGGACCTCGACGCCCGGGATCGGCGGGCCGACTGAGCCCGGCTTCTCCTTCCCCGGGCGGTTGAGGCAGATCACCGGCGAGGTCTCGGTGAGACCGTAGCCCTCGAGCACCGGGATCCCGATCGCGAAGAAGAACTCCATCACCTTGGGTGCCAGCGGTGCCCCGCCCGAGATGCAGAAGAGAAGCCGCCCGCCGACGCGCTCGCGGACCTTGGCCCCCACCAGCCGGTCGGCGATCCGGGTCGCGAGGGTGTCGAGCTTCCGTCCCTCGAAGCGGGCGCGCGCCCGCGCGATCCCCTGGCCGAGCCCCCAGTGGAAGATGCGCTGCTTCAGAGGCGAATCGGTCGCGACCTTCTCCATGACGCGCGCGTACACCTTCTCGTAGAAGCGCGGCACGCCGGTGATGACCGTGGGTCTCACCTCCACGGCGTTCGCGGCCACCGTGTCCATGCTCTCGGCGTAGGCGATGGTGGCGCCCGCCCGCAGCATGGCGTAGAGGCCGGCCATGCGCTCGAAGATGTGGCAGAGAGGCAGGAACGAGAGACAGGTGTCGGTGGGACCGAGGGTCACGACCTCGAGGCAGGCATCCACGTCGAAGGTGATGTTGCCGTGGGTGAGCATGGCGCCCTTGGGATCGCCGGTCGTGCCCGAGGTGTAGATGATGGTGGCGAGGTCGTCGGGTCGCACCTGCTCGGCCGCGGCCCTGAAGGCTCCGGGGGTTGCGGCGCGAGCCCGGCGCCCGCGCTCGAGCACCGAGTCGAGGCTCGAGCACTTGCCGTCCGCCCCCGGGACCGGATCCATGTGAACGATGGTCTCGAGCAGCGGGAGATCGCGTTCCATCGAGCGCAGCTTCTCGAGCTGCGCCGGGCTCGAGACGATCGCGAGCTTCGCCTCGGAGTTGGCGATGACGAACGCGCACTGCGCGGCGGTGAGGGTCGGGTAGATGGGCACCGACACCGCGCCTTGCCCGACGATCGCGAGGTCCGCGATCGGCCACTCGTAGCGATTCTCGGAGAGGATCGCCACCCGGTCGCCGCGGCAGATCCCGAGCTCACCGAGCCCCAGCGCCAGGCTCTCGACGTCTGCGAGGGCGCGCTCCGCGGAGATGGATTCCCAGCCACCCGCGGTCTTGCGCATGAACTGGGCGGGTTTCCGGTGCTTGGCGACCGTGTCGAGGAAGGTGCTGATCAGCGTTACGGCCATGGTTCCCTCCCGCCGCGCGCGCCTCGGGGCGACCGGCCGCGGATGCGAAGTCGGGACGCCGGCTGGGGAGCGACCCGCGTCCGTCTCGGCGGCGATCGAACGACGAAGCTACACCCGGGGGGAGCGGCAGCAAAGTCCGAGCCTCGAGAGCGTGGGGCCTGGGCCGGGCCACTCGTGCGTCTTTTCGCGGACACTCACGCCGTTGACAACCCCTTGGGGCGGGAGGAGATTCCTCGCCGCCAACTCGTACGCGGCCCGTCCGGCGCCTTTCCGAAGCCGGCGGCGCGAGTGGCGAGCCGTCTCGAGAGGAGGCCAGGGGCCGTGCTCATCGCCTGTCGGTACCGAGCCGCCACATGCGTCGCGCTGCTTCTGGCGGCCTTGCCCCTGTCGGGCCCGTCCGCGGCGCCCTCGGAGACCGCCGGCGAGCAGATCGCCCGCGGCGACCAACTCTACACCCAGGCCAAGCTCGGCGAGGCGAGAGAGGCCTACCGGGCCGCGCTCCAAGCCGAGCCGAACCACTTCGTCGCCCTCTGCAGGCTGGCCCAGGTCGAGTCCGAGCTCGGAGAGGACGCCAAAGGTGAGGAGCAAAAGCAGCTCGTCGCGGCGGCGGTCCAGCACGCGCGGGCGGCCGTGAGCGCCGCCCCCGAGAGTGCCCAGGGACACGCGTGGCTCGCGGCCACCCTGGGGCGCCAGGCCTTGAAGGAGGGGCCCAAGAAGCGGCTCGCCCTATCGCGCGAGATCAAGGCGGAGGCGGATCGCGCCCTCGGGATCGATCCCAACCTCGCGCGCGCCTACCACGTGCGCGCGATCTGGAACCGCAAGGTCGCGAGCCTCACCGCGATCGAGCGCCTCGCCGCGAACGCCGTCCTGGGTGGCGTGCCCAAGGGAGCTTCTATGGAGAACGCGGTGCGCGACCTCGAGAAGGCGGTCGAGCTCGAGCCCGGCTACGTGAACCACCACCTGGAGCTCGGGCGCACGTTCATGATGCTCAAGCGCACGGCCGAGGCGCGTCGCGAGATGGAGAAAGCGGCCGGGCTGCCGCCGACCAGCAACCCTCGCGATCCGATCTACCAGGCCGAGGCTCGCGACTTGCTGAAGAGGCTGCCGCGATAGCGCAGGCGCCGCGCGTCCGATCGCGCGCGGCGCCCGCCCCGAGCTCAGTACGGGGCGAAGTGGATGCCCACCCCGTAGTACGAGACGTCGTCCCGGAAGAATTGCCCGTACGGCGACGCCCCATCGTAATACTCACCCACCACGGTCCAGCGCCTGACGGGATGCTCTTCCTGGCCGGGGCGACTGACTTCGAACCCCGCGCGGACGCTCCAGGACACCGCCCAGTTCAGCTCCTGGGCGGACTTCATGTCTCCCCCCGCAATCAGCCGGATCCCGGTGTGGCCCAGCTCGGTTCTTTGCCTCAGCTCCGCGCCCGCATGGACCACCCCGGCCTCGAGGCTGTCGGGCTCCCTTGAGGGCAGGTATTCGCCGCCGCCGTAGACACGCAGCGGCCCGAGATCCATCGAGAGGATCGACTCGATCGACTGGTACGACAGGTTCAGGCGCTGCGTCCCCGGTCGGAGCAGGTACTCGTCACCGAGATGCGAGCTCTGATGGTACGGGCGAAGGCGCGCCGAGAACCGATTCCACCGGACCGTGAGCGGCAGGCCGACGACGTAATCGGCGTTGATCAGGTCGTAGGAAGGAGTGTTGAGGTCGAACTGGGTATAGACGTTGGCCGCCAGGGAGAGCTCGACCCCCAAACCGGGAGTCTGGCCGTTCCACCGCACCAGGCCGAAGCGATCCCCGATGCCGGCCGCCCCGATGTCGGTGCCGAAGGCCGAGGACGATTTTCCCCGCAGGTAGCTCACGAACGAGCCCTCGGTCTTGGGATCGGCAAACAGTGGGCAGAACACGTCCCCGCGCGGAAACGCCACCGTTCCGCTGGCTTCGTCCGCGGGGATGGTGGGCCCGCAGTAGGTCGTCCCGAGATGCGTCGCCCCCGCCTGGGGCGCCAAGACTGCCACCATCAGCATCGACATCGCCACCGCTGCAGCAGCCAGAGAACGCGTCATCGGCACCTCCCATCTTGCCTGCGGCCGGGCGTCGTCGACGCCACCCGCCGCGAAGTCGGCCTGGTCTCGGTTCCTTCTCAGCAGCACGAAGCTCGAGGCGTATGCGTCCTTGGATGATCGGCGCCGCGGAAGTGATCCGTCCCGGCCGCCGCTCCCACCCGGGGTGGGCCAAGAACCCCACTTCGACTGCCACGGGCCGTCCGAGCCGCCGGCGAGCTCGAGGGAAAGCGTCGATGAATTTCCCTCGTCACTTCTTCGCGGGGCCGAACTGCTGCGTCAGATAGCCGATCACGGCCGCATGCTCCGCCGGCGCGACCGGCGCTCCCCACGTCTCCATCTGGCGCACGCTCTTCTCCCAGGCGGTCGAGTCCTTGTGCTGCTGGGTGATGAGCATCGCCGAGTGACAGATGAGGCAGGCTCGCTCGGTGGCGTCATGGCCCTCGCCCGGCGGGAGCTTGGCGGGATAGGCGGGGCGCCGGGGGGGCCCGGCATCGCCGGCGCCGAGCGCCGCGACGGCCAGCGCCAGGGCGCCGGCAACGAGCGCCACTGATGCCGCTCGCCG
>VBOT01000177.1:5426-5833 GCA_005893225.1 Candidatus Eiseniibacteriota bacterium
GGTGGCGCGTGCCAGGATCGTGAGCCGGCCTGGTTTCGGCGCCTCGATCTCCGCCGCCCACTCGCGCCAGGCGAGCGGCTGGCTCTCGCCGACCAGGCGGGCGGGCCGCCAGTGGGCTCCGCCGTCGCTCGAGACCTCGACCTGCCCCAGGCCCGCCTCGCCGGCCCACGCGAAGCCCTGAACCCGGAGCCTCCCGCGCGGCAGCGCCGCGCCTTCCAGCGGCCGGGTGATGACCGACTTCACCTTGATGTCCTCGACAGGCGGGGCCTTGGCCGGGTCCTCGCCGGGGTAGACGTAGTGGTAGCCCTTCGCCATGAAGAAGTTGTCCGACGGCCCAGCCTCCACGCGAACCTTGGTCACCCACTTGGTCGAGGCCATCCCGAACCAGCCCGGGACGATCGCCCGGA
>VBOT01000032.1 GCA_005893225.1 Candidatus Eiseniibacteriota bacterium
GGCCCACTCAGAAGAGCGACCGTCGCGATGCGCGCGAGATCTGCGAGGGCGTGCGGCGCGGACAGTACCGCTCGATCGTGCACGTCCCGCCCGAGAACATCACCACGTTGCGGGACACGCTCGCACGCCGCCGCCACTTCGTCCGTCTGCAGACCGCCGAAGTCAATGCGGTCAAGCGCTTGTTGCGTGCCGCGGGGCTGGGAACTCTGACGCGGAGGAGCTTGCGTAGCGAGGTGGCCTGGGACCGTCTCCACGCCGCCCTGAGCTTCGATGCGTCGAGGCAGGGTCATGTGGCCCTGCCTCACGTGGTGTGGAGCAGTGCGGGAGCGCAGATCACCACGCTCGAGTCGTGGCTCGACACGCAACGCGCTCCGTTTGTGGAGGCCGTCGAGCGGCTCCAGAGCGTACCCGGCGTGGGCCCGATCGTCGCGTTGACGGCGATCGCAGTGTTCTCGGACGTCGATCGGTTCGCCTCCGCGAAGCACGCGGCAAGCTATGCTGGCCTCATTCCCTCGACCGATCAGTCTGGCGATCGAGACGCTCACGGCCGCATCACCCGTCGTGGGTCCACCGAGCTGCGCGCCATGCTGTGCGAGGCTGCACATCATGCCGGACGTCCTGACCCTCCGCTCTATCCCTACTTCCGCAGTCTGTGTATACGGCGAGGATACAAGATGGCGGTCGTCGCCGTGGCGCACCGGCTGTGCCGAATCCTGTGGGCAATGCTGCGGCATCAGACCTCGTTCGATCTCCACAAGCTGGGGGTGGAACGTGGACCGTTCGAGAAGACCACAACGCATCTGTACCGACTCAAGAAGAACCCGACCGTGATCGCGGCCCCAGCCTGACTCTGAGAGGGACGATTCGTCGAGACCTCGACACGACTGCGCCAAAGATCGAACCGGACACCCCGGCTAGCCCGGTGGGCCTCGAGCCTGTTAGTCCGTATGGGGGCCGGTTCGCTGTACTGGCTTCTGGGGCGAAGCTGACCCCGCATGGACGGCTGGTTGGCGACCGTCGCCGAGCTCGACGGAACAGAATCTAATGATGCTTCACCTTGACAACCCGTCTTCATGGGCGGGCCTAGTCGTCGGGAAGGTGCTTCAGCAGGTTGAAGCTCAAGCCGGCGCCCAGGTAGAACTGCAGGTACCTGGGCTGGACCTGGACCGATCCCTCGCCGAGCTGCTCCGGCACGTTGAAGCTCTGCAGGAAGCGGGTGCCGAGCTCGATCGAGAACTTGTCGCGGAAGTTGAGGTCCACGCCGGCATTGAGGTCGTAGCCGGCGGCCACCTCGCTGCGATCCCTCAGGTGCTGGCGGATCTCACGCTCCCGGTCGGTGTCGTCGGGGACCACCACGTCGGTCCCGATGTCGTAGTAGACGAGCGCCAGGTTGGCGCCGAAGTGCGGGCGCAGGAAGCCACTCTTGTTGGGGCCGAACCGGCCGCCGAGGTAGAACCGGGCGTACCACTGATCGGTCTGCTGCTCGACCCTGAGCCCGGTGACCTGGTCGTAGTACGGGACCGTCTCGCTCAGAAAGTTGGTGACCTCGAGGCCCCCGACGCCCGCCAGGAGCTCATGGGCGAACGGGACCGGAGCCACGACGCCGAGGCCGCCGCCCCATGCGGCGCGGCTGAAGTCCTCGGCGTCCTGCCCGTAGGGCTCCATGCGCTCCACGTAGAGCATGAGCTTGCCCGACGCGCCCGCGGGAGCGGGACCGAGCATCGAGACCGTGGCGATGACGAGCAGGCACCCGAGAGGAAGGGATCGGATCATGGGCGGCCTCCGGCGCGGTGGCGCGAGTGGCGAATCAAGGGGGAGCGAGCATCACCATACGACGCGACGGAACCCGCGTCCATCGCGTCCGGAGCGGGCCGGGTCCCGGGGAGAGCCCGGCCGCGCTCAGGCGCTCTTGCCGAGCTCGACCGGGATGGCCTCCAGCACGCGCTGGGCGATGCGAGCCGCCGCCTGGGGAGCCGCGAGCCGCCCGGCGATCTCGCGCACGCGCTCGCGCGCGCCGGCGTCGCTGAGCCAGCCGTGGACGGCCCGATCGACGTCCTCGATCGAGTCGGCGTGGAGCGCCGCGCCGGCCGCCTCGAGGTACTCGGCGTTTCGCACCTCCTGGCCGGGCGTGGGCCGGAAGATCACCAGCGGCGCTCGCTTGATGAGGGCCTCGGAGCAGGTGAGGCCGCCGGCCTTGCTCACGACCACGTCGCACGCCTCGAGCAGCACGTCCACCTCGCCGGTGAAGCCGAGCGCGCGAATGCTCCCGGGGAAGGCGGCGGCCAGCCGCTCGACCTCTCCGAGGAGACCCTGGTTGGTCCCGCACACCACCACCGCGACCGGCTCGCCGGGAAGCCGCGCGATCCGCTCGGCAAGCTCCGCCAATGGGCCCACCCCGGCGCCTCCGCCCATCACCAGGACCACCGGCCGCTCCGGGTCGAGACCCAGCCGGGCGCGCGCCGCTTCGCGCCCCACCTCCTCGGCGAACCTCGGATCGACAGGGATCCCGGTGACCTCGATGCGCGCCGGCGAGACGCCGTGCCCGGCGAGCTCGTCGGCCACGCGCGCGCTGGCCACGAAGTAGCGGTCCACATGAGGGAAGGCCCAGAAGGGGTGGGCCGTGAAGTCGGTGATCACGCAGTAGAGCGGGGCCGGGCACCTGCCGCCGCCGCGCACCGGCGAGAGGGCCTCGACCGGCAGGAAGTGCGTGCACACCACCGCATCGGGACGCTCGCGCTCGACCACGCGCACCAGCCGCCGGAGGTTCAGCCGGTCGAGCGCCAGCCGCACCGGGGCGGTGCCGCGGTTGACCCGGGCGCTCTCCCACGAGCGATAGAGCACGCCCCACAGGCGCGGCGCGCGCGCCGCCATGGCGTTGTAGGAGGCCGCGTAGGTTTCCCGGTAGAGCCGCGATGCGAAGACCAGGGTATCGACCTCGCGCACCGAGATCCCGGGGCTGAGCACGCTGAACGCGCTCGCCAGCGCCTGTGCGGCGCGCTTGTGGCCGCTCCCGGCCGTGGCGTGGAGGATGGCGACCCGGCGCCCGGAGGCCAGGTCCGGCGCCCCGGCCAGGGTCTCGACCGCCACCATCCCCTTCCCGGCCGGCGGGAACAGCACCTCGCCGCCGCTCGATGAGCGCCACCGCCTCCGCCACCAGCGCCGCTGCGCCCGGAGCCGGGCGCGCCAGCGCTGGGTGAGACGGGCGGGGATGCGCAGCCGCTTGATTCGGGGGACGCGCACCATGCTCAGGCGCTCATTGAGTGATTGCGTTGCGGTAGTGTCGCACCTGCGCCCCCTCGGGGGTGAGCTCGATCGCCACGACGTCGATCCTCACCGGGCCTCGAGGCTCGAGCGCGCGGGCGGCGCGCAACAGCCGGGCGCGCTTCGAGCCGTCGACCGCCAGCGCGGCCCCGCCGTATTCGGAGGACTGCCGGTACTTCACCTCGACCACCACCTGGGTGTTCCCATCCTCCGCCACCAGATCGACCTCCACGCCCCCGAGCCGCACGTTGCGCTCGCACACCGCGCTGCCGCTCAGCTCCAGGTAGGCGCGGGCCAGATCCTCGGCCGCCCTTCCTCGCTGCCGTGCCACGCCCATCGAACCGCTCCACCGGGGGCGGGCTTCGAGGGCGACCTCAGGTTAGCAGAAGCCATCCGCGCGGCGGAGCGGCCGTCTGCCGGGCCAGCGCCTCACACGCCGAGCGGCAGCTCCTGGACGCACACCGGCGTGAAGGAGTAGCGGTGGATCGGGCAGGGACCGATGCGCGCCAGCGCCTCGAGATGCTCGGGCGTCCCGTAGCCCTTGTGACGCGCGAAGCCGTAGGCGGGCCAGACGTGATCGAGGCATTCCATGATGCGATCCCGGACCACCTTGGCCACCACCGAGGCGGCGGCGATCGAGAGCATGCGGCTGTCCCCATCGATCACGGCGCGCTGATCGGAGCGCACCCCGGGGATCAGATCGCAGCCGTCTACGAGCACCAGTTCGGGCGCAACGGCGAGCCGGGAGACGGCTCGCGCCATGGCGGTCAGGCTCGCGCGCCGGATGTTGACGCGATCGATGGAGCGCGGGCCGACCACCGCCCATGCGAACGCCCGGGCGTCGGAGACGACCCGGGCGAAGAGTGCGGCGCGCGTTACGGGGTCGAGCAGCTTGCTGTCGTTCATCCCCTCCCAGCGCTTGCCGGGCTCGAGCACCACCGCCGCCGCGACCACCGGCCCGGCGAGCGGGCCTCGGCCGGCTTCGTCGACCCCCGCGACGCGCGTGCCCTTCCCGGCGAGTCGCGCCTCGGCGCGACTCATCCGGCGCCAGGCGGGCAGGGTCACTTGCCCACGGGCTCCTCGACGGTCTTCTTCTCCGTCAGCCGCGCAGCCTTGCCGGCCCGGCGGCGCAGGTAGAAGAGCTTGGCCCTCCGCACGCTCGAGTGCTTGACCACCTTGATGTCGGCGATCGAGGGACCGTGCAGGGGAAACGTGCGCTCGACGCCGATCCCCTCGCTGATCTTGCGCACGGTGAACGTCCTTCTCAGGCCCGCCCCGCGCACGTTGATGATCTCTCCCTTGAACTTCTGCTGCCGCTCCTTGTCCCCCTCGATGACGCGCACCAACACCTCGACCGTGTCTCCCGGGCGCAGCTGGGGCACATTCTTCTTCAGGTGAGCGGCCTCGATCTTCTCGATCAGGCCCATGCGCGGGCTCCTTTCCGTGAACAGCGCCCGGCAGAGGCGGGCGTCGACCCAAAGGCGGCCCGGCAGTATAGGAGAGGGCAGGGCGAGTTCCAAGCGTGATTTCTCGGGTTTCTCGGCGGGTTTCTCGGTACGAATCCTCGGCGCGATTTCTCGGCCGTGCCTCAGCGGGAGCCGGCCCTCCCGGCCGCCTGCGCCGCCGCCGGCCCGCTCACGGTGGGAAGGTACTGGTCGGAGAGCCGCGCGATCCTGGCGTCCCCGGGGGCTAGGGCACGGGCCCTCGCGAACGCCGCCTCGGCCGCCGCCCGCTCTCCGCGCTCGGCCCTCAACGCCCCGATCGCGGCCCAGGATGCCGCATCGTCGGGCTCGAGCCGCACGGCCTCGAGCAGCTCCCGCATGGCCTCGCTCCGTTCCCCCCTCGCGATCAGGACCATGCCGAGGTTCTTGTGGGGATAGGCGAGCCTCGGGTTGGCCGCGACCGCGCGGCGCAGGGTGGCCTCGGCCATCTCGCGCATTCCCAGCGCGCGATAGGTGAGCGCCAGGTTGTTCAGCAGCTCCCCCGCGTCGCCTCCGGTGCGCACCGCCGCCTCGTAGGCCGCCGCGGCCGCCCGCAGCTCCCCGCGCGCCTGGTAGGCGTCCGCGAACATCCAGTAGTCGCGCGAGAGCTCGGGCCGCGAGAGGGGCAGGAGCGCGATCCCCCCGAGTGCCACCGCCGCGGCCAACCCCCAGGCGAGGGACCGGTCGCGGCGCACGTCGGCCGACCGCAGGCGCCAGAGCTCCGCGCAGCCAAAGCCGGCGGCCACGAGGAGCGGCGGCACCAGGGGCGCCCGGAAACGATCGGCCACGAAGAACGGGAGCACGCTCGCCGCCGCCGCCGCCGCGACGAGGACCAGGAGCAGCGTGTCCGCCGGGCGCCGGCGGTCGCGCAGGGCGAGGCCGATACCCAGCCCACCGAGCGGCAGGACGATCCCGAAGCCGACCGGCATCGACCAGAGCGCCGGCGCGTGCCGGCGGAGGAACGAGAAGTTCAGGTGATTCGGTATCTCCTGGGCGTTGAGGAGGAGCAGCGCCTTGCGCAGGGTTAGCTTCGCCGCCTCGCCGGGATGGCCGCTGACGAACGCCAGAGCCTTCCCGGCCCACAGCCCCGACGCCTGCTCGGGGGTCAGGTCCCGGCCCGCCAGAGTGGAGGCCATGCGGATGCTCGCCTCTTCGAGCTCGGTGTGGCGAGCCGCGAATTGCGCGTCACGGTCGGCCCACGGCTCGTCGTAAGCGCCGGTGGCCCCGGGGTGATTCCCGATGTAGAGGTTGATCCCTCCCGAGGTGGCCAGCGGGACCCACTGTCCTGCGGCGACGAAGTCGAGGAGCACCACGAGCACGAGCGGCAGCGCGGCCCCACCGAGGAGCGCCGTCCCCGCTCCGAGCCGGTGCTTGCGGGCGCGCGCCGCGCACCACGCGGCCGCCACCGGGACGACCAGCGCCAGGTTGGGACGCTCGGCCGACGCGCAGCCGAAGGCCAGGCCGGCCAACAGCAGGTGGCGCGCTCGCCCCCCGCCTTCCCTCTCCTCGGCCTCGCCCCACGCCACGCACGCGAGCATCGCGGCCGTGAGCGCCACCAGCGCCCACACCACCCCCACCACGTCGGCCTCGAAGAAGGCGAACGGCCCGTAGAGCGCCGCCAGCGCCGCCGCCCAGAGGCCCGCCGAGGACCCGTAGATTCGCGCGCCGAGCCTGTAGACCAGGTAGACGAGCAGCACGCCCGCCAGCACCTGCACCAGCGCCACGCCGAGGATCCTGCCGCGCGAGATCTCGAGCACCACCGCGAGGAAATAGGGATAGAGGACGCTGGCGTAGAAGAACGGGCGATGGGGCACGAACGACCCGGCAGCGATCTGCGAGGCGAGGGTGAGGTGGACCTGGCTCTCGCCCACGGGATGATCGAAGAAGGGCAGGGAAGCGACCTGGCCCAGGTAGATGAGGCGGAGGAGCAGTGCCAGGAGGAGGATCCCGGCGAGGCCAAGACGTGGCCGCGCCGCGGGCGCCAGCGGGAGCATCTCCATCTCATCGGCAGGGAACCGGCCGGGGTTGAGGCGCAAGCTCTCACGTAACGGGATGCCGGCCCGGGGGCCGTAGCGAGACCCGCGGCCTCGGACATCCTGTCTCCGGCTCGCTGACTCGCGACGAGCGCTCCGGCTCCCGCCTCCGCGGGGGTACCCGCGCTCGCGAGAGTCTCTCTTCGGCCCCGGGCCGGCATCCCTCGATTCACGTCAGAAGGACTAGCCGCCCCCGGATTCCTTGCGTAGGAGCTCCTGCTTGCGCAGCCAGCGGTGTTCCTCGGGGCTCAGGCCCGCCCCCTCGAGCAGGTCGGGCCGGCGCTCCAGCGTCCGGCGCAGCGCCTGCTCGCGGCGGTAGCGAGCGATCGCGGCGTGATTCCCCGACAGCAGCACGTCCGGGACCTTCCATCCCCGGTACTCAGCGGGTCGCGTGTAGTACGGCGAATCGAGGATGCCGGAATGGAACGAGTCGCTCTCCACCGAGTCGATGCTTCCGACCACGCCGGGCAGGAGCCTCGCAACGGCGTCCACGACGCACAGCGCCGCGGGCTCGCCACCCGAGAGGACGAAGTCGCCGATCGACAGCTCCTCGTCGGCCAAATAGTCGCGGACGCGCTCGTCAACTCCCTTGTAGCGCCCACACACCAGCACCAGGTGCCCGAGCCCGGCCAGGGCGATGGCCTGATCCTGGGTGAACCTGCGTCCTTGGGGCGAGAGCAGCGCCACGAGGCAACCCGGCGGACGGCTCCCGGGCGAGCCGACCGCGAGCGAGGTGAGCGCCCGGTCGATCGGCTCGACCTTCATCACCATCCCCACGCCGCCGCCGAACGGGTAGTCGTCGGTGGTGCGGTGCGGGTCGTCGGTGAAGTCGCGCAGCGAGACCACGTCGACGGCCAGCCGTCCCTTCTCGAGCGCCGCCCGGATCATTCCCTCGGCGAGCGCCGGCCCGAAGAAGTCGGGGAAGATGGTGAGCACCGAGATCTTCACGTCACAGGTCCTCGAGCCCGCGCGGGAGGGCCACGGTGATCACGCCGCGCTCGAGCTCGACCCGCTTGAGCACCTCGGGCGTGGCGGGCACCAGCAGCTCGCGCTCGCCGCGAACCACGTACACCGGATGCGCGGCCAGCGGCAGCACGTCCTCCAGCACGCCCAGATCGCGGCCGTCCTCGGTCTCGACCCTCAGGCCGACGAGCTGGAAGGCGTAGACGGTGCCCGGGCCCGGATCCGGCAGGCGCTCGGCCTCCGCCCACAGCTCGCCGTTGGTCAGCACGGCGGCCTCGTCCCGCCCGGCGAACCCCCGGAACCGCGCCAGCACCCGGGTATGAGCCGGACGCGCCCCCTCGAGCACGAGATCGATGCTCTCCCCGCGCGGCCCGCGCCACACGAAGGTTCCGACCCCCATGAGCTCGGCCACCGACAGGGACGACCGGGTGAGCGTCACCTCGCCCTGCACGCCGTGGGTGCGGCCGATGCGTCCTACCAGCACCAGCGGCATGAGGCCGTCGAGCCTAGTGTTCCACTAGTCGGCGATCTCGAGGTTGGCCCGCCGCCCGATTTGCGAGGCGGAAGCGCCCAGGGCGAGCCTGAGCGAGCGCGCCGTGCGGCCCTGTTTCCCGATCACGTGTCCGAGGTCGTCGGGGTGGACCCGGAGCTCGAAGCTGGCGTTTGACCCGGAGGCGAGGATGTCGACCTGGACGTCCTGGGGGTGGTCGACCAGACCGCGCGCCATGAAGGCGACGAGCTCGCGGAGCCGTTGGTCGTCGGCGTCGGGCTCGCGCCGTGAGGGAGGTCCGACGGAAGGAGCGGAGCCGAGGAACGCACCGGGACTCTCGACAGCCGGACTCCCGCCCACGAGAGGAGGATCATCCACACGGCCGACAGGAGCAGGGTTGGAAGCGGCCGGTTGAGGTACAGGACCGTGAGACCGCTTGCGCAGAGGGCGACCCCACTGGCCCACAGAAGAAGAACGGTTCTCGTCTGACATCGAATCACGCTCGCGAGTCGGTGATTGGTGTGGTCTTGCCCGCCCTCGTAGACCTTGCGTCCCTCACGCAGCCGGTTCACGACCACGAAGCAGAGGTCGAAGGCAGGATAACCGAGCAACAGCAGCGTCCCTAGCCGCCCCCATCCGGGAGACGCCCCCTGGAAGGCAAGCACGGCGGACGCACCGAGAATATAACCCAAAAAGATACTGCCTGCGTCTCCCAGGAAGACGCGGGCGCGAGGGAAGTTGTAGCACAGGAACCCCACGCACGCCCCGGCCACGGCGAGCTGGGCGGTCGCCACCCCCGCGGCGCCCCGAGCGATCGAGGTCCAGGCGAAGGCCGCCAGGATGATGGCCGAGAGCCCGCTCACCACGCCGTTCATGTTGTCGAGGAAGTTCACGGCGTTCATGAGAGCGACCATCGCCACCAGGGTCACGGTCGCGTTCCCGACTGGAGGCAGGCCGAGGTTCGGGATCGACCCCGAGGCGAGGAACACGGCGGCCGCGGCGGCTTGCCCCGCCAGCTTGCCGGGAGGCCGCATGCCGAAGCGGTCGTCCCACAACCCGAGCCCGATCGCCACCACCGCCCCGCCCAGCAGGAACAGGGTGTCCCGGCCCCAGAGGCCGGGTCTCAGGGCGCGGGCGGCCGCGATCGCGACCAGCGCTGAAACGAATACGACCGCCCCTCCGAGCAGGGCGGTCGCCGCGGTGTGGAGCTTTCGGGCTTCGGGCCGGTCGAGGTATCCGGTGGCCCACGCCGCCCGAATCGCGAGCGGCGTGATCACCACCGATACGACCAGAGCCAGGATGAACGCGATCGCTAGCACCATAGGCAGCCACGGAAAGGTCGTTCCCGCGGCGAGGTATTACGCGGCCGCGAGACCTACCGGGTACGCCAGCCCCATGCGCTCGCAGGTATCTCGGATCGTGATCTCGAGGAGCTGCTGGAGCGATGACTGGGGCCGGAAGCCGACGAAGCGACCGATCTTGGTCAGGTCGGGCACGCGCCGGCGCATGTCTTCGAACGAACTCCCGTACACCTTTTCGTACGCTACGAACTCGATCGGGCTTCGGCTGTCGCACATTCTGCGGATCCGCTCCGCCAGCTCGAGGACCGTGACTTCTTCGTCGCTGCCGACGTTGAAGACCTCGCCTTCGGCGGCCTTGCAGTCGGCCAGCATCAGCACCCCGCGAACCACGTCGCTGACCGCCGAGAAGCATCTCGACTGCTTGCCGTCCCCGAACACCAGGATCGGCTCGTCGCGCAGCGCGCGGACGATCATGTTGGGGATCACCATCCCGTAGGACCCGGTCTGCCGGGGCCCGCAGGTGTTGAAGCACCGGACGATCACCACCGGGAGCTGCCGCTGCTGCCAGTAGGCCTGGGCCAGGCTCTCGTCGACCGCCTTGCCGCAGGCGTAGGACCAGCGCAGCTTGTGCGTCGGACCCATCACCCGATCATCGTCCTCGGAGAAAGGCACCGACACGCCCTTGCCGTAAACCTCGCTGCTGGAGAACACCATGGCCTTCCGCCCGTGTTCGGCCCACGCCTCGAGGATCACTTCGGTGCCGCGAATGTTGGTGATCAGAGAGCGCAGCGGGTTCTCGAGCACGTACTTCACGCCCACCGCCGCGGCCAGGTGATACACCCTGTCACACTGGGCCACGAGCCCATTGACCAGCGCCGAGTCCGTGACGCTGCCTTCGAGGAATCGAAAGTGGGGATGGCGCTCGAACGAGCGAAGGTTCTCGAGCCGGCCGGTGGAGAGATCGTCGAGTGCCCACACCTCGGAACCCTGCTGAATGAGTTTTTCCGAGAGATGAGACCCGATGAACCCTGCACCCCCTGTGACGAGGACTCTCATGCTCTTCCCTCTAGATGGTTTGGCGAGACTGGATTGGTCTGGGGACGGCCGCCAGCTAATCCGAATCCTCAAACCCAGCGAGTTGTTGGTGGAAAAGGAAGTGGCGTCAAGTCAACGACGTACTGCAGAACCTAGCTCGGCAACTCAGGCGGGTAGCAATTCTGGTTCGTCGGACTCTCCTGGGATGTGTGAGCGACACTCTCTGTCGGCACCGCGAGGCGTGCTCGCAGCGCCACCACCTCTGTGCGTATAGTCTCGCACATTCAGGGGCAGGTTGTCACGCTCGGAACATCCCGCCGCAAACTTTCGCGCCGGGTGAGGAGGATCAGCTCATCGGCCGGCTCCCCTCGAGTCGAAGACGGTCGTGCCGCTCCGAAGTCATGTGAAACGATCCCCGAGGGGATGTGATGCGCACCGCTGAATTCAACCACTCGCGTCTGCTCGTCGCAGCGCGTTTCTGTTTCATGCTGCTAATCATCACCCTTCCCTGGACCATCGCTCCCATGACCATCGCGGCCGTCGCGTGCGGCACGCTCACCCTGCTCGCCGCGCCCCGCCGGTCCGCGCAGTTCCTGGGACGGAATCCCGTGAGCCTGGCGGCGCTTGGCTGGATCGCGGCGCTCCTGCTGTCCACCTTAGCTAGCGAGGACCGGGCCGGAAGCGTTCACCGGCTCGACAAGGCGCTGTTTCCGGCCTTGATTCCGCTGGCCGCGTTTCACACTGCGAACCGGACCCGGGGTGAGCGCGCCCTCTCGCTGCTCCTTCTTTCATCGGCTGTTGCGTCCCTCATGGGCATCGTTTTCTTCGTCGCCCGGGGAGCCAGCTTCTCGGCCCGGGCGCGGGGTCCGGTGGGTCACTACATGACGTTCGCGGGCCAGCTCTTGTTGTTGGCAACCGTTTCCGGGGCGGTGGGGCTTATGACCCAGCGCCGCACCTGGCGCGTCGCGGGACTGGCCACCGCCGGCCTCGCGGCGACGGCGCTCGCGGGCACCTTCACGCGCAGCTCGTGGCTCGGGCTCGGGGCGGCCGCCGCCGTCCTGATCGGGCGGGCACGGCCCCGGTGGCTGCCCGCGCTCGGGGCGGCCCTCATCGCCATCTACGCGTTCGCGCCGGGGGCCTATCGGGCGCGACTCCACAGCGCCTTCGACCCCCACCACCCCGTCAACCTCGAGCGCACCTACATGTGGGACGCCGGGCTGCGCATGTTCCGGGACCACCCCTTCACGGGCGTGGGACTTCAGGACTTGCACCCGCTGTACGACCGCTACCGATCGTCGTCTTCCCACGAGCGGGCGGGACACCTACACAGCGTCCCGATCCAGATCGCGGCGTCGATGGGGCTCCCGGGGCTCCTGGCCTTCGCGTGGCTCTACGGCGCCCTCTTCCGCGCCGCCGGAGGGGGGCTCGGCGCCACGATGAAAGCCCCCGACCTGGCCGCGGGTGTGAGGCTCGGCGCGGTCGCGGCGCTGGCCGGTTTCCTGGTCGCGGGGCTCTTCGAGTGGAACTTCGGCGACGAGGAGCTGCTCTTCCTGCTCTACACGATGGTCGGGTTGGCCTGGAGTGCACGGTCCTGGGATGCGGCGCCGGGCGAGGCAGGGGACGCCGCGAGCCAAGCACGAGCGGCGCCCGCGTGAGAGTCGTCCTGGTGCACGACTGGCTCACCGGGATGCGCGGCGGGGAGCGCGTCCTCGAGCGGCTGTGCGCGATGTTTCCCGGGGCACCGATCCACACCCTGCTGTGGAACCGCGGAACCGTGTCGTCCCGGATCGAGGCGCACGAGATCCACACCTCGATCCTCCAGCGGCTGCCCGGCGTCCGGCGCCACTATCGCTGGTTTCTTCCGCTCTTTCCGCGCGCGATCCGGAGCCTGCGCGTCGGCGAATGCGACGTGGTGATCTCGCTCAGTCATTGCGCCGCGAAGGCGATTCGCGTGCCGGCACGAGCCTTCCACTTGAGCTACGTGTTCACGCCGATGCGCTACGTGTGGGAGCTCGAGGACCAGTACTTCCCTCCCGGGCGCTTCCCCTGGCCGGCGTCCGGGTACGTGCGCCGCACCTGCGCGAGGCTCAGAACCTGGGACGTCGCGACCAGCCGCGGACCCCAGGCGATGGTCGCGATCTCGCGCCACGTCGCGGCGCGGATCGCCCGCCACTACGGCCGGGACGCCCAGGTGATCTATCCGCCGGTCGAGCTCCGCCGCTTCACCGCGGACACGGGTGATCGCGACGGCTACCTGCTAGCCGGGGGGTTCGCTCCCTACAAGCGCGCCGACCTGGCGATCGAGGCGTGCCGGCGGCTAGGCCGGCGGCTCACGGTGGTGGGGACCGGCCAGGACGAGCCGCGGCTCCGCGAGCTCGCCGGCTCGAATGCCGAGTTCCTGGGCTGGGTGAGCGACGACCGCATGGCCGAGCTCTATCGCCGCGCGCGCGCGCTCATCTTCCCGGGCGAGGAAGACTTCGGGATCGTCCCGCTCGAGGCGCTCGCGAGCGGCTGCCCGGTGATCGCACTGGGGCGCGGCGGGGCGGTCGAGACCGTGGGCCGCGGCGCCCCGGCGCCGGACCTCTCGCGGGTGGCGGAGGGCGGCATGGCGGCCGTGCCGGGTGGTGTGCTGTTCGGGACCCAGTCGGTGGAAGCGCTGTGCGAAGCGATCCGCGAGAGCGAGCGACATTGCTTCGCGCCGGAAACACTCCGGCGGCTGGCGGAGCCGTTCGACGCGGCGCGCTTCGACCAGGAGTTCCGGTCCGTCCTGGAGCGCGAGTACGCCGGCTGGCGGGCCGGCGCCGCGCGAGCAGTCCACTCATAGCCGGTCACGAGGGATGCCCGACCCGAGGGATGACGGCGGGCGGGGGCACTCCGCGAGACCCGCTTCGCGTCGCCGTCCTTGGCGCCGCTCGCTACTCTCGACGCGCTCACCTCCTGCTTCCTGCGCGTCTCGAGCGCTCATGGACGGTCCGGCTGCGGCCGGACAGTCTCGCTGCGGCCCCCGCCCGCCTTCACCCTTCGATTTGCGTCTCCCGGAGCACTACCCCTTGCGCGGGCGGGCCAGGTGGCGCCGGTACCATGCCACAACGGTATTGAGCCCTATCCGCTGCAGCGTCACTCGGACGGTTCCCTTGATGAAGTACCACCACAGCAGCACCGGCGACCGCTGCCACCCGGCGCGCAGGTGCCGGCGCCGCACCTGGTGCGTCTCCTCGAGCGAGGCCCATAGCGAACGGTCCGACTGGCCGCCCTCGGGCATCACCACCAGGGGCTGGGGCACCACCTGGAAGCGCACCCCGGCCACATGGAGGCGCAGGAAGAGGTCGTAGTCCATCGCGTTCTTGAGCGCCGGGTCGAAGCCGCCGCAGCGCTCGAACGTGTCGCGGCGGACCCAGGTGGCGGGATGGTTGATGGTCATGTCGTTCCTGAGCCGCGAGGGATCGCAGCGGCACAGCACGTCCCCGGTGCGCTCGCGCCGCAGGATGTACCCCGCCAGCACCTCGGCGTCGCTCACGGAAGCGATGGCCCCCACGGTGGCGAGCGCTCCGGGAAGATACTCGTCGCCCGCGTGCAGGAACGCGACCCATTCCCCGCTCGCCAGCGACAGGCCCTTGTTCATCGCGTCCGATATCCCGCGGTCGGGCTCGGAGAGCACGCTCACGCGGCGGGCGTCGAGCCCCCGCAGGTACTCGACCGTGCCGTCGGTGGAGGCGCCGTCCACGATCCAGTACTCGAGCGCGAGGTAGCGCTGCCCGAGGACGGTCTCGACCGTGCGCCGCAGGCCGGCCAGCGCGTTGCGGCAGATGGTGACCACGGTGAAGCGCGGCAGATGGGCGCTCAATCGAGCTCCTGATACACCGCCTCGTGGAGCGCCGCGCAGGCGTCCCACGAGAATCGGGCCGCCTGGGCGCGCAGCGCGGCGGCGCGCGTGGCTCCCCGGCCCGCGGCCAGGCAGCGCTCGAGCGCGGCGTGGAGGCTGTCCAGATCCTCGGGGTCCGCGTAGTCGGCGGCCTCTCCCCCTGCCTCCGGCAGCGACGACCGAGACGAGGTCACGACCGGGCAGCCGAGCGCCATCGCCTCGACCACCGGGAGCCCGAACCCCTCCCACAGCGAAGGGTAGAGCAAGCACTCGGCGCGCTCGTACGCCCAGCGCAGCTGTCCGTCGCTGGCCTCGTGCCGGTGCACGCGCGAGCTCACGCCCAGCGCCCCCAGCAGGGCACGTTCCGAGCGACGCAAAGACGCTCCCCCGACGCACACCAGGTGGGTGCCCGCCGCCGCGCCGCTTCCAGCCCAGGCCCGCAGGCCGCGCTCGAAGTTCTTGTAGGCGTGTCGCGGCCCGACCCACAGCACGAAGGGCCATTCCACGCCGGGGAGCGGCTCGCCGGGGGATTGGCTCCAGTCGCGGGCCGCGAGCGGTGTCACCCGGATGCGCGACTCGGAGACGCCCAGCAGCTCCACCAGGTCGCGGCGAGTCGCCTCCGAGTAGCAGAGAAGCCGGGCCGCGCGGGCGCACAGGGCGGCCTTGTGACGCTCCGGGCCCCGATTGGGCCCGAGCAGCCCGGGGAAACGCTCGTGGGTCATGTCGTGCACGGTCACCACCAGGGGCGCCGGCGAGGGCAACGAGCGCGGATCGCGGTAGTAGGTCGGATGCAGGGTGACGCCCCCTCGCCGGAGCCACGCGGCGTCCAGCAGTCGATTGAGCGGGGCGGCCAGCCGGGCGGCGCCGCGCACCGCGGGGATCCTCAGGCCGGCGCGCCCCCACCGCCCGAGCCGCGATGCCTCGGCCGACACGTGGAGCCCGAGCAGGACCTCGCGCTCTCGGCTCAGGCGCGGGATCAGCTCCAGGGTGTAGCGCGTGATGCCACCTCGAGCCTGGAGGCGGAAGATGTCGCCGGTGAATAGGACCGGGCGCTTCATAGGATGGTGCGGAGCGCCTCGCGCACGCCCCGGGCGTAGTGCGCGGGCGTGTACTTGCGGCGCATGAGCGCGAGAGCGGCGCACGCTCGCGTCCCGAGCTGGGCCGGGGACTGCCGCGCGAGCTCGCGCACGACCGCCCGCAGAGTCTCGGGGCGGCAGTCCGGCAGGGTGAGGAGTTCCTCGTCGTCGAACCCGCAGGCGCGGCTCACGGCGCACGGCATCCCGAACGACAGCGCGATGGTCACCGTGCCGCACTGGCCCTCCGCGCAGGAGGGCAGGATCATGGTGCCGCAGCGGGACTGGAGCTCGCGGAAGCCCTGCGAGCGCAGGTCCGCGAATCCCACCCGATGGATGTTGGGCGTGCCGAAGAGCTCCCGGCGGTAGGCGCGAACGAAGTCGCGCTCGTGCGCGAAGCCGCCGCACACCCACAGGTGAAGCTCCGGCTCGCCGCCGAAGAGCTCGAGCAGGAGGTCGAGCCCCTTGTGCACCTGGCCCCAGCTTCCCAGATAGAGGAAGTGCCCCGGATCGCGCCGCGAGGGGTCGGTGGGCTCGATCCCATCAAGACCGTTGTTCACCAGCGGAAAGCAGGGGGGCAGACGGAACGCGGCATAGGTCTCCCGGGTGGAAGCGCCGCCCATCAGGAGGACCGCGTCGAAGCGCTCGAGCACGTCGGGCGGGAGCGGCGGGGTCTGGCGCCGCGGACGCATTGCGATCCCGCGTCTCACCTGTAGCTCCCGCATTCGCTCGCGCTCCGCGGCGTTCGTGACCGCCGGGTTGCTGCCGGTCAGGTAGGCGATGCGGCGCGCCCCCGGCCGCAGCCGGCCCTGGTAGAGCGGATCCGCGCGCGGATGCAGGTCCACCACCAGGTCGTAGCCCTCGCGCAGCAGGCCGCGGCGCCGCTCGTGATAGTCCACCACGTCCACCGCATAGCCCCGCTCGGACAGCGCCCGCGCCAGCTCGCGCGATTGCCAGGCGTTCTGGTGCGTGTGCATCGCACGGTCGGGAAACCGGAACGGATGCACCGAGTAGAGCATCAGCGCTCGCCGCGGATGGCCGGCGCCCTCGACGCCGCGCATGATCCCGGAGCCGAACAGGCGCCGCCGCACTCTCCACAGCACCTCCCTCATCGGATCGGAGTCGGCACCACGGCGCGCCACTGCAGACGGAACAGCGCCCGGGTCGAGGGGAAGGCCAGGTTGGTGAGCACGTGGGCCGCGGTCTGCGAGATCACCATCGCGATCGCCGCGCCCCGGGCCCCGAGCGGCGGCACCAGCCACAGGTTCGCGATCAGGCTGGTGACGGCGCCCACCACGCTGCGCAGCATGAGGGCGCGCTGACGACCGCGCGCCACGAACCAGTTGGTCTGGGCCACTCCCAGGAACAGCGCCGGCGCCGACCACACCTGGATCGCCAGCACCGGACCCGCCGCGCGGAAGCCGGGTCCGAACAGCCGCATCACGATCCAGCCCGAGAGCGCCGAGACGCCGATCGCGATCACGATCGCGCCCCAGAAGAGCAGCGAGAACACCCGCCCGAGCCGGCGGCCATACTCCTCGCCGTCGCGCTGGTAGGAGCGGAGCAGGGTGGGATTCGCGGCCGCCATCATCGCCACCGGGACGAAGTAGATGATCTCGGTCAGCCGCTGGGCGGCCGCATAGATGCCGTTCTCGTGGTCGCCACGCAGCGTGGTGAGGATCGTCTGGTCGGCGCGCATCGAGACCAGGATGGCGACGCTGTTGAGGATCAAGGGCCACGAGTCGCGCAGCAGGCCTAGGGCGCGCTTCGGCTCGAATCGCCACGACGCCGGGGAAACGCCGTGGAGCCGGTAGCCGATCAGGAGCGCCAGCGCCGCGCACGCGAACTCGCCGGCGATGAGGAGCGCCAGGGTCTGGAGCGAGGCGCCGCTCAGCAGCGCCACCACCTTGGCGATCGAGATCGCCACGAACGCGGTCGCGCGCGCCGCCACGAAGGGCGCCACCAGCGAGCGGCTCTGGAACCAGTACTCGATCACGTCCAGGGACTGGAAGAACGTGGCGCCGGCGAAGATCAGCGCCAGCAGCCGCGGGCCGCTCTCGCCCGGGCGCAGCGCCGTCATGGCCGCGAGCGACAGCGCCAGCGTCAGCGCCGCGCCGGCGAGACGCATCCCCAGAGCGGTCCCGAGAATCGAATCGGCCTCGTCCGGCCGCCGCACCAGATCGCGCACCACGATGGTCTCGAGCCCGAGTTGGCTCAGGATCGCGAGCACCGCCACCACGCTCTGGGAGAAGCTCAGGAGCCCCAGGGTGTCGGCGCCGAGGTAGCGCACCATCCAGACGTTGACCCCGAGTCCCACGACCAGGCGGAACACCCGGTCGCCGATCAGCCAGCCGACGTTGCGCCGGATCATGGCGCCCTCGGCGCCGCGGCTCGCGAGGCTCTGGATGAAGGCTCCCACGCGGGTGACGAGGCTGGGACCGAGGGGAGCGGGAGGGGCCGGTTGGGGGATCGTTTCCTTCAAGGCGGGAGCAGTCTAGAGCACGGGCGGCGGCGGGCGAAGGCGCCCGCGCGGCCCGGGTCGGCGCCGAGCTCGGCTCGTGGCGCTCGCTTGACTTGGCCGTGGGGCCATCCCAATCTCGCGGTCCGATGCGCGATCCTGCGATCGACACCAACACGCGCCTTCTCGTCACCGGCGGCGACGGCCAGCCGCGACGCCGCCTCGACACCGCGGGCGCCCAGCAACGGTTGGGATGGAAGGCCACGACCCCGCTCGAGGATGGGCTCGCGCGCACCGTCGCCTGGTACCGGGCCCAGCGGGCGGCGGACCACGTCGGAGCGCAGCCGGCGCGCTCCTAGTAGTTCGTCACGCGTGAGCCCCGTCGCGTGACTCTCCCCCGGCTCGCGGTCGTGGTTCCCTCGCTCGGCGACGAGGCGAAGCTCGTGCGCTTGCTCGAGGCCCTGTCGCGCCACCTCTCCCGCGGTCCGCGCCCGCTCCGCCGCGCTCGAGGCGAGGCTGATCCGGCTCGAACACCGGGCCGGGCCGGGCGCGGCACGCAATCGCGGGGCGCTCGAGGCACGAGCCGAGTTCCTCGCGTTCACCGAGGACGATGTCGCTCCCGCGCCCGACTGGCTCGAGCGGGCAGCCGCGCGGCTCGAGGGCGAGCCCTCGATCGATGTGCTCGAGGGTGACACCTGCGAGCCGGGAGGCCGTCCGATCCGGCGCCGAAGCGGCGACCAGGCGCTCTACCTCCCGACCAACCTGTTCGTCCGCCGCGCCCTGTTCGAACGGGTGGGGGGATACTGCGCGGATTTTTTCGACTCCGAGAACGGGGTCTACTTCCGGGAAGACTCGGACCTGGGATTCAGACTCGAGGAGGCGGGGGCCAGGGTCGCGCGCGAGCCGAGGGCGATTGTGACGCACCCGAGAGAGCACACGCGCTTCCTCGATCCGCTGCGCTGGGCACGGCGATACGAGATGGATCCGCTGCTCGAGTCACGCCACCCGCTTCTCTTCCGCGAGCGCATCGAGGCGTATCGCTGGGGCCC
>VBOT01000178.1 GCA_005893225.1 Candidatus Eiseniibacteriota bacterium
CCGCTCTGGGCGGGCCTTTCGAGCTTTTTCTCTCTCCTCAGCTATGAAATCGCGCTTGTTCAGGGTCTAGCCAGGCCAGCTTACTTCAGCGTATCGAGGAGCTTCCGCGCCCCGGGATACTGCGGCTCGGCATCCAGCAGCTCCTTGAGCACCTCGCGGGCCCGGTCGACCTGCTTCGCCTCGACGCATGCCTGCGCCAGAGCCAGGCGCCACGCCGGCTGCCGCGCATCGAGTCGCAATGCCGTTTCGTATTCCTCCACGGCCTGGTCGTAGCGCTTGCTCTCCGCCGACGTTCGGGCCAGGATCGCGTGCGCATCCGGGTTCAGGACGTCGGAGTAGAGCGCCCGCTTCGCCCACCGTGCCGCCGCCGGCGCGTCCTTCCGATCCATCGCGAGCTGGGCCAGTTCCTTCGGCGGCTTCACGTCATCGTCGTCCACCTCGCTCAGGCGCTCCAGCGCCGCGGCCAGCTTCTCGGCGTCGCCGGATTTCCGATAGAGGTCGGCCAGCGCCCTGAACCATTCCGCGTCGTGCGGGAAATGCTCCGCTCCGATCCGGTAGAGGCGCAGCGCCTCCGTGCTGTCCGCGCGATCCAGGGTCATCTTCGCGAGCAGGGCCAGAGCTTGCTCCCCCGGCGCACCAGGATCGAGCGCCCCCTGCAGCAGCTTCAGGGCCCCCAGCGTGTCGCCCGAGGCGACCTGGACGCGGGCCATGACGTAGGCGGCCAGCGGATGCCTGGGCTGTGCTCTGAGCGCCGCCGCCGCGTGGGCGCGCGCCTGGGGCAGCGATCCGCCTTCCAGATAGGCGCCGGCCAGCCGTGCCTGGGAGACGGCGTTGGTGGAATCCCGGCGCACGGCACTCTCCAGCGCCGCGAGGCTCGCGCTCGGCCCCGGATCCCCGGGATCCATGCCGGCGACCATCTTGTCGATGAATTTCCGGTAGCCCGCCTCGAAGGGGGCCTGCTCGACGTGGAATGAGCGCTTGAGCGCGCCCGGAGTATCAAGCCGGTCCGCGTAGGCCGCGACCATCCGGTTCAGCGCGTCCTTTCCGTAGGTCTCCGCCATGTATTCCGCGTAGAGCTCGGCCTGGCAGTAGGCGAGCGGCCAGTCGTCGCCGTTGACCGGCCGTACGAAGCCCAGGTTGATCGTGCCCAGATTGAACAGGGTCCCGGCCGCGGCTCGCCGCGCCAGCACCCGGTCCCAGATCGACGGATGAGGGTAGCCTTCCTGCCGCACCGCCAGGGCCTCGGTGAACCAGCGCGGGATCGTGAAGTCGGTCTGCTGCAGGTTGACGACGTGCGTGAACTCGTGCTTCACGACTCGAGCCCAGTTGTATTTCGTTCTCAGGTCGTTGGGCGAGGTCACCGCCACCATCTTGCCGGCGCAGGCACCCACCGTTCCGATGAACGGGAGTCCGACCATGCGAGCGCTGAACCAGCTGTGGCCGCTCGTGCCCTTGGCCGCCGAGAAGATCTCGAACAGCGACCTCGCCGGCGGCTGGTAGCCGAACGTGCCCGTGACCACAGGGTACACCTCCTGCTCGAGATAGCGCGCGGCATACCGGGCCAGGAGACTGTCCGGCCCGCGGTCGTACTTGACCAGGAAGTGCGGCGTCTCGATCACGCCGTAGCCCTTGAGCAGCTCGAGGACCTGGAGCGTGTTCTTCACGCGCACGTTGAAAGGGTCGATCTTGAAGGCCTCGTCCAGGAGGCCCGCCGCCCGCGCCTCGTCGCCGAGCCGCATCCACACCAGCCCCAGCTGACCCGGAACCGCGACCAGCTGGGGCATGCGCACCCGGGCCTCCTCGTAATACCTGGCGGCGTAGGGATACCGCCCCATGAGATCGAGCGCTCCGGCGAGCGCCGCGAAGAACTCCCCGCAGCGCGGGTTGCGCCCCACCGCCTCGTCGACGACCGCACGCATCCGGGTGCCTGGCAGCGTGTCTCTCAGCCCATCGGCCCCGCCGTAGGCGGCCGCGAGGCGGCCCAGGGTCAGCTCGTCCAGGGGATCGAGCCGGCGGGCCTCCTCCAGGATCGGCACGGCGCCCCGCGGCCCGAACGCGACCATCTGGAGATCGGCCTTGATCTGGTGAGCCACCAGGAGACGAGGGTTGATCGCCAGCGCTCGATCGATCGCGGTCCGGGTCGAGTCGAAGTTGAACGTCTCCAGCTCGAGCCGCGCCCGGGCCGCGTGCGCCTCGGCGGCACCCGGGTTGATCGCCAGGGCCGAGTCCAGCTCGGTCCGGGCGTCGGCCCGGTTGTACTTCTCGATGAACAGGAGCGCCATCTCCAGGTGCGCCGGCCAGTAGTTGCGATCGAGCTTCAGCGCATCCGGGTAGAGATCGTTGACCAGGAAGCCGAACTGCCCGGAGCTGCGATTCCAGCGCGCGAACTGCGCGGCCGCCCGGCCGATCCAGAGCAGCTTCTCGGGGTCGGTGATGCTGTCCTGCTGGCTGTTGTAGAAGCGAATGAACCACCGGTAAGCGTCGTTCGCTTCCTCGAGCCGGCCGGCGACCCGATGGAGCTCCGCGGCCACGAACCTGGCGGCGCACTGGTCCTGGTCGAGCTGGAGAGCGGCCTCGGCGTGCTTCCGGGCCGCCTCGTACTGTCCGCGCTCGAACTCCAGCCGGGCCATCTCGGCCGGGAGGTCAGCGGCGGAGGGCTGCTTCTCCGCCGCAGCCGAAAGCGCCTGCATCGCGCGGTCGAGGTCTCCGACTACCTCCAGGCAGCGCCCGAGGCCGACCGCGGCCCGGACCGGCTCCCGGGCCGAGAGCCCGGAATACGCCTTCTTGGCTTCCTCGTAATGGCCGGTCAGTCGCAGGCTGTCGGCTCGCGCAAGCGCGGCATCCCGGCACGAGGCGACCCGCGGCGCCATCGCCACGGCCAGGGCGGCCGCGAGGAGGATCCAAGCGCGAGAATGGCGTCGAGTCACGCGTGCAGAAGCCAAGACGACTCCTGAGAACCCGGGATCGCAAGCAATAAACGATTCCTACCGTGACGCGTGCAGCGGCCGGGGCTCGATCGGCGGCGCCTTGGGCAGGTCCCTCGGATCCTTGGTGATCTTCGCCATCATGTCCTGGATCGCGTAGTCGAGCTGCTCGTCCTTGCCGTCCATGAACCCGTCAGGGCTGAGATCGAGCACCACGTCGGGATCGACGCCGTGTCCCTCGATCTGCCACCCGCGGCCGCGTGGGTCCCAGCCGCCGAACTCGGGCTGCGTCGTCATGCCGCCGTCGCGGAGCGGCTTGTCGCCGCGGATCCCGACCCAGCCGCCCCAGGTGCGCATGCCGATCACCGGGCCCAGGCCGAAGTCCTTGAACTCGAGCGCCAGGGTCTCGCAGTCCGACCCGCCCTGTCCGTTGATGAGCGCGGCCAGATATCCGTGGAACACGCGGCTGGGATAGGTGTCGAGGTAGGACCCGTAGCGCAGCCCGCTCACCGAGAACACCTTGCGCTCGAGCTGGTTCACGATCATCGGCGCGACGAAGCCGCCGTGGTTCCACCGGTCGTCGATGATCAGGCCGTGCTTGTTCCACTGGGCCGGGTAGTCGCGCGCGAACTCCTGGAGACCGAATCCACCCATGTCGTAGAGATGGATGTAGCCGATCTGGCCGTGGCTCGTCCGGTCGACGTAGGCCCGGGTCTCGTGGATCCAGTCCGCGTACCGGGTGCGCGTGTCGTTGGCGAGCGGCTTCACCACGATCCGGCGCGCGCCCTCCAGTTTCGGGCTGTCGTTGACCGAGAGCTCCACCTCCTGGTTCGCGCGGTTCGCCAGCCGGCGCAGGTAGTCCTCACCTTTCGTGAGGGGCTTGCCGTCCACCGCCACGAGCCACATGCCCGAGCGCACGCGCAGATCGGGGCGCGCGAGCGGCGACGACGCCTTGGGATCGGGGTAATCGCCGCGGTAGATCTTCCGGATCTGCCAGAATCCGGACGCCGCGTCGTACGACAGATCGGCGCCGAGGAGCCCGGTCCCCACCGTCTTGCCGCGGCGCAGGTCGCCTCCCCAGTGATAGGCGTGGCCCACGTTCAGCTCGCCGAACATCTCCTGGAGCAGGTCCTCGAGGTCGTCGCGGCTCGAGAGCCGATCCGCCAGCGAGCCGTATTGATTCCACACCCCGTTCCAGTCCACGCCGTGCATCTTCGGGTCGTAGAAGAAGTCGCGCTGCAACCGCCACGCCTCGCGCACCATCTGCTTCCACTCCTCGCGCGGCGAGATCCGCTCGGTCCAGCCGGCCAGATCGATGCTCGATTCGTCCTCACCGCCTTCCTTGTCGGGCTTGGGCGCGCTCATGGCGCCGGCTTCCACGCGGAAGAACCCGTCCTTGGTGCGGTAGACCAGCACCTTACCGTTCATCGAGAGGTCATAGCCCAGCACATGGTCGGCGAGGTTCGCGAGCTTCTGCTTCGCGAGGTCGTAGGTCTTGAGGCTGCCGCCGGGGCGTTCATCGTCGTCTCCGGCGTCGGCAGGCATCATCCCGCGCGGATCCGTCTCCACCCAGTGGAGCTTCCCCTCCACGGCCCGGAGGCCGCTCAGGGCGCCGGGCGTCACCGGCACCTGCACGACGCGGTCGGCGAGGCCGTCGAAGTCGATCCGGACCGGGGCGGCCGGCTTGGCCTTCGCCGCCGCCTTTCCTTCCTGGGACTTCGGCTCCTCGCTCTTCGGGTCGACGTCGCCGCGCGGCGCGAAGGGCAGCACGCCGTCGGCCCCGAGCGCCACCACCACCGGCACTGCCGACTTCATCACCGCGAACCGCGCCTCGAAGCGGTCGAGGTAGGGATTGAACCAGCGATCGGAGAGATAGAAGAGATACTTGCCCGCGGGGTCCCACGCCGGCGAGTAGGCATTGAACAGCTTGTCGCTCGCGGGGTGGACCGTCCGAGTCTTCGAATCCCAGATCCGCACCTGGTTCATGCCGTTGTCGATCGCCGCGGTGTACGCGAGGTAGCGGCTGTCGGGCGACCAGGTGTACTCGTTGATCTCGTACTCGGCGCGGTCGGCCTCGGTCGTGGCTCCAGCCGGGTCGGTGACCATGAGCCGGTAGCGCTGATCGCCCCATGCCAGACGCTTCCCGTCGGGGGACCAGACCGCCGGGAAGTGCCAGCCGGGCTCCTGCCGCCCGAGCTGCTTCGGCGCAGCGCCGTTGTCGGCCGCGTAGAGGAGCAATTGCTCCTCCCCGTCCACTTCGGTCCACGCCGCGATCGAGCGGCCGTCCGCCGCGAAGGCAGGATACTTCGTGCGGGCCGCGGAGCTCTCCGTGACCCGCCGGATGAGGCCCTTCTTCTGGGTGCGCGTCACGAACACGTCGCCGCGGGCCTCGAGGGCGATCCGGTCGCCGTCGGGCGACAGGCCCCAGCCGCCCAGGTTCTGCATCGGGTCGACGAAGCGCTCGCGAACCTGGAGACGATCGCTCGGCAGCGTGATCGGCACTTGCTCGGCGCGGCCGGTTGCCAGGTCGTAGCTCCAGATGTCCATCTTGTGCTGGAACACGATCCGGCCGTCACCCATGGCGGGCCAGCGCACGTCGTAGTCGTCGAACCGGGTGAGCGGCTTGACGTCGCTCCCGTCGGGATTCGTGGAGGCGAGGTTGGGCCTCCCCCACCGGTCGGT
>VBOT01000033.1 GCA_005893225.1 Candidatus Eiseniibacteriota bacterium
GATCGTCACGGCGCGGCGGCCGTGCAGCGAGACCTGGGGAGAGGGCTCGCCGGGCGCCTGTGGGGCTCGTTCCAGCGCACCGACGGCTGGCAGGACAGGACCGGGAGCGACGTCGACCGCGGGCGCTTGACCCTCACGCAGTCGGCTGGCCGAGCCCGAGTCGCGCTCACCCTCGACGCCCTCCGGGAAACGCAGCGCTGGGGCACGCCGTTGCCGTTTGACCAGGGCCAGATTATCCCGGGCTTCGAGGTGGACCGTAACTATGCCGTGCGGGGCGCGCGGCTCGACCACCACGTGCTGTCGGCGACTTCGCGCCTCACCTGGCCGCTCGAGCCCCGGCACCGGATCGAGAACACCCTGGGGGTGGCGCACGATCGGCAGGTGGCGGTGCGGAGCTTCCTCGAGCCCGACCTGGCAAGCGGTAACGACGTGCCATCGGAAGGGATCGCCCTCCGGCCGCGTGAGACCACGGTCTACGAGGACGCGCGGCTGGTCTCCCGCTTCGCTCTGAGCGGCGCTCACGAGCTGGTGACCGGCGCCGCGCTCACGTGGGGCCGCACCCTCGCCGCAGGGCGAGGCTTCGACTTCGACCAGGACGTCGCGGATCGGGGGACCATTCCCGAGGACGGCTCGATCCCCGCCGGGGACCTCAGGTCGTTCCATGACCGCCGCACCTTCTTCGGCCTCTACGCCCACGACGAGTGGACTCCGACACCCGCCTTCTCGCTCTCGGGAGGCGGCCGCTGGGACCGCACCTCCGAGGAGCTGCACGCCGAGATGCAGGAGCAGGCCCCGGGCGAGCCGCTCGAGATCTCGGACGACTCGCGCGAGACTAGCGCCTGGTCCGGCGATATCGCCGGGCTCATGAGGCTGGTGCCCCAGGCGGGCCTGGGGCGGCTCGAGCTCGCGAACCTCTATGCCAGCTGGAAGAGCTCCTTCAAGCCCGCGGCGCCGAACCTCAGCGAGGCGGAGAACGCGAGCATCCTCGACCCCGAGCGCACCCACTCCGTCGAGGTGGGGCTCAAGACCCGCGCGCTCGCTCGCCAGGTGGCGCTCGACCTGTCGTGGTTCGACATGACTTTCGACAACCTGGTGGTCTCGACTCTCAGCCCGGACCTGGAACCGCTGCTCGTGAACGCCGGCCGGGAGCGATTCAAGGGTTTCGAGACCGCCTTGACCCTCGCGCCCGACGCCCTCGACGGCCTGTCGCTGACGCTCGGCTACGCCCACCACGATGCGCGCTTCGTGCGCTTCACCTTCGTCACGCCCGACGGCGAGCTGCGTGACGTGAGCGGCAAGAAGCTCGAGCTCGTGCCGCGCGACCTGTTCAACGCCAAGCTGCAGGCGGTGACCCGGGCCGGCGTGGGCGGGTTCGCGGCGGTACGCTATCAGGGCGAGCGGCCCTTCAACCGGCGCAACACGTTCTTCGCGGATGCCTACACGGAGTGGGACGCCGGCGTCTCTTATGAGCTGCGCGGATTGCGCCTATCGGTGACCGGCCGCAACCTCGGCGACGACCGTCACGTGGTGACGGAGAGCGAGCTTGGCGACTCCCAGTTTTACATCGCCCCGCCGCGCCGCTTCGTGGCCCAGGCGAGCTACGCGTTCTGAGCCCGTGACGTGCCAGGAGCGATCCGGGCCTCTACTTCCCTGCCGTGTCCCTCGGGCCGCCGAAGAAGCCCTTGAGCACGTCCCGCGCCTTGCGCTTGAGGCTGTCCTCGATCGCCTTGCGGTAGACGGCGGCCGCCGAGCGCGCGCTGTCCTCGACCGCCTTGCGCCGCGCTTCCGCTTCGTCCCGGAGCTGCTGTTCGAGACGCTCCCGCTGCTGCTGGATAGCCTCCGAGGCGCGGCCGGCTAGCCGGTTGCGCATCGACGTGGGATCCCAGCTCACGCGCGGCGACTTGGCGGTCCCGCTCACCCGTAGGTCGATCAGGATCCGCCCCTGGGGATCGGCGAGCGCTCCGGCGGCGAGGGCGGCGCGGCTGCCGAGGCCCGCCGCGAGCTCGGCCGGCACGGTGGTGCTCACGGCGTAATCGAGCGAGCCGTCGAAGCCGATCGCCCCCGACAGCCGCCACTCGCCGTGGGGGCCGTCGAGCACCACGGGATCCGTGACGACGCGGCCGCGCTCGATCCGGAACGGCAGCTTGGCGTCGCGGAAGCGAGTGGTTCGAAACGCCGGGATTCCGGTCAACTTCGCGATCTCCTCGAGCGCCGGCGCGGGCCCGAGCGTTCCGTTCGCGACCGCGGCGACGCCGATCGCCGTCAGCGTCCGGGTCAGGTCCCGCCGCTCGACCCCGGCGCCGGAGAGATCGAGCGTGGTGCTGAGCGCCCCGTGCAGGAGCCCCTTCGCCGGCGTCCAGGTGGAGAGCAGGGCATCGGCCTCGACGCTGTCGATGCGGACCTTGACGTTGAACCCGGGGCTCCGGGGCTCGCGCAGGTCGAACCGCGCCGCCCCGGCCATGCTGCCGCCGAGGGTCGCCAGCGAGAACTGCGGCACGGCGAGGATCCCGGGCTCGAGCTCGACCCGGGCGGCGACGTTCCGGGCGTCGAGTCTCTGGTTGATGAGGCGGGCGATCGACACCTCCCCGCCGCCACTCGCGTTGGGAACGCGCGGCGCCCCGGGAGTGACGGGCAGGATCTCGGCGAGGTCGAGGTAGGGCGACCGCAGGTTGAAGCGCACTCCCGAGGGAGGGACCGAGCCCGGCTTGGCGAGGAGCGCCAGCGGGCGCGTCACCGAGCCATCGAGCGTGAACGAAGACTTGCCGGCGCGGGCGCCGAGGCCCGCGACGGCGGCGCCCGCGGGTGAGAACGTGATCGCGCCCTCGAGCCCCTCGATCCGCTTGGGAAGCGCGGGCGACTCGACACCCACCCCGGCGAGCCGCGCCCTGCCCTGGAGCGCGATCGAGCCCGGGTCCTTCGCCCGCCCCTGACCGCTCACGTCGAGCGCCGCGCGGCCCGAGAGCCGGGTGTCTTTGGGCGCCACGATCGGGCCGATCGCCGCGAGGTCCACGTCGCCCCGGACCGCGAACCAGACTCTTGGATCGTCGAAGTGCGTGACGGCGAGCCGCGCGCGCACCGGGGTGGCGGGGCCCCCGCCGGCGACGACGCGCGCCGCCAGGTTCCCGATTCCCAGCGAATCGGGCGCGAATCGGGCCGTGAAGGAGAGCCCCTCGACCCGGGCCGGAGCGCCGGGGTAGCGAAACGCGGCATCGGCGAGCGAGAGCGAGCCGGTGAGCTCCGGCGGCCGCCGGCCCAGCGCGCCGCGAGCGCGCAGGTCCAGCTCCATCGTGCCCGACCCCTGAAGGCCCTTGAGAGGCTGGGCATCCGCGAGCGCCAGGAAGCCGATCACCTGACGAAGATCGATCTTGCTCCCGAGCGCGTGCAGATCGAGCCGGGCGCGCGGTCCCGGGTCGTCGACCACCCCGGAGAGCGCGAGCTCGGCTCCCCCGAGCCCGAGCGCCAGCCGCTCGAGCGCCAGGCGCTTCCTCGAGACGTCGAAGGCGCCGCGGTGCTCGATCTTCCATTCGAGCTTCGAGAGAGACGGGTCGAGATCGGAGAGCCTCGAGGCCGAGAGGGGGCCCAAGGCGAGACCGGAGATAGTGCTGGTCCCCGAGGTCGAGAAGGCCGCGCCTCCGCGCGCGCCGAGCGCGATCCGACTCTCGAGCCCGAACGCGGTGCGCCGGCCGGCCCTGAGGTCGTCGATCAGCAGGCGGCCGCGCCGGATGGAGAGCTCGTGGACGGCGAAGTCCATGGGCCGCGCGGCGCGCGCCCCCGGTCGCGACGGCCTGGCGATGCCGTCGAAGTTGCTGGAGCCGTCCGGCCGGAGCAACAGGTGGAGGGCGGGCTCGTCCACCGTGAGCCGCTTGACGACGATGCGGCGCGAGAAGAGCGGCAGGATCTCGAGGTCGAGCTCGACCGACCTCGCCTGGAACGCGGCCCCGTCCCCGAAGCCTCCGGGCTCGGCCAGCACCGGCCCGCGCAGGTCGAGGTGGACCGGGGGGAAGAGCCCGATCGAGACGCCCGAGAAGCGCACCTCGCGGGAGAGCGTGCTCGAGAGCTGCGCGGCCACGGTCGCCTTGAGCTTGGCGGGCGGGAAGAGCACCAGGAGCGCCACCCACGAGATCGCGATCAGCGCCGCGAAGGCCAGGAGGATCCCGGCAACGGTCCGAAGCGGGCCCGAGCCGGAAGCCTTGGGTGCCCCCTCTCCCTGGCGCCGCCGCGCGAAGATCACCATCGGCGGGATCTTGCCACATCGAGTGGGAGGGCCCGAAACCGCTCGACAACCCTTCCCTCAAGCTCTGGTAAAGTGGCGTCAGGAGGCCCGCCATGAACGAACCCCTCGCCCTTCAGGAGCTCCGCGAGCGCCGGCTGGTGGCGGTGATCCGCGCTCCCTCTCGCGAAACCGCCCTCGAGTCCGCCCTCGCCGTGGCGCGTGGCGGGCTCACGTTGCTCGAGATCACGTTCACGGTGCCGGAGGCGCCCCACGTCATCGCCGACCTCTCGGTGCGCTCCGATCTCACGGTCGGCGCTGGAACCGTGCTCACCGCCGCCCAGGCCCGCGAGGCGATCGGGGCCGGAGCCAGGTTCGTCGTCGCGCCCAACCTGTCGGCCGAGGTGGCGCGCGCGAGCCGCGAGGCCGGGGTCATGTTCTGCCCCGGCGCCTACACCACGAGCGAGATCATGGCCGCGCACGCCGCCGGGGCGCACGTGGTCAAGGTGTACCCGGTGGGCGTGGCGGGCGGCCCCGACTACATCCGCGTGATCCGCGATCCGCTGCCCACGGTACTGATGCTGGCCGCGGGCGGCACGACGCTCGACAACTTCGTTCCCTTCCTCCGCGCCGGCTGCATCGGTGTCGGGCTCGGCGCGTCGCTCGCCGATCCCAAGCTCGCGGCCGCGGGCTCGTTCGACGAGATCACGCGCCGCGCCCGCGCGTTCGTCGAGCGTCTCGCGCGCGCTGATACCCCCGAGTCGGCCCCGCGCGCATGAGGGCCGTGGCCGGCCGGCCGTTCGTCGGCTTCGTGCTCCTCGCCGCGGCGATCGCCGTGGCGCCGGTCGGCGGCGAGGCGCCGTCCGGTGGCGCGCGGCCGATCGCCGCGCTGGGCGCGCGCCCGGCGCTGGCCGGCACCGAGGAGTTCTCCACCTTCGACGTCGAGGCCCAGGAGGAGGACGACGAGAGCCTCCTCGACCATTACCTGACCCGCTCTCCGCGCGCGTGGCGCGACGAATGGGAGCGGGCGCCGCAGGCGATCCGGACCTCGCAGGGCTGCCTCACCTCCGGGCAGTGGTTCATCGACACCGACCTCAAGCTGCGCTCGCCACTCGGCCGGCGCGCGCGCTTCGGGCTCGATCTGCGCCAGTCCGAGAGCGACGCCGAGTCGTTCGAGTACCTCGACTTCTCGTTCCAGTTCCCCACTCGCTTCGGGACGCCGGGGGCGATGTTCCGCCCTCTCTACGACAAGAGCCGGCAGGACTTCGCCCTGACCTGGCAGGCAGGGAGCGACAGCTCCGCGCTCCAGGTCCAGGCCGCGTTCACGTTCGAGGACCTGTTCAACAACCTCTGGGCGTTCCGGCAATCGCGGGTCGGACAAGAGTACGAGCCCTACGAGCGGCATCCGTGGGAACCGGGGCTGCACGTGGCGACCCGGCACGAACGCTGGCGCGCCGAGCTGGGCGGCCGCTACCTCACCCCGTCGCGGAAGCGCATCGTGAACTACGGGTCCGGCTCTCCGCCCCGCATCGCCACGCTGTTCGAGCTGAGGGCGCTGGGCATCGACTGGGAAGCGCGGGGGGCGAACCATCAGGCCCTGAGCACCGACCGGTCGAGCGATGACTCGGACGGGCGTCACCACGAGTTCCGGCGCAGCTGGTTGGGTGAGGTGGCCGCGCGCCGCTCGCTCTTCCCCTGGCTCACTCTCGAGACGCGCTGGCTCTACCAGGAGCGCGGCCAGCACTACGGCCCGCCGCTCGGACCCTCCATGTTCCAGGCCGAGGACCGGATGCTCGCCTTCGAGTCCACGATTCGCTTGAATCCCAGGATGAGCCTGCGCGCCGGAGCGCTCCACGACCGCATCACGATCGCGAAGGTGGGGCAGACGCCGGATTTCAGCTACGGCACGCGCGTCGAGTCGCGCACCTACGTGGGTCTCCTGGCGCGCTTCGGGCGCGTGAGCGTCAGCGGAATCGAGGGCATCGAGCTCGACCCCGAGCCGTACGAGGTGCCCTTCGGGCTGCACGACAAGGGGTTCTTGCACCTGCAGACGACGTTCTGAGGGCTGGCCGAGTCAGAACACCGCCCCGCTTTTGACCAGCGAGTCCGCGAATCTCGGGTGGGTCGCCGCGAGGCGCTCCCACACCCGCTGGGCCGCGTCCGGCTCACCGAGCGCGCGCTCCAGCCGGTACAGGTAGAACATCGCCTGCGGGTCGTCCGGATGGGAGGCGAGGTCGCGCAGCACCAGCGCGCGCGCCGCTGCGAACCGACCCGCACCCGCTTCCATCGCGGTCAGGTTGAGCAGCGCTCCCGAGTGGCGAGGGGCGAGCTCCAGGGCATCGAGCCAGGCCCGGCGCGCCGCCGCGCTGTCCCCGGATTGCCAGCTCGCCACGCCGAGACTGTTGAGCAGCTCCACGCGCTCCAGGTCGTACACGCCGCGGCGGGCGAGGCCCAGCGCTTGCTCGAGCGCCGCTCGCGCCTGCTGGGGCTCGTGGCGCGCCAGGTGGTCCTCACCCTCCACGATGGCGTCGACGAGAGCCTCGGGCAGGCGCGCGAAGGACCAGCGATCGGGATCGAAGCGCAGGAAGACGCGCGGCCGCGGCTCCAGGCCCGGCGAGTACTGCGTGATGTAGGAGACCTCCAGGGCGCGGTCGTTGAACCACACCTTGGGCGCCCGGTCCCCGGCGGTCGCGAGGCTCGACAGGTGCGGCGTGTTCGACAGATAGACGATCGCGCCGCGCGGAGGCGGGCTCAGCGCGAGGGCGTCGTGGAGCGCGTTCACGAAGCGCACCTCCCGGGTGAGCCGGGCGGCGGTGACGAAGGAGACCCCGGGCGGATCGGGCGCGGCCAGGGAGACGCGGAAGCGATCCACTTCGTTGGCCACGGTGCTTGCCGCCGCGCCCACGGCGAGAAGCGCGGTCGCCAGCGGCAACGGGGCGCGCGCGAGCAGCTCTCCCAGGATCAACGCGAAGCCCACCGCCGCGAAGCTCGCGTAGTAGGCGCTGAAGTGGTGCCCGGCCAGGGCGGCCGGCGCGGCTCCGAGCGTGGCCCACAGGAGACCCAGGCGCCAGGCCCCCGGCCGGGACTCGCCGGGCCCTTGCTCCCCGCTCGCGCCTTTGGACGGATACAGGAATGCGAGCGCTCCGCATCCCGCCGAAGACACCATCGCGAGCCACGGGATGTGCGCGCGGCCGATGGCGTCGCGCAGCGAGGCCCAGGGCTGATCGAGGCCCAGATACGTGAGCACCGCCGAGCGGAAGCCTTCCCAGAAGCTGCCGATCTGGAGGCTCACGTCGGCCACCGGCGCGCTCTCGCCCGGCATCCACGCTCCCCTCCACGCCCGCACCGCCACCACCACCAAGGCCCACGTCGCCGCGGCTACCCAGAGCGGCAGAGTCCTGCGCAGGCCCGTCACGGCGGCCTCGCGCGCGCCCATGCGCCCGGACGCCTGCCAGGCCCCCCACGCGGCGAGCACCAAAGGGAGCGCAGCCACGCTCTCCTTGGAGAGAAGGGCGATGAAGAAGCTCGCGGCGGCGAGCCGACCTCGTCCGCGCACGTGGAACCAAACGGCGCCGAGTCCGAACGCGGCCGCGAGCAGGTCCTGCGCGCACGAGACCCATCCCATGAGCACCCGGTGGGTGTAGAGCAGGGCATAGGTTGCGCACGCCAGGACCGCGACGCGCGGGCCGGCCAGCTGCCAGCAAACCGCCAGGACGAGCCCCATCACGGCGAGCAGCACGCCGAAGTTGAACAGGTGAAAGACCAGCGGATCGAAGCCGGCCACGCGCGACAGGGCCAGGAAGTAGAGCTCGCGGCCCACCGGACGGAAGTAGTTCTGCACCACCTCGAATGCGCCGTAGAGGTTGCGCAGGCTCCCCTTCTGGATCCCGGCCAGGAAGACGTAGTCGTCCGAGACGAACGGCCAGCGCAGCACGTATCCGTGGAGAAGGGCGAGGCTCGCCGCCACGAGGATGAATGCCAGGGCGGCGGGAGCGAGCCGGCGCGCGCGGCTCTCCGGAGGCGCGGGGGGACTCGACGCCATGCCTCGTGGCGCCCCGGGCGCGGCCCGCGGGATCTTGAGAAATCCAGAGTTCAAGTTTAGTTTTCTCACGTGCGCTACGTGCCCCCTCTTCTCTCGGAGCTCGCCCCGCGGCGCTGAAGCTGCCTTCATCCTCAGAGGTCCGCCGAGATTCTGAACTACATCCGGCCGAAGATCGATTCCGCCCCGAGCTCCAAGGGGAGGAGGCCTCCGTGCCTGATGAATCGCTCGGGGTCAGGTCCGGCGCTCTCGTGACCGCCTCCGACCGCCCCACCCAGCCCGTCAACCTCCTCGATTTCGAGCCGCTCGCTCGCGCCCGTCTCTCGCACATGGCGTACGAGTACCTGTCCGGCGGCGGCGGCAACGAGGTGACGCTGGGGCTCAACCGCGCGCGGCTCGACGCCATCCTCCTCCAGCCTCGCGTGCTCGCCGGCGCCGGCGCGATCGACACCCGGATCGAGATGTTCGGGCGCGAGCTCCCCCATCCGATCCTTCTCGCGCCCACCGCCTTCCACAAGCTCTTCCATCCCGAGGGCGAGATTGCCACGGCGCGCGGGTCGGCGGCGGCTGGCGCGACCCTGGTGGCGAGCACGCTCTCGACCACCTCGATCGAGGAGATCGCCCGGGCCGCGAGCGGCCCGCTCTGGTTCCAGCTCTACGTCCAGCGCGACCGCGGCTTCACGCGCGAGCTGGTCGAGCGCGCGGAGAAGGCCGGCTGCCAGGCGCTCGTCATCACGGCGGACACGCCGGTGCTCGGCACGCGCGACCGCGAGCGCCGCGCGGGGATGGCGCTGCCTCCCGGCCTCGAGATGGCGAACCTCAGGGGGCTCGCAGCGGCTGCCGAGTCGGGCAGACCCTTCCACGAGAACATCTACAATCCGTTCCTGGCGCCGGACCTCACATGGAAGGACGTGGCCGAGATCCGGTCGTGGACGAAGGTGCCGGTTCTTCTCAAGGGGATCCTCGCCCCCGAGGATGCGCTCCTCGCCCTCGAGCACGGCGCGGCCGGGATCATCGTTTCCAACCACGGCGGTCGCAATCTCGACACCGCGCCGGCGTCGATCGACGCGCTGCCGCGCGTGGCGGAGGCGGTGGCCGGACGGGTGCCGGTTCTGCTCGACGGCGGGATCCGCCGCGGCACCGACGTGATCAAGGCGCTGGCCATGGGGGCCCGGGCCGTGCTGATCGGGAGGCCCTATCTATGGGGCCTCGCCGTGGACGGTGCGAACGGGGTCCGGCGCGTCGTGGAGATGTTGCTTTCCGAGCTCGAGATCGCGATGGCGTTCTGCGGCGCGGCGCGTCCGAGCGAGATCGATGCGCGATTGCTGTGGCCGGGGGATGGACGTTGAGGCGTTCGGAGCCGTGGCGCAGTCTGTGGCCGGCGGCCCGCAGACAGAGACCCGGCAGCCCAGCCGCTCGTGGCTCTGCCGCCGGCCAGGCCGCCGATCCCTCACTTCACGATCGTCAGGCCGTGCGGCACCGCGCCCGGGAAGACGTAGGCGTACAGCAACACGATCAATCCGACGATCGCGCCGAGCGCGATCGAGTGCCAGAACACGCTACGGAAGATGACGCCTTCGTTCCCGACCTGATTCGTGGCCGAGGTCGCCACGGTGATGGACTGCGCGTCCACCATCTTGCCCATCACCCCTCCGGCGCTATTGGCGGCACACATCAGGATCGGGTCGAGCCTGAGCTGCTGGGCGGTGATCCGCTGCAGGCTGCCGAACAGCGCGTTCGACGAGGTGTCGCTGCCGGTCAGCGCCACGCCCAGCCAGCCGAGATAGGTGCCGAAGAACGGAAACAGCCAGCCAGTCCGGGTGAACGCGAGCCCCAGCACCGCGTCCAGCCCCGAGTAGCGCGTCGTGTACCCGAGCCCCAGCATGAAGGAAATGGCGATCATCGCCAGCTTCATGCGCTTGAGCGTGTGCCAGAAGATCTTCGCCAGCCGGAACGGGCCCACGCCGAGGAGGAAGCCGGCGAGAATCGCGGCGATGAAGCACCCGGTCCCGGTCGCCGAGAGCCAGTTGAAATCGTACCGTGCGGCTTCCGGCTTCAGCGCGGTCACGACCGGGGCGGCGCGGCTCACCGCGTTGTGCAGCAACGGGACGTCCCAGGTCGGAGTGGTGGCCTTGTTGAGGGCGCCCTTGAACGCCGGCAGGCCCCACAGGAACACCATGAGCGAGAGAATCGCGAACGGCATCCAGGCCCTGAGGACCTGGCCTGCGGTGTACCTGGGGTCGGCCGCGGGAACGACGGCGGCCCGGCCCGCGGTCGACGCCGCGCGCTCGTCCTCGAACCTCCAGATCCGCTTCGGCTGCCAGAACCGGAGGAAGATCACGGTCGCGATCAGCGAGACGATGCCGCCGGCGATGTCGACCAGGTTCGAGTCGATGTGGTTGGACCAGAGATACTGCGTCAGGCTGAACGAGACCCCGACCACCAGGATGGCGGGCAGCACCTCGAAGGTCTCCCTCCAGCCCACCATCGCGCGCACCAGCCAGAAGGGCACGATGATGCCTGTGAAGGGCAGGATCCGGCCCACCATCGCGCTCAGGTCGGATTCCGGCAGGCCCGAGACCGCCGCCAGCGTGTGCACGGGCGTGCCGATGGCGCCCCATGCCACCGGCGAGGTGTTGGCGATGAGGTTGAGGGCGGCGGCATGGAACGGCTTGAATCCCAGGCCGATCATGAAGGCGCCCGCGATTGCCACCGGCGCGCCGAATCCCGCCGCGCCCTCGATGAAGGCCCCGAAGCAGAACGCCACGAGCAGCAGTTGCAGGCGCCGGTCGACGGTGATCCCGGCCACCGACTCCTTCATGATCTCGAACTGGCCGGTGGAGACCGAGATGTCATAGAGATAGACCGCGGCCAGGACGATCCAGGCGATCTTCAAGACACCGAACCCGACTCCGTACAGAAAGCTCATTCCGGCGAGCGGGAACGGCATACCGAAGACCGTGACGGCGACGGCGACCGCGGTTCCCGCGGCCGCGATCGCGCACCAGTGCGGCTTCACTCGCAGACCTGCCAGCAAGCCGAACAGCACCAGGATCGGCAGCGCGGCCACCAGGGTCGAAAAGATCCAGTTATGAAGCGGATCGTAAACCTGGGTCCACGACATGTTTCACTCCCGAGCCACCAGGCTCTGCGGTCGGGGCCGCGGCCGCCGGACGGGGTCGAATGCTCCGTCAAATCATCGCTTCACTTGCCACTCTCCCTTCCATGGAGCGGGTTGGATTGATAGATGGAATCCCATTTACCCGAATAAGAGTGTACCCCCGACGAAAGCTCGCGCCCAGCATGAGCCGAGCGTCATCGGTGCCGCCCGGGCGCCAATCCTTGGACTGCGCGCCGCCTCCTCCGGGACCCGCCCGTCTTGCCCCCACCCTCCCCGCCCGGCTATCGTGCGCGGCTCACGCACCCACGAGTCGGCCGCCGCCCGCTCCGGCGAACATCCTGGCTCTTCCTCGGAGGTCTCGCTGCGCCCGCTGCGAGGGCTCGCGGCGTCGGCCTGCGTCGCGTTGCTGGTGGCGCCGACGGTCGCGGCGGAGCCGCTCGGCGGCTACCTCTATTTCACGCCGTTCGGCGGTTACGCCCTCTTCGATCGAGACTTCAAGTATCAAGGCAAGAGCCCTCTCTCCAACTCTCCCTATGTCGGCGGACGGCTCCGGGCTCGAGGTCGGAGGCGGCCTCGCACCGACGTCGGAAGACATCCCGAGCGGCAGGGACGTGGACTTCATGCATGGGTCGGCCGACGCTCTTCTGACCCTTCCCGGCCGCTACGGCGGCCCGTTCCTCCTCCTCGGCGGCGGGATCGGGCAATACAAGCTCTCCAGCGGCGGGCCCAGGGAGCACCAGGGAAACGGCGAGATCGGGGCGGGCGCGCTGCTCTGGCTCTCGGACATCGTGGGCGTGAGGCTCGAAGGACGCGACCTCCTGTGGCTTCCCAAGGACGAGCCCACGAGCCCGGCGGCGCAGCAATGGATGTTGGGTGGCGGGATCACCTTCGCGATCGGCGCGACACCGCGCGACACCGACGGCGACGGCGTTCCGGACCGCAAGGATCGCTGCCCCGACACTCCCAAGGGCGCCACCGTCGACGCCGCCGGCTGCCCCCACGACGCCGATGGCGACAAGGTCCTGGACGGCCTCGACCAGTGCCCCGGCACTCCCCGGGGCGCCACCGTCGACGAGCACGGCTGCCCCCACGATGCCGACGGCGACCAGGTCTTCGACGGCCTCGACCAGTGCCCCGACACTCCCAAGGGCGCCACCGTCGACGAGCACGGCTGCCCCCACGACGCCGATGGCGACGGGGTGCTCGACGGCCTCGACCAGTGCCCCGACACCCCCAAGGGCGCCGTCGTCGACGGGCGCGGCTGCCCCAAGGACAGCGACCACGACGGCGTGCCGGACGGGATCGACAAGTGCCCGGACACCTCGCCCGGGCTCAAGGTGGACAAGGACGGCTGCCCGATCGAGGTCACCGAGAAGGAGACCGAGCTCCTGGACACCGGGATGATCCGGCTCCAGTACGTCAACTTCGACACCGGCAAGGCCACGCTCCGCCCCGAGGCGCTGCCTGCGCTCGACATCGTGGGGCAGGTGCTCAGCAAGTGGCCGGATCTCCGGATCGAGATCGGCGGTCACACCGACTCGCGCGGCTCGGCGGCGTTCAACCAGAAGCTCAGCGAGGCCCGGATGAACGCGGTGCTCGACTACCTGCTCGAGAAGTTCCCAACGCTCAGGCGCGAGCAGTACGTCACCAAGGGCTACGGCGAGTCGAAACCGATCGCCTCGAACCGGAACGCGGAGGGCATGGCCCAGAACCGCCGGGTGGAATTCGTGGTGCTGAACAAGGAGATCTTGAAACGCGAGATCGAGCGCCGCAAGCTGCTGAAGAGCAGCGAGTAGTCGGGGGCGGGCGAGGCCCGAGCCCCCGGCAGATCAGAAGCGCAACGCAGACAGGAGAGTTTCCATGAGCCCCGCCGCCTCGACCCTACCGGCCACCGAAGTGAAGGAGTTGATCGACACGCGTCGCGACCTGCACGCCCACCCCGAGCTGGCGTTCGAGGAGGTGCGCACCGCCAAGATCGTTGCCGACCGCCTACGCGCCCTCGGGCTCGAAGTGCGCACCGGCGTGGGCAGGACCGGCGTGCTGGCCACGGTGCGCGGCGCGCGCCCGGGCAAGACCGTGCTGCTCCGCGCCGACATGGACGCGCTCCCGATCCAGGAAGAGAACGACGTGCCCTACCGCTCGCAGAACCCCGGCAAGATGCACGCCTGCGGGCACGACTGCCACACCTCGATCCTGCTCGGGGTGGCGAAGCAGTTCGCCAGGGACGCGGCCTCGCTCCCGGGATCGATCCGGCTGTGCTTCCAGCCGGCCGAGGAGTCGGGCGGAGGCGCGTTGGCGATGATCGCCGACGGAGCGATCGCGGATCCCAAGCCCGACGCCGCCTTCGGGCTTCACGTGTGGCAGGACCTGGACCTCGGGAAGGTCGCCATCACGCCCGGCCCCTTCATGGCGGCGGTGGACGACTTCTCGGTCACGGTGACGGGAAAGGGGGCGCACGCGGCGATGCCTCACTTCGGGGTCGATCCGGTGGTGTGCCTCGCCCACATGGTGACGGCGCTCCAGACCCTCGCGAGCCGCGAGGTGAGCCCACTCAAGGAAGTGGTGGTGAGCGTGACCCAGCTCCGCGCCGGGACGGCCTTCAACATCATCCCCGAGAGCGCCTGGATGAACGGCACCGCGCGGATGTTCGACGAGCAAGTATGGAAGGAGCTCCCCGGGCGCTTCGAGCGCATCGTCCAGGGCGTGGCGCAGGCACACGGATGCCGCGCCGAGGTCCAGTTCCGGCGGCACAACAACCCCACCGTCAACGATCCCCGGATGGCCGCGATCGCCCGCGAGGCCGCCGTCGAGGTGGTGGGCGAGGAGAACATCCGGAGCGACGTGCGCACCATGGGCGGCGAGGACTTCTCGGCGTTCCTCAAGGAGGTCCCGGGCTGCTTCATCGCCATCGGCTCGCGCAATGCGGCGCGGGGCCTGGTCGGCGACCACCATCACCCGCGCTTCGACGTCGACGAGGCCTGCCTCGAGATCGGGGCCGAGATCCTGATGCGCACGGCGCGCAAGTTCCTGGATCGGCGATGAGGTTCCCGCTCGCCGCCGCGCTGCTCTGCGCGAGCGGGAGTCTATTGCTGGCGCCGGCTGCTTCACGCGCCGACTGGCTCCAGCCCGATGGGTCCTACCGCGAGGCCCAGCTCATCCTCAAGATGGCGGCCCGCGACACCGCGGGTCACGGCGACGACCCGGGACGCCTCGACTCCCTCGGCGTGGCGCTGCTGAGGCTCGGGCGTCTCGCGGAGGCCCGGAAGGTCTTCCAGCGCTCGCTGGCCCTACGCCCGGCCGACGATGGGGCGAGGGCCTCGCTGGGGAAGCTCGCGCTGTTCGACGACCGGCTGAGCGAGGCCGAGAGCCTGCTCGCCGGCGTCCAGGACGATGCCGGCGCTCTCCACGACCTGATGGCGGCGCGCGTGCGTCGCGGCGAGTACGCGGCCGCGGCCGAGATGGCTGGCGACGTCGACCAGGAAGGCCGCACGGCACTGCTCGAGCGCATGGCCGAGGGCCCGATCTACCAGGTGACCGCCGGGCCGGACCGGATCGACCTCCCGTGGACGCGCGCCTACCCCGTGCCGCTGGTGCGGGTCAAGCTCAACGGCCAGAGCGTGCTCATGGCGCTCGACACCGGCTCGAGCGACCTCCTGATCGACGAGTCTGCGGCCCGCCGCTACCGCGTCGACCGCGTCCCGGGGCAGCGGATCGAGTTCTGGAGCGGCTCGCGGGTGGCGGTGCGCAACGCCATGGCGCAGCGTCTCGAGATCGGCGCGTTCCGGATCGAGCGGCTACCTGCCGGCACGCTGTCGCTACGGAAATGGAGCATCGAGGTGAACCCGCAGTCCGAGCCGGCGGTGGGGGTGATCGGCCTCAACCTGATGCGCCGCTTCACCCCGACGATGGATTTCAAGAACCAGCGGCTGGAGCTGAGGCGACCCGGCGTGCGCTTCGCCGCCGCCGAGGGCGCCGCGCGGGTGCCGTTCCAGATCTGGGGCGAGAACGAGCTCACCGTCTACGGGTCGCTCGCCGGCAGCCGCAAGATGGCGATGGTGGTGCAGAGCGGGGTGCCTTACTGCGGCGTGGGCGCCCCGGCCGAGGTGTTCGACGAGATCGGCGTCAAGGCGGGGGCGATGTCCCGGCTCGTGAAGGGCGCGGGGCAGTGGCTCCAGGGGCGCCCGTGGGCCTCGGTCACGGTGCCCACGGTCACGGTCGGAGCCGTGGTCAAGGACAAGGTCCCGGGCTGGCTCGGGGCGCTCGACTCCGGCGAGCTGTGGCGTCACGGTGTGCGCCGCGACGCGCTGCTCTCGAGCGACTTCTTCCGCGGCCGGCGCGTGACGATCGACTGGAGCGCGCACGAGCTGGTGTTCGAAGAGTAGCGGGGGAACTCGAGGCCCGGCATCGGGGTATCCGCTCCTTGGCCTCAACATGGAGCGTCGCATGCGGCTCGTCCGGCTCTGGCTGGTCTGCACCTGCGCGGCCGTGCTCTTCTTGCCGGCTCATGTGACATCATGGGGTCGGCAGAACGCCGGCGAAGCTTGGGCGCAGAGCTTCGGCGGTTCTCTCGATGGCCAGCCGGGCGCCCGAGAGAACGCCCTAGGTGGGGCAGGCGTGGCACTCATCGGCGATCCGAGCGACGCCGTGTGGTGGAATCCCGCGGCACTTGGTTTCGCGCGCACGGCCAGCGGCCAGGTGACTCACGGCTTCGCGAACGAACAATCGCCCTGGCCGCTCTCGACTCGCGACGACAACGCTTCGGGAGCAATCCCTCTGGGCTCGCTCGGCGGAATCGGCTTCTGCCTCACCGACTTGTCCTACCCGAGCTATCATTCGCAAATCGATTATTCCTACTTCAGACCGAGCTACCTCTTGCGCGGCGGCAGCGTGGGCCTGCACTTCTTCTCCAACCTGGCCGTCGGGGCTACGGTCAAGTGGATCCAGATCGAGCTCCGGCCCTACGACATAGTTAGCGAGACGTTCGGTGCCGACCTGGGGGCGTTGTACCGGGTGCCGCTCGATCGTGGGAGCCTGAGCTTCGGAATGAACGTCCAGAATCTCGGGCCCGACGTGACGCTCTACGGCGAGGATGAAAAGAGCCCGCTGAACCGGAACCTCAAGGTCGGCGCCGCGATGGACCTGCCAACCAGGCTGGGAGACCGATTCGTGGTCGGAGGAATTGCGGTCTTGGACTTCAACCAGTCCCTGGTGATCGATGAGTTTCGGACATGGAATGGAGGCGTGGAGGGATACGCGGGCTATTCGAACTTCGCTCGTCTCGCGCTCCGCGTGGGGTACTACGACGATCGCTTGCAAGATTCCAGCGATTTGACCTTCGGCCTCGGCGCCCGAGTCATGGGCCTGACGATCGATGCGGCCTGGGTCCCTCAGGCCTTCGCTTCGGAAAAAGATCGCGTCCTGAAGCTGACGGCCGGACTCCACTTCGGAAAGCGACCGATGCCTGCCTGAAGGCCGGCTGGAGCATCTGCTAATCCGGCGCTACCGAAGCGCGACAAACCTCACGCTTCGCACTTCCCCTCGCGCGCGAAGCCGCACCCAGTACACGCCGGCCCCGGCGAGTCGCCCGTCGCCGAGCGTCCCATCCCAGCTCACCGCGCGCGCTCCCGCTCCCGACCAGCCCGAGAACAGCTCCGCGACCAGCCGGCCGCTCAGGTCGAAGAGCTCGACGCTGGCCTGCCCGGCGGTGGGCAGCGAAAACCGCACCATGAGGTCGCCCGCGCCCGGCCGATAGGGATTGGGGATCGGGCGATCGAGGTCGAGGACGTGGGCAGAAGGCCCGCCCACACCCGCGATCGGCGTGGTGGGATAGACCGACACCGCCGTGATCCCTCCGGCCGGCAGCGTGCAATCGACGTAGACGTTCACCATGCCCCCCTGGCGAATCGTCTGGGCGATCGTGCCGCCCGTCGCGCCGTAGGCCGAGTCGCGATCCACCATGTTGAACACCAGGCGGGCGTGGTCCCAGGTCTCGCCGAAGCGGTTGCGGACGGTGGCGGTGAGGGTCGATCGCGTGCCGTCGTTGGGGCCGCTCCAGACCAGGGTCAGCGAGTCCGTGGGGGTGGAGCTCGTGCCGCCGCAGTGATGCATCGGGCCCGGGCTCATGGCGCCGTTCGTGACCCGGAAGATCCGGAACGTCCGCAGCCCGTCGATCACCGCCTGGATCCCGAGGTTGAACGGCCGTGCCCCCAGGTTGCCTTCCGAAACGAAGTGGTTGTGCCCCCAGATCGCGCCGTCGAGCCCGAGCGCGGTCGGGTTGATCTGGGAGAAGTTGGCCCCCGGCTGCCCGTTGGCAAGGGTCCCGCCGAAGTCGTAGTGATAGAAGAGCAGCTTCTTCGAGCCCGGAGGGGCCGCGGCGATGTCGGCGTTGAGCCAGTTCATCTGCTCGGCGGTGAAGCTCTGGGCGCCCCAGATGTTCTGCATGTAGTGATCGTAGGAACCGTTGTTGATATACGCCTCGAGCCCGATCACGTGCAGCGGACCGTAGTCGAAATGGTAATCCTGTGAGTGGTAAGGGTCGCCCGCCGGCGGATTGCCGAGGAACGGCCAGCCGAAGTAGCGCCACCAGTTCTTGCGTGCCGTGCCGTCAGGAGGCGGCGTGGCCTGCCATCCGCCCTGGTCGTGGTTACCGGAGGAAACGAAGACCGGATCGCGCAGTCGCGAGAGCATGGCCTGGGCGCGTCCCATCTCGTACATGCCCAGGTACTCCTCGAGCTCGCCCTCGTTGACGAGGTCGCCGGTGTGGATGATGAACTCCGGATGGATCACGTTGAGATCCTCGATCACGGCGTCGAAGTCTCCCATCCCGGAGGTGTCGGCGGGGTTGAACCCGGCATCGCTCGAGAAGCCGTGCTCGGGCAGATGCGTGTCGCTGATCTGGGCGAAGTAGTAGCTGGTCCTGAACGCCGGCAGCACTTTGACCGAGTGGCGCGAGGTGTCGGGAGTCGAAGCACCCGACTGGAGAGTCAGGTCGTAGATCTCCTCGGGTACTCCCTGGGGCACCTGGAAGTCCAGCTCCCACCTGAGCCGGCTCGCCTGATAACCGCCGCCCGCGGGCGCGAGCGGTATCGAGAGGGCCCCGAAGGTGAGGCTCGCCGTCCAGTCCGAGGAACCGGAGGGAGCGTTGGCCCACACGGTGAAGTTGTCGCCCGGCCGGACCAGGACCGGAAGATTGGGCAGCGGCCTCCAGATCACGGTGAGCGTGTCCCCGTAGGTGGAGGCGTTCGCGGGGCCGGCGGCAGCCGCCATGAGGCTCGCGGCAAGCACGGCGAGGAATCGAGGGCGCAAGAGAGCTCCTTGGGAGAAGGTGGGACGCCAGGATTATCCGTCGATGCCCGCGGCAGGGTCAATGGATCTCGTCCTTGCGAGCCCTCCACCCTGCCGGTATGGTGCCCGCTTCCAACTGCCCGCAGGGTCGCTCGCCGCTTCCGGGCGCGCCCTCGCATTCGAGTCTCACGGAGGTCGACATGCGCCCAGGTCTTCGGCTCGCGACCCTGGCACTCGTGGCGCTGCTCGCGCCGGCGGCGGTCGGGGCGGAGCCGATCGGATCCTTCTTCTACCTGGTTCCCGAAGGCGGCTACACCCTGTTCGACGGGAGCCTCCGCTTCGACGAGAGCCTCCGCGCCATCACGACGGAGCACGACAGCACTCACATCACGAACGTGAAGGACGGGCTGTATTTCGGAGGCCGGCTCGGCTATCAGTGGCGCCCCTGGCTCGCCCTCGAGCTTGCCGGCGGGGTCGTTCCGACCGGAGAGGACCGGCCAGGCGCCGCGGACGCGACTTACTACCACGGCTCGGGAGATGTCGTGCTGACGCCCTACGGGGGCCGGCTCGGCGGACCGTTCCTTCTGATCGGAGGCGGCAGCGCGCAGTTCAAGCCGTCCGCGGGCAATGCCACGAGCATGGGTAACGGCGAGCTAGGGGGCGGGCTCAGGTTCTGGTTCAGCGACGCCCTGGGCATGCGGCTCGAGGGGCGCGACCTGATGTGGCTCAGGGGCGACAAGTTCGGGAAACCCCTGGCTCACACGATAACGTTCAGCGCCGGCGTCGCCCTCGCGATCGGGGCGACGCCCCGCGATACCGACGGCGACGGCGTTCCGGATCGCAAGGACCGCTGCCCCGACACTCCCAAGGGAGCCACCGTCGACGCCACCGGCTGCCCCCACGATTCCGATGGCGACAAGGTCCTGGACGGCCTCGACCAGTGCCCCGGCACTCCCCCGGGCGCCACCGTCGACGAGCACGGCTGCCCCCACGATGCCGACGGCGACCAGGTCTGGGATGGCCTCGACCAGTGCCCCGACACCCCCAAGGGCGCCACCGTCGACGAGCACGGCTGCCCGCACGATAGCGACGGCGACGGGGTGCTCGACGGCCTCGACCAGTGCCCTGACACTCCCAAGGGCGCCACCGTCGACGAACGTGGCTGCCCCAAGGACAGCGACCACGACGGCGTGCCGGACGGGATCGACAAGTGCCCGGACACCTCGCCCGGGCTCAAGGTGGACAGGGACGGCTGCTCGATCGAGGTGACCGAGAAGGAGACCGAGCTCCTGGACACCGGCATGATCCGGCTCCAGAACATCAACTTCGAGACCGGCAAGGCGGAGCTTCTGCCCGAGTCGAAGCCGCTGCTCGACGTGGTCGGCCAGGTGCTGACGCGGTGGCCCGAGCTCCGGATCGAGATTGGCGGTCACACCGACTCGCGCGGCTCGGCGGCCGCCAACCAGAAGCTCAGCGAGGCGCGGGTCCAGGCGGTGCTCGACCACCTGCTCGCCGCCTTTCCGACGATGAAGCGCGAGCAGTTCGCGACCAAGGGTTACGGGGAGTCGAAGCCGATCGCGCCCAACAACACGGTCGATGGGATGGCGCTCAACCGCCGCGTCGAATTCGTGGTGCTCAACAAGGAAGTGCTCAAGCGCGAGATCGAGAAGCGACACCTGCTGAAGCAAGGCGAGGGAGCGCCGGCCGACACGACCAAGAAGTAGCAGCCCCCGCTACCGGCGTTGCTCGCGTCCTTCCGGATGCGATTCGCGATGGGGACGGCCCGAGAGGACGGGCTTCCCGTGGAGTCGCACCCCCGCGGCGTGCTCGTACACGAGCACTCCCCCCCGGTGGGCCGCCATCGCCACCGTGACCGCCGCCGCCAGGTGAAGCATCAGGGCGAGCCCGGCCGCCGGCCCGCGCGCCACCTTCAGCCGCCCGGCGAGCATCCGCGCCAGGACCGCCGCCGCGGCGATCCACCACGTCAGCTTGCCGAGATCCTCGTGCACATCCACCGCCTGCTCGGGCACCCCTTGCCCCTTCTCGGCACGCTCCGAGGCGGGCTCGCCCGAGAGCACGGCGAGGCCGGCGCCCAGCGTTCCCAGGATCAGCATGGCGAACGCCGCCTTGCGCCACCACGCGAGGTCGATCGTGCGGCCGATGAGCTCGAACACCGCGCCGGTGATGATGAGCGCCACGGGGGTGTGAACGATCTGGGGGTGGAACGGGGCCAGGAAATCCATTCGCCCTCCTCGGCGGCCGGGGGTCGCGGCCGGCCCGACTACCCCTTTCCGCGCTCCACAAAGTAGAGGCTCAGGGCCACACTGAAGAACGGGCTCGACAGTCCCTCCGAGAACGGATGGTGGACCACCGCCCCCAGGCCGAGCCCGAGGTCGGGCCTCACGTGGTAGATCAACCCGGCTCCGCCATTCACGCCCGGCCGGATCTGGCGCTCGCGTGGATTTCCGAGAAACTCGTCACGCGTCCGCGTGATGAGGGCGTAGGCGCCGGCTCCCACCTGTACGTAGGCGATGAGCGGAGCTTGCTGGATGCGTCGAAAGACCTTGGCGTGCACGCCGGCGGACAGCACCTCCTTGCGCCACTCCTGGAGAGGGATGTTGGTCGCGCGGCTCTCCTCGACGTCGAACGGGTGCGTCGCCGAGTGGGCGCTGATCCCGAGATCGAGCCCGCCCTCGATTTGCCGGCGCAGCTCGCGGTCGACCGAGACCGTTCCATAGGCCCCGGTATCGAACCAGTCCGAGAACCCGGCGAGGGGAACGACCACACCGCCTCCGAGCGCCACGATCTGCTGCGCCGCGGCCGGCGCGGGGCCGAGCGCCGCGCCGACCGGCGCGAGCAGGGCGGCAGCGGCGAGCAAGGCTGCCGGGCGGGGCAGCGCCGAAACCACGGCCCGCCGAGCGGTCCGTTCCCGCGGCCCCTCGCCCCGCAGCCACGCCACGGCCGTGCGGCCATCGACCTCTCGAATCATCGCTCCTCCCGGTGGCTGTCGCGCCGGCGCGCCGCCAGCAGCAGCGCGCTGACGCTCTTCGCGTCAGTGATCTCACCGCGCTCCACGCGGGCCACCGCATCCGCGAACGTCAGGCGGACCACACTCAGGACCTCGTCGCTCTCGGGCTGCATCTTGCCCGGGGCGAGATCATACGCCGCGTAGAGGTGGATCATCTCGTCCGTGAATCCGGGGGTCGTGAATATGCTCCCCAGCTTCTCGAGCCTTCCGGGGCGGTGGCCGGTCTCCTCCTCGGTCTCTCTCAGGGCGCAGCTCTCCGGCGCCTCGCCGCGATCGAGCTTGCCCGCCGGGACCTCGAGCAGGTAGCCGCCCGTGGCGTGCCGGTACTGGCGCACCAGCAACACCTCATCGGACGAGACGAAGGGGACGACCGCCGACGCCCCCGGGTGTCGGATCACCTCGAGCGTCGTGACGTGTCCGTTCGGAAGGGTGACGCGATGGATGAACAGATGGACCACGCGGCCCTTGTAGACCTCGCGAGCTTGGTCGACCATGATCCGTAGCGTAGCTGCCCTCTGCTCGGCGCACAAAGGCGCCGCGGGAGAATGGTGCAGTGCGGCACGTCACCGCCGTAGGGCAAACAGTGGCTCTACGATCGGGGCGGGGCAGGCGAAGGGAAGTGACTCTGCCCCGAAGCCCCAGGCCAGATCCGAAGGGAGCGCTCATGAGTGCAGACGGCAAGACGACGGCAGCCCCGGTGGAGGGCCACGACGGCATCCTGGTCGTGCGCGGCGGAGAGTTCTGCCGCGACTGGAACGGGATCCATTACAAGACCGGGCTTTCCGCGAAGAACGTCGGCGCACGGCAGCTGTCGATGAACGTGGCCACGATTCCGCCCGGGGGCGTGGCCTATGCCCACGTCCACGTCGGGTTCGAAGTCATGCTCTACATCCTTTCCGGCCAGGTGCGACACGAGTACGGACCCGGACTCAAACACTCCCTGGAGAACACGGCAGGAGACTTCATCTACATCGAGCCGGGCGTGCCTCACGAGGTGTTCAACGTCAGCTCGAGCGAGCCGGTGGTCGCCGTCGTGGCGCGCTCGGACGCGAGCGAGTGGCAGAACATCGTCCCCTACGACCGGCGTAAAGGCCGCGTCGGCGGACCCGCGGAGGGTGAATGAACGCGCCGCACCGAGATCTCATGCATCCCGTCATGGACGGCCGCGAGACGTCCGGGCTCCGCGCTTCGGCAGCCTCACGGCCCCCGTCGGACGCGCTCGATCCGGCCGACGCCCGGGATCAACGAGCGTAACCGGAGAACAGGGCTGGCGTAGGCGGCCCGGTTGCAACTGGGCGGGCCGTTCCGCTGGAATTTCCGGGCCCGCCTGGGCTATCCTCCCCGCGTGCGCCTTGCCTACCACGTCATGTCATCGCCGATCGGGCTCCTGTTCATCGCCCGCTCCGAGCGCGGCCTCAAGATCCTGTCGTTCATGGACCGCAAGAGCATCCGGCGCGTGATCGCTTCCCACCAGGACACGCTCCCGGATGCGACCTGGCAGCCCTCGCTGCTCGATCTCAAGCCGGTGGTGGACCAGCTCGAATCCTATTTCTGCGGCACGCTCACCGAGTTCGAGCTGCGGCTGGATCCCGACGGCACGCCGTTCCAGCTCTCGGTCTGGAAGGCGCTGCTCAAGATCCCCTACGCCCAGACCCGCACCTACGGTGAGATTGCGCGCGCGCTCAAGCAACCGAGGGCGGCGCGCGCGGTGGGACTCGCCAACAACCAGAATCCGATCGCCATCGTGGTGCCGTGCCACCGCGTGATCGGCGCCGACGGCAAGCTCACCGGCTACGGCGGCGGCATGCACCGCAAGCGGTGGCTGCTGCAGCACGAGGCTCGTTTCGGAAGGGTGGGGGCCGCGAGCGGGGACCTGTTGGGGGCCGAGGTGTCGCGCGGCGGGGCGCGCCGCGACCTTCACTGATCGCCTGCGCCGGTAGCTCGCGGCGACGAGCACCCGAGCAACCCACGCGGGCTCTAGGAGCCCGCCGCAGTGAAGTGGTCGTAGCCCTCGACCGCCAGCGGCCGCCTGCTCGCGTCCTTGCCTACGCGCACCACCACGTTCGAGGCCTGGTTAAGGCACCCCACGAACGCCAGCGGGGTGTCCGTCCGGCGCGCGGCCTCCTCGCAGGCTTCGCGGCGCTCGGGGTTCACGGCCAGCAATAGCTCGTAGTCGTCGCTCGGCCCGAGGCGGAGCCGGTCGGGGTCGATCCCGAGCGTCTCGCCTGCGCGCTCGAGCTCGGGATCGCGCGGCCACATTGCTTCCTCGAGCTCGGCACCCACACCGCTCGCCTCGCACAGGCGGGCCAGGTTGCCGGCCAGCCCGTCCGAGATGTCGATTGCGGCCGTGATCGCCCCGGTCTCGGCGAGGGTCAAGGCGAGCCGGACGCGCGACCGCGGGAGCCGCCACGCATCGAGAAGCGTGCGCCACTCGGCCCCCTGCGCCGCGGCCCCGAGCCGCGAGGCAAGGAGCAGCCCCGCGGCGGCGCGCCCGGGGAAACCGGTGACGGCGAGCAGGTCCCCGGGGTGCGCGCCGGCGCGCGTCCACGCCCGCCCCCGCGGTGTCTCGCCGAGCAGCGTGAGGCTCAGCCACTCGGCCCCGGTGACCGCGGCGACGTTGCCGCCCACGACGCGCGCTCCGTCCGCCGCCAGGGCCTGGGCCAGGCCGTGTCCGAGCTCGACCAGGAGATCGATGTCGTGGTCGGCGCGCAGGCCGAGCGACAGCAGGGCCCAGCGCGGGACCGCCGCCATGGCGGCGAGATCGCTCAGGTTGGCGTGCGCGAGCCGCGCTCCGGTCTCGCGCGGCGTGAACGCCCAGGGCACGTAGTGCCGGCCCTCCACGAAGGCGTCGGTCGTCGCCGCCAGGTCGCGGCCGGGAGCCGGGCGGAGCAGCGCCGCGTCGTCGCCGATCCCGAGGACGACGCCCTCCCCGTCCGGCTCCCCGCCGCGCGCACCGGCCCCCGCGCGGGCGTAGGCGCGGCCGAGCCGCGCGATCGCCTCGAGCTCGCCGACCTCACGCAGCGTGGGCATGGCTATCGCGGTCCGGGCTCCTCGGCGCGGCCAAAGACCAGGAAGTATTGCTTGGGCAGGAAGGTGGGCTCCCGGATCAGGCGATAGCCGGCGGCCCCCATCTCCGCGACCACGCGCTGGGCCGGAAGCCGGTTCGGGGAATTGTCCGTGGGTCTCCAGTCGACGATGGCGACGCGCCCCGATCGGGCCAGGTTAGGAAGGAGACGCCTGAAGAACGCGCGCCTGCCGTCGATGTAGCGGTAGACGTTGCACAAGAAGATGAGGTCCAGGTCGCCGGGAAGCCTCGGATCCGCGGGCGCGCCGTAGATGGGCACCACCTGGGGCGTGCCTTCGGACCGCGCCCGCTCGGCCAGGTAAGCCACCAGCGGCGGCTCGATCTCCTCCGCATAGACCCTGCCCGAGTCACCGACCGCGCGGGCCAGGAGCCGCTCGAAGTACCCGGTGCCGGCCCCGATGTCGGCGACCCGGGCACCTCTCGAAAGCCGGAGGGAATCGACGATCCTGTCGGGCATTTCCAGCGCGTCTCGATCCGGGCGATCCAGGACGGCCCTCCACCGCTCCACGGATGAGAAGGTGACACGGTGCACCGCCGAGTCGCCGAGGCCGGCGGCGTCGATGGAGGTGTCGCTCCGGGTCGAGTCGTGGGCGGAACGGACATCGGAGTACTCGATCCGCGGCCAGGTATGGGTCGAGTCGCGGGGCTCGCGAGCGCCGCCCGCGGATTCGGCCGCAGCGCCCGAGGCACGAAGCGCGAGAAGGGCCGCGATCAGGAGTGACGCCGTCACGCTTCCGGCCTCACTCCATCTCCTTGACCTCGAGAGGCCCCAGGCCCTTGAGCGCGGCCTTCGCCAGGTCCGGCTTCGAGACCACCAGCAGCCTCAGGTCGTCGACGCAGAAATGGGTCCTGAGCACGCGCCTCACGTCGTCCATGGTGACCGCGTCGATCTTGGCCGAGAAGGTCTCCACATAGCTGGGTTCCAGGCCGTAGAACTCGATGTCGAGCAGCCGCGCCGCAAGGGCATCGGGGGCCTGGAGCGAGAGCGGGAACTGCCCGGTGAGGTAGCGCTTGGCCTTGATCAGCTCCTCGTCGCTCGGGCCCTGCGAGACCAGCTGTTTCATCACTTTGAGCGTCTCGTCGATGCACTTCCGCAGCGTCGGGTTGCGCGTGAACGTGGTGACGGCGAACGTCCCCGTGCCCCGGTACATGTCGAACCCGCTGTGGATGCCGTAGGTGAGCCCCTGGCTCACGCGGATCTCGTTCACCAGGCGTGACGTGAAACCCCCGCCGAGGATGTTGTTCGCGACCGTGATCGGATAGAAGTCGGGATGATTGCGGGGGACGGCGGCGCACGCGAGGCGGATCTGGGTCTGAGTGACTTCGGGCTTGCTCACGATCAGGACCCGACGCCCGCCGGTCTTCTCGAGCGGAGGATATCCGGCGCCGGCCGTGCGGCCGGAAGGCTTCCAGGCACCGAACGCCTTCTCGAGTGTGGCGAGGATGCTCTTCGCATCCACGTCGCCCACCACCGCGAGCAGCGCGTTGTCGGGCGCGACGTGGTCGCGATGGAAGGCGACCACCTCGTCGCGCGCGATGCTCTCGACCGACTTCCTCCATCCGATCGGAGGATGGCCGAGCGGGTGCGAGCCCATGAGGAAGGGGAGGAGCTCCACGTCGGCCACGGTCGCGGGGTCGTCCTTCTGGGCCTCGATCGCCCCCATCGTCTCGTCCTTCTTGCGCGCGAATTCCGAGTCCGGGAACGTCGGGGAGACGATCACGTCGCGAAACAGCTCGAGCCCGGTGGCGAGGTCCTTCTTGAGCACCTCGCAGGTCACCACGAGCTGCTCGCTCCCGGCGGACGACTCGAGCGAGCCTCCGACGAAGGCGATGTCCTCGGCGATCTCCTGGGCGCTGCGCCGCCCCGCTCCCTGGGTCAGGAGGTCGGCGGTCAGGCCCGCGAGCCCCTCCTTCCCCGGCGGGTCGTCCGCCGAGCCGGTCTTCGCCACCATGCGGAGCTCGATGAGCGGCAGCCGGCGGGTGGGCATGACGAACACGGTGAGCCCGTTCGGGAGCCGCGTCTTGGTGTAGGGCGGGAGCCGGACGGGGGTGGCGCCCGCGGAGGGCGACGCCATCAGCGTTGCGATCAAGCAGATCGCGGCTGGCACGGAGCGAGCCGCGCGCGGGGCCGCCGCAGGGCTCACTTCGAGCCCTCCTGGGCCGCCGCGGCTTCCGGCTTCTCGGGCACGAGCTCGGCGATGGTGCGCCGCAGCGGATCGAAGGTCCGCCGGGCGACGCGCTTGCAGTCCTCCGCGGTCACGGCGCGGTATCTCCGGATGACCTCGAACATCGCCCGATAGTCGCCGTAGAGGTGCTCGTGGAAGGCCAGCGTGCGGGCCGCGCCGTTGTTGGTCTTGAGCTCGACGATGAAGCTCGACTCGAGCAGGTTCTTGGCCTTCTCGAGCTCACGCCGCCCGGGCCCCTCCCGGATCAGCCGGGCGATCACCTCGTCGACCGCCTTCTCGCCCTCGGCCGCCGTCTTTCCGGGCTTCATCATGGTGTAGATCTCGAACAGGGTTGGGTCGAGCCGGGTCTGGAAGAACGAGCCCACGTCGAGCGCGACCTGCTGATCGTGGACCAGAGCGCGCTGCAGGCGGGACGACTCCCCGGTGGAGAGGATAGCGTCCAGGACGTCCAGCACGTAGGCATCCGGGCTCTGGACGCTCGGGGCCTTGTAGCCCATCAGGAACGTCACGTTCTGAGCCGGGTAGTGCACCTCCACGCGGCGCTCGCCGCGCTGCTCCGGCTCCGAGTTCACCGGCGGCGCCGGGGGCGTCTGCGACGGGATGTCTCCGAAGTAATGCTGGATCTGCGCCAGCGCTTGCCGGGGGTCGAAGTCGCCCGTGAGCACCAGGATGCAGTTGTTGGGCGCGTAGTGGGTGCGGAAGTAATCCACCATCTCCTGGCGCTGGATCCGCTCCAGGTCGCCCATCCAGCCCAGCACCGGCCAGCGATAGGGCGAGGCGTTGAACGCCACCGCGCAGAGCTGCTCGTCGAGCATCCCGAAGATGTCGTTGTCGATGCTGCTGCGGCGCTCCTCCTTCACCACCTCGATCTCGCTCTTGAGCTGCTCGGGCAGCAGCGAGAGATCGCGCATCCGGTCCGAATCGAGGCGGAACAGCACCTCGAGCCGGTCCGAGGCGATGTCCTCGTAGTAAGCGGTCATGTCGCGCGAGGTGAACGCGTTCGAGTAGCCGCCGTTGGACTCGAGGATCCTGTCGTACTCCTTGGGAGGGACGTTCTTCGAGCCGTTGAACATCATGTGCTCGAAGAAGTGGGAGATGCCCGTGATGCCGGGACGCTCGTTGCGCGAGCCCACCTTGTACCACTGGTAGAACGTCACTGCCGGGACGGTGTGGTCCTCGTGGAGGAGGACGACCAGGCCGTTCGGGAGGACGTGGCGCTCGACCTTGACGAGGTCCGGGGTGAGGGAGGACCGCGAAGCACCGAAAGGAGGAGCAGCGCTTACCGGCGCCGCGACGGCGCCGGGGCTGGCGCGCCCGAGTGCCAGCATTAGCGCAATGGTCAGAAGTGTTGCGGACGGCATGGTCTACTCCATTGGGGCCGAGGGGTATGGATCGGAGCGCCGGCAGTCTACGGAGCGGGCGTGAACCCTTCAAGCCGCGCACGCCGGCGGGTGCCGGCGCTCGAATCCCCCTAGCATGACCCACCTTCCGCGGCAATTCCCTTGACCCGACCGGCTCGAGCCCGCATGATTTCGTCACCCTTATCTTATCCTGGCGAGAGAGGCCCCTCGGCCGGGCCGTTGCACTGCCCATCCCAAGGAGCTCCCCAATGTGCCGACTCCGGTTGCGGCTGTCCCTGGCTCTCCTCCTGCTCGTCGCCCTGACCAGCGCGGCTTCCGCGGCGGTCCATATCCGCGTGGCCGTTAGTCCCGACACGATTCCCCAGTGCGGGCATGGCCAGTTCTTCTTCGGGATCGCGAACGGCGGCGATCACCCGATCCTGGCGCGGGTCTCGCTCGCGCTGGTGAGCCGCGACACGGTGATCCTGGGTCCGTTCTTCGGTCGCGTGCGGCTCGCCGCCGGTGAGCGGCGCCATCGCGAGTTCATCTTCGGTATCCCGTCGACCGTTCCACCGGGCAACTACGCCTGGGTGGCGCGCGCCTTCGCGAGCGACAGCACTCAAGATCGGGCCGCCGCTCCGTTCGTCGTCGTCCCCGGCCCGTGCGTGTCGCCCGAGAGCGATCTCGAGAAGAGCATGATCGAGGGCATGGGGCTCGAGCCCGAGGGAGTCACCCCGGCGCAGAGGGATTCATGGGGGAGCGTCAAGAAGCGTTATCACTGATCGACGCCCACTCCAGAGCCATGGGAAGGTCGGCGCGCTCGCCGGCCTTCTCGCTATCGCCGTGATCCGCCACGCTGCATTGCTCCTGATCGGCCTCGCCGCGGCCTCGCCGGCCGCGGCGCTGGATCTCACGCTGCTCCACACCTACGACGGCCAGGTGCTGGACGGCGAGTACGGGTTCGCCTGCGCGGTGATCGGCGACATGGACGGCGACGGGTTCGCCGAGTTCGCGATCGGCGCCAATGCCGACTCGACCGGCGGGCGGAGCGCCGGCCGGGTCTTCATCTTCCGCGGCGGGGACTCGCACCTCGGCGATCCCCCGGCCTGGGTGATCACGGGGCTCCCGGGAGATCTGCTGGGCTTCGCGCTCGCCGGCGGTGGCGACATCGACGCTGACGGGCGGGCGGACCTGCTGATCGGGGCGCCGGGCAACACGGACGTCGTGCCGGGCGCCGCCGGGCGCGTGCTGATCGCCTACGGCGCGAACCCGATCGGGAGCCGCCCTCTCGCGAGCCTCCCGGGCGATGGCCCCGGCGATCGTTTCGGCACGAGCGTGGCGCTCGCCGACCTGGATGGCGACGGCCGCAGCGAGATCATCGCCGGCGCTCCCGGCTACCGTTTCGACTCGGGCGCGGTGCGCGTCTCCCATGGCGGCGCCGCTCCGGTGACCCTTTTCACCTTGCACGCGCGCGGCGACGGCGACGAGTTCGGCACGGCGGTGGCGGGGGCGGGGCGAACGCGCAGGGGCCCCTACTCGGACTTCCTGGTCGGGGCGCCCTACAACTCGGACGCCACGACCTGGGCCGGAAGGGCCTATCTCTACTTCGGCGGCGCCACGCCCGACACCCTGCCCGATCGCGAATGGGCGGGGCCGGCGCCCGGTGATCTTCTCGGCACTTCGGTGGCGGGAGCCGGGGACGTCAACGGAGACGGCCGCGCGGACATGCTCGTCGGCATCCCGGGCGCCAACAACGGACCCACCCTCGATACCGGGCGAGCGCAGCTCTATCTCGGGGCGCTGCCTCCTCCGCTCATGCCGGC